>JAVKSM010000115.1:0-9799 GCA_039583705.1 Pseudonocardiaceae bacterium
ACCGTCCACCAAACCAACCGCAAGCGGGCACTCAGACACGCCGCCTGAGCCCGGGGTTGACAGAGGGTGTCTCATCCGCTCTCCCTCCCACCTACCTCGTTCCCGGGTACCCACTGCTCAGCCCGTGTTCTTCAGCCCGGCCGCGATCCCGTTGACCGTGAGCAGCAGCGCGCGGTGCAGGTCCGGGTCCGGCTCGGCCACCTGCCGGCACCGGGCCATCAGCCCGACCTGCAGGTGGTGCAGCGGCTCCAGGTACGCCGCGCGGAGCGCCAACGTGTGCCGCAGCACCGGGTGGCGGGACAGCAGGCAGTCCGCGTCGAGCAGCCGGAGGACCTCGCGCAGCGTCCGCTCGTGCTCGGCCACGATGTCGTCGAAGATCGACTGCAGCCGAGGGTCGACCAGTTCGACGTAGAAACCGGCGATCCGCAGGTCGGTCTTGGCCAGGGTCATCTCGACGTTGCCCAGCAGGTTCCGGAAGAACGCCCACTGCCGCATCTCGTCGAGAACGGCGCCGTACCCGGCCTCGCGGGCGGCCCGCAACCCGCTACCCAGGCCGTACCAGCCCGGCACCACCATCCGCGCCTGGGTCCAGCCGAACACCCACGGGATCGCGCGCATGTCCGCAAGCGTGGGCAGGCTGCGACCAGGCCGCCATGACGGCCGCGAGCCGACGTTGAGCCGGCCCAGCTCGTCCACCGGGGTGGCCGTGGCGAAGAACTCCGGCAGGCCGGGTCGCTCGACCAGGCCCCGGTAAGTGACCCGGGCCGCGTCGCTGACCACGCACATCGCCTCGTCCCAGCGGTCGAGGGTGTCCATCGGCACGGACGAGGACTGGTGGAGCAGCGTCGCCTCGAGCACCGCCGCCAGCGTGATCTCGAGGTTGTCGTACGCCAGCGCGGGCAGCGAGAACTTGTCGGAGACCACCTCGCCCTGCTCGGTCACCTTCATCGTGGCGTCCACCGTGCCGAACGGCGCCGCCATGATCGCCTCGGCCGCCGGGCCGCCGCCCCGTCCGACCGACCCACCCCGACCGTGGAAGAGCCGCAGCCGGATCCCGTGCGCCGCCGCCACGTCGCGCAATTGACGCTGCGCGCGGTGGATCTCCCACTGCGAGCTCGTGATGCCGGCGCCCTTGTTGGAGTCCGAGTAGCCGAGCATGACTTCCTGCAGCTCGCCCCGGTTGCGGACCTGCTGCCGGTAGCCCGCGTCGGAGAGCAGCTCATCCAGCAGCTCACCCGCCCGCGAGAGCTCCTCGACGGTCTCGAACAACGGCACCACATCCACGGACGACCGGCCGGCACCGGGTGTCAGGTCGACCATGCCGGCCTCCCGGGCCAGCACGGTGGCCGCGAGCACGTCGTCGACGCCCCGGCACATCGACACGACGTACGTGCTGGCCGCTGCCTGACCGTGGGTGTGTTGCGCGTCGTGCAGCATGTCGAACGTCGCCAGCGCGGCGGCGGCCGCGGCGGGAAGCTCGCCGTGCCGCGCGGCCAGCGGGCGCCCGCCGGCCAGCTCACGCGACAGCAGCGCGGTGCGCTTCGCCCGGTCCAGCTCCGCGTACGGCCGGTCGAGCTCGCCGAGCCGCTCGTACAACGCACCCAGCGCGGCGTGGTGCACGTCGCTGTGCTCGCGGACGTCGAGCGTCGCCAGGTGCAGGCCCAGCGCTCGGGCGGTACGCAGGGCGGTGGCCACGGTGCCCTCGGCGATCCGTTCGCCGAGATGCCCTCGCAGCGAGCGGTCGACCACTTCGAGGTCGGCGACGTAGCCCGCCGCGCCGAGGTAGTCACGTCCCTCGCGGTGCGGCCGGCCGTCGCGCAGCCGCTCCCGGCTGCCCTCCAGGCGCGCCCGGATGTAGGAGCACTTCAGCCGGTAAGGCTCGTTCAGGTAGAGCCGGATGTAGCGATCATGGATCTCGGGGAGCGCCCGGCGGTCGCGGGCCAGCGAGGCGCGCAGCTCCTCGGACACCCCGACCAGGCGGGTCGACACGCTCAGCTCGGAGACCAGGCGCTCACACAGGTCGAGGTGGATCCGCAGGGCGCGGTCGGCGTAGAGCCCCAGCACCTCCCGGGTGACCTCAGGCGTCACGTTGGGGTTGCCGTCGCGGTCACCGCCGACCCAGCAACCCAGCACCAGCGGCCGGGTGTCCGGCGGGACCTCGAATCCGGCGGCGCGCGTCTCGGCCTCGAACCCGGCGACCAGGTCCGGCACAGCGCGCGCCCCGAGCTGTTCGAGGTACCAGCCGACGGCCTGGGCCTCGTCAGCCACGGTCGGCCTGCCCGGCCGGATCTCGTCGGTCTGCCACAGCAGGTCGACCAGCCTCCCGAGCTGCGCGTCCGGCACGCCGCGATCGAGTCCGTCGGCCACCTGGCGCAGGATCGCCAGCACCGACTGCCGCGAAGACTCAGTGGGGTGCGCGGTGAACACCGGACCCAGCTCGACGCGGGCCAGCGCCGCGTGCACGTGTTCGCGGTCGACCTCGCCCGCGAGCCGCCGCATCAGCCGGCGTAGGGGACCACCACTGCCGTCCGGCCGCCGGATCGTGCGCAGCTCCCGGGAACGGTGCACCTGCTCGGCCACGTTCACGAGCTGGAAGTACTTCGAAAACGCGCGGGTGAGCGCGACCGCGGTGCCGGCGTCGAGCCCGGACAGCACCGTGCTGATCTCGGCGCTGCCACTCTGCGACGCCCGGTCCGAGAGCCGCCGCACGTCCTCCACGAGCTCCACCAACTCCGGGCTGCCCTGGTGGGCGAGCGTGGCGCCGAGCACCGCGGAGAGCCTACGGATGTCAGCGCGCAGCGCCTCGTGCCCGCACTCCGAGACGACGCCGGCATACGCGACGATCGAATCAGGGGGGAGAAGCTCCGGTCCGGGAGCGGGCACGGACACCTCCGGTGGCGGTGGAGGAGCAGTCGGGACAGTTCGTCGCTGTGCCGTCTCTCATCGATCCAGCCTCCGTGACCGCTGTTACCGCCCCGTTCTCGGTGGGTTACGTCGTCACACTTGCTCAGGCCGGAACGCCTCGCTGCGCGGCACTGAGGCGGTGGCAGAGCGGGTCGAGGTCGCCCTCGTCGTGGTAGATGCCGAAGCCGAACCGCAGCCGGTCGTCGCGGTGGTCGGTGACGACCTTGTGGGCGCGCAGTCGGGTGGCGACCGCGCCCGCGTCGGGGAGACGGAAGGTCAGGAAATGCCCCCGTTCCGCAACCTCGGGAGCTGGCAGGAGCGTGGCGCTGCTGAGCCCGGGCACGTCGAGCGCATCGAGCCGGTCGAGGAAACCCGCCTGCAGTCGGCGGACGTGGGCGTGGATGGCCGCCACCGACAGGCCCAGCTCGCCGAGCAGCCGCTGAGCCGCGTTGAAGCGGTACAGGCCGGTGGCGTCGAAGGTCGCGCCCAGGAACCGGGCGGCGCCGCTCGGGTAGCTCACCTCATCGGGCCGGGATGGCTCGGTGAGTGTGGCGAAGCCCGCGAACCAGCCGGTGTTCACCGGGCGCTCGCCGTAGCCGGGCGGACAGTGCAGGAAGCAGGCGCCCTCGCCGGCCATCGCGTACTTGTAGCCGCCCGCCAGGTAGAAGGTCCGGCCAGCGAGCGGGGCGAGGTCGGTCGGCAGCGCCATGAAGCCGTGGTAGCCGTCGATGACCACGAACGTCTCCTCGGCGGGCACGGCGGCGGCGACCGCCTCGAGGTCGGTGACGACGAATCCGGAGTTGAAGTGCACCTGGCTGAAGAACACGAGGTCGTGGCCACCGCGGGAAGCGGCGCGGCGAAACCGCTCGGTGAAGGTGGCGAACGGCTCGGCCGCCACGCGCTCGACGACCGCGAGCCCGGCCTCCTGCAGCCGGCGGGCCTGCCGGGCGAAGCTGTGGAACTCGCTGTCCGTGGTGAGGATGCGGGTCGGCACCGGCAGGCAGGACAGCAGCCGTAGCACCAGCTCGTGGGTGTTCGGTGCGAACGCGACCGTCGCGGCGTCGGGCAGGCCCAGCCGGCCGGCGACGTGCCGGCTGGCCTCGGGTAGTACCTCGCCCAGCAGCAGATCCCACTTGTCGTCGTGCAGTGCCGCGGCGTCGAGCCACGCACGCTGCTGCGCCTCGAACGTCACGTCCGGCCAGGGGTGATGGCTGTGCGCGGCGAGGTGCAGGCGCTCCGGATCGTTCCCGAAGAAGCGGGCGAAGTGCCGTTTGTAGCTCATCGCCCCCCTCGGCAGCGAAAGTCCAACCACCCTACGCGCGCAGCCCACCCAGCGGGTCCGCGCAGCCCACGCGCAGCCCATGCACCTATGCGCTGGTGGCCGTGGTTTCGAGCTCGACGCGGGTGCCCTGGTCGCTGCCGTGGATGCGGACGGTGTCCATGCAGGCGTGCATGAGGGGGATGCCGCGACGGTGGTGGGCGGCCGAGGGTGGTGGTGGGCGCCAGCGGCCGTGGTCGGTGACGGTGATGTGCAGCCGAGGTCCGGGGTGGGGGGTGATGGCGACGTCGACGAGCGCGGGGGCGTCCGCAGGGTAGGCGTGGGTGAAGGCGTTGGTGGTGGCCTCGTCGATCGCGAGCACGGTGTCGACCAGTTGCGGTGGCGGCCAGTCCAGCAGCCGGAGCCAGTCGCGGACCTCCCCGCGCACCAGCGGCAGCGCACTCTGCTCGGCCGCGACCACCAGCCGCAGCGTCGGTCCCGCAGCGTCGACGGTCGGCGGGGCCGGTGCCCGAGCCGGGTCTGCGTCCGGCTGGTCACCAGCAGGCGGGGCGTGGTCCCCAAGAAGCGGGGCGTGAGGGTGGGGCACCACGGCGAGCGGCGGATCCTCACCCCGGGCCAGTTGGGCATCCAACCAGACAGGCAACGCCTCGGGGATGGGATGGGTCCGAGACCTGGGCCGACGCCCGGCGCGACGCCCGGACAGGTGGAACCACCGCACGCGGTGCCGCCCGCGGTGGTGGCGCCCGGTGAGGCGGTGAAACCGGGCCTCGACGCTGGCCATGCCCAGCGTGGCCGCGGCGAGCACCAGTGGGGCGAACAGGACGATCCACACCTTCAGTGGCCTCCTCGTCGTGCCTGTGCCGCCGGTTACAGCGGCCCGACCCGGCCCCTGGGTGCTCTGACTAGCGGTGCCCACCCAGGCCCACGGGCAAACCTCGGCCCGGGGTTGGGTGACTCCGCGGCGGTAGGCGCGTTCACCGGGTGGTGCTGCGACGTTGCGGACGTTGCGGGTACGATTTGCAAGGGACACTCAGGAGGACGTGATGGTGAAGAAGATCCTGGAGTTTCTGGCGCTCCGGTGGTTGTGGAACCGCCGCAAGCACCGCGACTGACGCCGGTCTTCCTTGCTGTGCAGTCGCCGAGGACAGGGCGGGCCCGGCCTTCCTCCATGAGGCGCGGTGACTCAGCACCCACCTCACCTCAGTGACCGACCGCCCGAGCCGTGGTCGTCGTGACGCTGCAGGCACTTCAGATCGGGTTGACGATCCTGCGGACCAGTTGAAGCACGAGCGCTTCGAGTAGCAGGGCGACAACCGCTGCGGCGGCTTCGAGGATGAATTCTTCCATTCCCGCTCCCAGGTGGTCGAACCTCAGCGGGTCGAGGCTATGGGACAGCGGTGTCGGTCGGCGCACGACTGGTGAACGGTGGTGCGACGACCATGTGAACGCCGGGCGACACCGCGCGGGCCACGGCGTCGCGCCGGTGAGTTCATCGGCAGGCCACCGGTCGGCCAGGTCAGGGCAGCCGTCGGGTCGATCCGAAACGATAGATCATACCCATGACCCGGGGACAGGTACTTGCGAGCACCACGACAGCACACTATTCGTTGCTGTTGACCACCGACGAGGACGACGTTCGCGCGGCCCAGCGGTTGCGGTACCGCGTGTTCGCCCAGGAGCAGGGAGCCACCCTCCACAGCCCTGAGGCCGGCCTGGACGTCGACCGGTTGGACGGGTTCTGTGACCACCTCGTGGTGCGTGAGAACACCTCGGGGGAGGTCGTGGGCACCTACCGGATATTGCCGCCCCAACGCGCCGCCGCCGCTGGCGGGCTGTACTCCGACACCGAGTTCGAACTGTCCGCCGTCGCGCCGCTGCGCCGCTCGCTCATCGAGGTCGGACGGTCGTGTGTGCACCCCGAACACCGCAGCGGCGCCGTGATCGGGCTGACCTGGACCGGGATCGCCCGTTACCTCCTGCTCACCGGGCACCGCTGGCTGGCCGGCTGCGCCAGCCTCCCGCTCCTCGACGGTGGTGGCCAAGCCGCGGCCGTCTGGACGCAGGTCCGCGCTCGGCACCTCGCGCCGGCGCGGTACAGCGTCACCCCGCACCGACCGTGGCTCCCTCCTGCTGCTGCCCTGGTGCCGGCGCGGACCAGCCTCCCGCCTCTGCTGGGGCGGGCTGCGCGGCCTACCCGCGGTCGTCGATGAAATCGCCACGGTCCTGCGCGAGGGGACCGCGGTCGTCGCGTTCCCGGAGGGCACCACATGGTGCGGAGCGGCGACGGGACCGTTCCGGCGAGCCGTGTTCCAGGCCGCGCTCGACGCCGAGGTGCCGGTCCGCCCGGTGGCGATCCGGCTGCGGCTGTCCGATGGTCGCCCAGGCACCGCAGGCGCGTTCATCGGGGAGGAGACCCTCTGGAGTTCCCTGTGCCGGGTACTTCGGCTGGCGGGGTTGGTCTGCGAACTCGATCTGCTCCCGCTGCTGCGTCCCCTGCCAGGAGAGGACCGTCGAGCCCTGGCCGCCCGCGCCGAGCATGCAGTCAGACAGGCGAACCGGACGCCAGCCGGCCGCGGCGTCGCGGCGGCGCCCGCGACCGCCGCGTAGCTCTCCCCCGTCCCGGTGCTACCCGCCACCCCGCTCGAACCGTCCGGTCGCCAGCGCTCACCGGACCGAGCGCGGCCGGGAATGTCCATCGGCGGCAGCGCGTTGAGCAGCAGTAAGTTGATAACGCAACTACTTTCAGGAGGCGTCGTGCCTGCCGTCACCGCTGACACCCTGGCCCTGCCGCGCATCCCCGCGCCGGACCCCGCCACGACCCGCCAACGGCCGGTCCGCTCCGTGACAACGGCGCCCAGCGGGTTCGAAGGCGAGGGATTCCCGGTGCGCCGCGCCTTCGCCGGCGTCTCGCTGGCCGACCTCGATCCGTTCGTCCATATGGATCAGATGGGTGAGGTCGAGTACGCGCCGGGTGAGCCCAAGGGCACCGCCTGGCACCCGCACCGCGGCTTCGAGACCGTCACCTACATCATCGACGGCAGCTTCGAACACCAGGACTCCCACGGTGGTGGCGGCGTGATCACCAACGGCGACACGCAGTGGATGACCGCCGGCGCCGGGATCCTGCACATTGAGCAGCCTCCGGAGCACCTGGTGGTCTCCGGCGGGCTGTTCCACGGCATCCAACTGTGGGTGAACCTCCCACGAGCGCACAAGTTCAACCCGCCCCGGTACCAGGACATCCGCGGGCTTGAAGCACAGCTGCTGTCCTCCGACGACGGCGGCGCACTGGTACGCGTCGTAGCCGGCGACGTCGCCGGCTACGACGGACCCGGCACCACCTTCACTCCGATCACCCTCGTTCACGCCACCGTCAGCCCGGGCGCCCGGCTCAGCCTGCCCTGGCCCGCCGACTTCAACGCACTGGCCTTCGTGCTGGCCGGCGTCGGCACCGTCGGCGAGGGCGCCCGCCCCGTCCAGAAAGCACAGCTCACCGTCTTCGGCCCCGGCGACGCCCTCACCATGACGGCCGCCACCAGAGTGCCAAGCGCCGAACCCACCCTCGAGGTGCTGCTCCTCGGCGGGCGACCCATCCGCGAGCCGGTCGCGCACTTCGGGCCCTTCGTCATGAACACCAGAGAAGAGCTCTACCAAGCTGTCGTCGACTACCAGGCCGGCCGACTCGGCGTCGTCCCCGCCGCTACCGCAGCGTCGTCCCTGTAATCGACACCTGGACGTCGGGGGGACCGGACGAGCTGACCGTCATCCGGCCGTCGGCGAGCCCGGTGAACGGCGTCCCCGAGATCGTCCCCTGGACCCTGGTCAAGGTCCACCCGCCGTGGCCGTCGGGCATCCCGGTGACGGTGATGTCGAGCCAGTCGGGGATGACGACATGGACGGTCATCGGGGCGACCGGGGCTGCCGGGCTGGAGACCGGTGGCGTGGTCGACGGGGCACGGGCGGTCGGCGTCGCCGTCGGGGGCGCGGACGTCACCGGCGTCATGTCGATGCTGGAGTGTGCCGCGGCGACCAGCCAGTCCACGGTGGTCTGGGTCGAGGTGACCCGGAGTGCTTCGTACGCGGCGTCGGTGTGGATCTGACTGCGCACCGCCTGGTCGAGCTGCTGCCAGGTGATGCCGGTCGCGGGGGCCGCGCACACGGGATCCCCGGGGGCGCAGATCTCCGCGACCCGACCGGCGAGCGCGCCGAATCCGGCGGGACGGGCTCCGAGCACGCCCTGCCCGCCGACCCCGGTCGGCAACGTGGGGGCGTTGGGGGCGCGGCTGGGGTCGGCGATCAGGCCGACGCCGATCACCCGGTCGGCGGTCGTGGGCCCGTTGCCCTGGGCGATCTGCGTGGCGACGTCCCCGGCGACGGCGGCACCCTGGGAGAACCCGAACAGCATGACGTGGGTGCGCGGGCAGTCCCGGACGGTCGATGCGATCGCGGCGGTCAGGTTGGCGACGCCCTTGGCCTCGGAGTCCGGGTAGAGCGGGTCGAGGATCGTGGCCGGATAAGCGATGTAGGCGACGTGCAGCCGGGACGTGGGGTAGTCGTGGGTGAGCGCCCCGGTTACCTTCCCGAGCACCCCGACGGGCACCGGATCGGCGGTGGCGCTGGTCTCGAACGTGCCCGGGACGGCGAACGCGGAAACGTCGGAGCAGGTCGACACCACGGGCGCAGCCGGGGGGGCCGACGCCGCGGACGCCGTCGTCGCCGCGGTCACCGGGGGCGCGGGGAGCGCTGTGGTCGGCACCGAGGCGGTCGTCGCGGCCGCGGGCAGGTGGATCGCGGGGAGCGTCACCAGCGGGCGTTGCCCCGCCGAGACGACCAGGGCGGGGATGTGCGCGGCGCCGGGCCCGGTGATGGTCACCTGGGTGGGCGCCGGCAACGCCGAGGGCGGCGCCGGTGCGGACCCTCCGGCGTTCCCGGACGGTGGTGTGGCTGACGGATGCGCGGGCGGGGGCACGACCGGCACGGCCGGCGGCGCTGCCAACGGCACTGCCAACGGCGCCGCTGGGACCGCGGCCCGGGGGGTGGGTGGCGGCGGGAGGGTCAGGTGGTATGTCACCGTGGCCGGTCCCGCGGCGGCGACGACCGGCGACGACGCCGGGTGGTGGGTGCGCACGCCCCAGTTCAGCCACGCCAGGACTGCGCACACCGCCAGCAGCGCACCCAGCGGCCACCACGACCCATGCTCTGACTTGGCCACGTGACGTCCCCCGGTCCCCTGATCCAGACCAACCCCGCGACGCTAACGGTGCCGGCGTCGGGATGTCACCAGCTCGTCGCCGAACGGCCTGCGACGCGAAGCACTGGCCGCCCCAGGCACCGCACCTGCTCTCCGCGGCCCGTTCCGGCTGCTCCATGTCGGGCAATGGTCGGCCCGGTATCACTGGTGGATGAGCCCAGCGCTGGCCGCGCAGCGGAGATGCTGCCATGATTGGTGCAAGTCGGGGCTCGCGCAATGGTGGGGAGAGTCTTGACAGTAGCCGAGCCGAGTCCAGGTGGCGGCGATCTCCCCGCCCGGCAGCCGGCAGGGCCGACCGTGTTGCGCATCGTGTTAGGCACCCAACTGCGCCGGCTGCGCGAGGCGAGGGGGATCACCCGGGAAGC
>JAVKSM010000116.1:0-9603 GCA_039583705.1 Pseudonocardiaceae bacterium
GCCGATCGTGGCCCAGCGGTCGCGGCTGGGTTGCTGGCGCTCGCCGCCGCCGCGGTCTGTGTCCTGCCCGCCCCCCCGCAGCGACCACCCCGCCCGCAACGCCCAGCGACCATGACCGGCCCCAGCCCACCACCTCAGACAGCGACTGGCTGCGCCCGCCGGGCTCGCCGCCAATGCCGCCGACGGCGCCTGACCAGTGGTGGCGCGGTGTCGTCGGGCCACCTGTCCATTCCCGACCGGCCAGCAGAATCGAGGACCCGATGCCCACTGCCTTCATCGACACCCCGCCACAACCCTCCCCGGCCGGGCCCAAGCCGCTCATCGCCGGCGAGCGTTCCACCGGGCACCACGCCCTCGTCGTCGTGTTCGTGATCGTGCCGCTGGTCGCGCTGCTGGCCGCGGTGCCCGTCGCCTGGGGCTGGGGCCTGTCCTGGCTCGACGTCGGGCTGGCGCTCGGCGCCTACCTGGTCAGCGGGCTGGGCATCACCGTCGGCTTCCACCGCTACTTCACCCACGGCTCGTTCAAGGCCCACCGGCGGCTGCGCCACGCGCTGGCCGTGGCGGGCAGCCTAGCGCTGCAGGGCGAGATCCTCGACTGGGTGGCCGACCACCGCCGCCACCACGCCTTCTCCGACGCCGAGGGCGACCCGCACTCCCCGTGGCGTTTCGGCACCTCGCCGCGGGCGGTGGCCCGCGGTTTCCTGCACGCCCACGTGGGTTGGCTGTTCGACCGGCGTAACACCAACGCCGAGCGCTTCGTGCCCGACCTGCTGGCCGACCCGGTGGTGCGCCGGGTGAGCGCGCAGTTCCCGCTGTGGACGCTGGTCAGCCTGCTCACCCCGGCGCTGCTCGGCGGGCTGGCCAGCTGGTCCTGGTGGGGTGCGCTGACCGCGTTCTTCTGGGCCGGGCTGGTGCGGGTGGCGGTGCTGCACCACGTCACGTGGTCGGTCAACTCGATCTGCCACATGCTCGGCGAGCGCCCTTTCGCCACCCGCGACCACTCCGGGAATGTCTGGCCGCTGGCGATCGCCTCGTTGGGTGAGTCCTGGCACAACCTGCACCACGCCGACCCGACCTGCGCCCGCCACGGTGTGCGGCGCGGGCAGCTGGACATCTCGGCCAGGCTGATCTGGGCGCTGGAGAGGCTCGGCTGGGCACACGACGTCCGCTGGCCCCGGCCCGAACGCCTGGCCCGGCTCAGCGCTCGCTGATACGGCGCCTGGCCGCGGGCGAGGTCGGTGTCGAGCACTGGGTAGCCCTGGGCGCGCAGCTCGGTCAGGGCGGCGTCGAGATAGGGTCGAGTTCCACAGCGTGACGCAGTTCAGGACCAGGCAGGAGCCGGTGTCGGTGATCAGCACCTCGGGCGGCGGCCGCCGCCCTGGGCGGAGATCAGGGCGGCAGCATCACCTCCAGGCGCCGGCGCAGGTCGATCAGGCTCGGCGGGTCCGGGACGGCCCGGATCGCCGCGGCGTGCAGCCGCCCGTCGGCGTCCAGGCGCACCTCCTCGGCGCTGCCGAGGCCGGCGGCGACGTTGCGCCATGCCACGTCCAGGTCCCGGGCGTGGGCGGCGAGCAGCTCCTCGGGCTGCTCGGGTAGCTGCAGGGCTCCCAGCGCCGGGCGCTTCGCCGTCTCCCAGGCCGGCCCGTCTGTTCGCATGTGCTAGGCGGGCTTGAGCACCATGAGCACGACGATCGCGAGGAACAGCAGCGACACCAGTCCGCTCGTCGCGGCTACCTGTGCGGCGGTCCGGGTAGCTGGGGTCCGGGTGGGTAGGGCCGGCGCCGCGGCGGCGACGGCGGTCCGGCGCAGCAGGGCCAGCAGCAGGAACGTCAACCCCAGCGCGACGACGTAGAGCAGCAGCGACAGCCAGATCCACAGCGGCCCGAAGTCGCGGACCATCGCCACGCCGAGCACCGCCACGATCACTGACGCGAGCCCGTAGATCCAGACGCCACGGGTCGTGGCGCGCAAGCCGGCCAGGTCAGCGCTGCGGACCTGGCGCGGGCTCACGCTCGCGAACGCCACCAGCGGGCCGACGATGAATACCGCCGCGACCACGTGGAGCACCACCAGCACCTCATTGCGCATGACCGTCATCCTGGCATCCTGGCCGCAGCGTCGACGTCGCCGAGATCCGGGGCCCACCCAGGGGTGAGGTGCCCGCTAGGGTCAGAGGGCATGGCAGGCAGGCCGGAGGACAGGGCGTTGCTGCCCATGCTGCCGACACTCGGGCCGTTGCCTCCCGGCCCGGGCTGGGCCTTCGAGTTCGCCTGGGACGGCGTCCGCACGCTCGCGGTGGTCGAGCCTGACGGCCTGCGGCTCACGAGCGCCACCGGGCGGGACATTCCCGGCAGCTTCCCGGAGCTCGCCGGGCTGGCTGCCGTCGGGAGCGCCCACCGGCTGGTTCTGGACGGTGAGCTGGTCGCGCTGGACGACTCGGGACGGCTCGACGCCGTCCGGCTGCGGCGCCGACTGGGTGGGCATCGGCCGGACGCCCTGGCAAGCCGGGTCCCGCTGGCCTACGTCCTGCTCGACCTGCTGCGGCTCGACGGCCGGTCCACCGTCCCGCTGCCCTACCGCCACCGCCGGGAGCTGCTCGCCGCGCTTGACCTCGGCGGGGGCGCGGTGGTGCTGCCGCCGTCGTTCCCGGACATCGACGGCCAGGCGGTGCTCGACACGGCTGCCGGCTACGGCCTGTCCGGGGTGACCGCCAAGCGCCTGGATGCGACCTACCGGCCGGGTCGGCGGTCCCCGGGCTGGGTCCGCACGGTGCTGCGGCAGCGGCAGCAGGTGGTCCTCGGCGGGTGGATCCCAGGGGAGCGGGTCGCACTCGGGTCGCTGCTGGTGGGGGTGCCCGACCGACACGGTCTGCGCTACGCCGGAGCCGTCGGCACCGGCTTGACCGGCGGCGACCGACGGGACCTGCCGCGGCGGTTCGCCGACATCGCCGGCAGCGACCCCCCGTTCCTGGACCGGCTGCCCGCACGGCTGGCCCGGTCGGCCCGCTGGCTGGCCCCGGAACTCGTCGGGGAGGTCGAGCACCGGCGGTGGAGCGAGGCGGGCCGGCTGGTCCATCCCACCTGGCGTGGCGTGTGCCCGGCCGCCGACCCGGCCCAGATCCGGGTCGCGGCGGCGCTTCCGGCCCCAGCCGCGCCGCCGGGCGGCTCGCCGCCGGAGCGCGCCGAGGTGCAGCACTTCCTCTACAACAGCCTGACAATGATCGCCGCCTACGTGCGCACCGACCCGGTGCGGGCCAGGGAACTGCTCGTCGACGTCGCGGACTACACCCGCTACGGCCTGCGCAGGGGGGACGAGCCGACGACGCTGGGGCAGGAGCTGCAACAGGTGGCGCGCTACGGCGCGGTGCAGCAGGCCCGTTTCTCCGACCGGCTTCGGGTGCGCCTGGATGTCACCCCTGACCTGGCCAGCACGGCGGTCGAGCCCGGGATCGTGCAGCCGCTGGTGGAGCGCGCGGTGCAGCGGGTCGAGGCCGTGCCCGGTGGGGGCACGGTCACGGTCCGCGCCCTGCAGGAGGAAGCCGGATGCACCGTGACCGTCAGCGACGACGTGGGCGGGACCGGCGAGTACGTCCGGCTCGGCTGGCGGCGCCGCTGATCGGCTGGCCGAGCGTGGGCATGACGACTGCCCGGACCGCAGCCGGGGTACCCACCTCGCGGAGAAGATCAAGACCAGGAGGCACACCGCGATGGCGACGAGGCAGCAAGGCGAAGCCCTGGTGGCGGCGATAACCAGCGACCACCGCGAGGTCGAGGTGCTGTTCGAGGAACTGGCGGCCGGCGGCGATCCGGAGCACCGGCGCACGCTCGCCGACCAGGCGATCATGATGCTGGTGCGGCACGCCGTGGCCGAGGAGCACTACGTCTACCCGATGGCGAAGGCCAGGGTGGAGGCCACCCTGACCGACCAGCTCATCGCCGAGCACTCCGAAGCCGAGAAGGTGATGAAGGACCTGGAGGGCCTCGACCCCGGCGACTCCCGGTTCGATCAACTCCTCGAGACGCTCATGACCGAGGTCCGCGAGCACATGCGGCACGAGGAGCAGGAACTGCTGCCGCGGTTGGTCGAGAGGTTCACCTCGGAACAGCTCACCCAGATGACCGCGGGCTTTCTCCAGTCCAGGGGCCACACGTCCCCCACCCGGCCGCACCCGATGGCCCCCGACACGCCACCGCTGAACCTGCTCGCCGACTACGGCGTCGGGTTGGTCGACCGACTCCGCGACCGCCTCACCCACCGCGGCGAGCCCGGGGGGTCAGGGCTCGAGGGGACGGGGACCGAGGGGACGGGGAAGTCATGAGTGGTTGTGCTCGGCGCTGACGGATCGCCAGCGCCGAGCGCCGGGAGCGTCACAGCTCGCCGAGGTAGAAGTTGGGTGCCCTGGTCGTCGGTGCACTCCGCGGTGCGCCCCTAGGGCTGGCGCTGCGGGTCGGTGGCGGAGCCGCCGGCGGCGCGGACCACGGCGACTGCCGCCTCACACCCCTCCCTCGCTGCCCGGCCCGCCGTTCCGACGGACCGCGGGCGAGAACACCCGAACAGCTCAGCTTCCGGGGAGCTGGCCGAGCGTGACCGTCACGGTGCGGGTGTTGCCCTGCCGGTCGACGATCGTGACCGGTAGGGCCTGGCCGGGGTTGAGCTGCGCCAGCGCCTTGGTGAGGTCCGACGTGCTGAGGACGGGGACGTTGGCGACGGCGGTGATGACGTCGCCAGCCTGGATGCCGGCTGCCGCCGCCGGACCGCCCGTGACCACGCTCACCACACCCGCCCCGGCCGGCGCCCCGTTCTGGTCGACCACGGTGAGCACCTGCACGCCCAGCTCGGCGCGGTGGCTGTTGGTGACGTGGCCGCTGGCCACGATCTGCCCGGCGATGTCGGTGACGAGGTTGCTGGAGATCGCGAACCCGATGCCGGGCGCGGCCGATCCGCCGGCGCCGATCTGCTGGTCGATCGCGGCCAGCGTCGGCACTCCGACCACGTCTCCGGCCAGGTCCACCAGCGCGCCCCCGCTGTTGCCCGGGTTGATCGCCGCGCTGGTCTGGATCGCGTCGGGCAGCGTCGCTCCGGGAGAGCCGGGGCCCTGCGGCTCGGTGACCGTGCGCCCGGTCCCCGAGACGATGCCGTTGGTGACGCTGCCCGCAAGGCCCAGCGGGTTGCCCATCGCGAGCACGATGTCCCCGATGGCCAGCTTGGACGAGTCGCCGAAGTGCGCCGGGCGCAGCCCGTTTGGTGGCGAGTCCAGCTTGACCACGGCCAGGTCGTCGGGCAGGTAGGCGCCCACCAGGCTGGCGGTGTACGTGGCCGGCCGACCGCTGAGGTGGACCTGGAACTTGGTGGCGGAGCCGACGACGTGGGCGTTGGTGACGATGTCGCCCTTGCTGTCGAAGACCACACCGGAACCCAGGTCGCGGTTGGTGGTGATCAGGACCACCGACGGCAGTACCCGCTGCACCACGCCGACGTAGTCCTGCTCGAGCGCCGGCGCGTTGGCCGGGAGCGCTGGTGCGCCGGACGCGGCGCCGCCCGAGGACTGGGCTGCGGCGCCGCCACCACCCCCGGTGCAGCCGGCCAGGGCGAGCGCGCCGACCACGGACACAGCCCCGATCGCGGCGGACACCGCCCGCCGCCGCACCCGCCCGCCTCGCACGTTCATCGTCTGCTCCCTACCGTGCGCCGGTTGCGACCCGCGCGGGCCGCCGGGTCGTCGTCCATCGCCGCCCCGCTCGCCATCCGCTCCGCGAGCCGGGACGCCAGCGCCATGATCGTAAGGGCCGGGTTCGCGCTGCCCTGGGTCGGGCACACCGACCCGTCGGCGAGGAACAGGTTGGGCACCGCCCAGGCGCGCTGGTTGGCGTCGACCACGCCCTGCTCCGGCGAGGAGCCCATGCGGGCGCCGCCGATGAGGTGGGCGTAGCGCTGGATCGTCAGCACGTCCTGGGCATCCCCGGCTCGCAGAATGTCGGTGATCACCTTGGTGGAGAAGGCCATGTTGGCCTTGTCGTTGTCGGACAGTGTGTAGTCCATGCGCGCGATCGGCTGGCCGTAGGGGTCGGTCTCCTCGGCGAGCGTGACCCGGTTGTCCGGGTGCGGCAGCAGCTCGTTGAGCACGCCGATGACGCCCCAGTGGTTGTAGTCGCGCATGTATTCCCGCAGCGCCCGGCCCCAGTGCCCGTCGGCGAGCACGTGCTCGGCCCAGCCGATGGGCATCGGTGAGACGGTCTGGACCGAGAACCCGCGGGCGAAGCCGCGCCCCGGGTCGGTCTCGTAGAACTGCTCCGATGAGACCTCCGGCGGCGGCGCCTTGTACATCCGCAGCTCCTCGGGCCAGCGGCCCGCGGTCTGGCTGGCGCCCTGCACCATGACGTAGCGCCCGACGAGGTCGTGGTCGTTGCACAGCCCGTCGGGGAACCGGCTGCTGGTCGAGGCGAGCAGCAGCCGCGGCGTCTCGATCGAGTAGCCGGCCACGGCGACGAACCTGGCCCGCTGCAACCGGTGGGTCGACTCCCCCTCCCGGACGAAGACGACGCCGCGGGTGCAGCCGCTGGCCTCGTCGAGCTCCACCCGCAGCGCCATGCAGTTCGCCCGCACCTCCACGCCGTGTGCCAGCGCGTCGGGCAGGTGGGTGACGTAGGGGCTCGCCTTGGCGTTGACCTTGCAGCCCTGCAGGCAATAGCCGCGGTAGATGCAGTGCGGGCGGTTGCCGAAAGTGCCGTTGACGATGCCGACCGGGCCGACCCGCATCTCGATCCCGAGCGCCCTGGCACCGTGCACCAGCCGCTGCGCGGACGCCGAGATCGGGTGCGGGGAGAACGGGTAGCGGTGCGGGTAGCCCCACGGCCAGTCCTGCCCGGCCACCGGCAGCTCGGCCTCCACCCGTTCGTAGTGCGCGAGCACGTCGGAGTAGCGGAGCGGCCAGTCCTCGCCCACGCCGTCGCGGCGGTAGGTCTCGAAGTCGCTGGGGTGGAACCGCGGGGTGTAGCCGGCGTAGTGGACCATCGACCCGCCGACCCCGCGCCCGGAGTTGTTCTTGCCCAGCTCGATCGGGTCGGCCCCGCCGATGATCCGTTTCTGGGTCCAGTACAGCTCGTGTGACCCGGCCTCGTCGGAGACCCAGTCCTCGTCGGGGTGCCAGAACGGGCCGGCCTCCAGCACCACGATCCGCCACCCCTCGCGCGCCAACCGCTGGGCCAGCACCGAGCCGCCGGCACCGGCACCGACGACCACGAGGTCCACCTCGTCGGTCTCGGCGTAGCGGCGCATCGTCCGCTCGCCGGGCAGGTTCCGCGAGTGCACGTCGAGCAGGTAGCGGGAGTCGTTGTCCCGCAGGCCGATTGCGCCCTTGAGCACGCCGCGCCAGAAGGTTCCCACTGCTACACCTGACCCTCGTCGACGGCGCGCACCGGGTCCTCCTCGGTGGCTCCCCCGGTCTCGAACGGCTCGCGGGTGCCGACGCTGCCGGTGCGCATGAACCCACGCGGGTAGGCCGGGCCGCCGAAGCCGATCTCGTTCCAGGCCCACGGATGGGAGTAGAACGCGGACAGCGCCATCCGCATCACCACGGACCAGGCGCGGGTGAGGTCGAGCCGCTCCCAGGCGCCGCCCGACAGCGTGCCGTCGGAGAAGTCCTGGACGATCCGCTCGCGGTCGGCGTCGGCGAGGCTGGCGAAGCTGTCGGCGCCGTGGCGCGCCCGCGCGGCCGCGTCCAAGCCGCCCAGCACCACACGCCAGGTGTCGCGGTCGTCGGGCATGTCGGCGTACTGGTAGCCGTCCAACCTGCCGGCGGCGAGCTTCTCGTCGACCATCTCCGCAACCGGCACCCGCGGCTCGGCGTCCTGGGCGAGCACGGTGTCGCAGAACGCCCGCAGCGTCGGCTGCTCGGCGGGGGAAAAGAACCGCATCGGGCCGGGCGGGTCCAGCCGGGCGAGCACGACCCGCCGCGTCGCCTCGTCCCAGGTGTCCACGGTGGACAGCACGTCGTAGTCGGGGTAGCGGCCGATCATCTGCGGGGTGACGCCGCGGCGCTGTCGAGGCAGCCAGCGGGGGTGCGGAGGCTTGCCGTCGGGACGGCGATGGGGGAGGTGGTCGGGGCGGCTCAGATCCGGCATGGTTGCTTGTTCTAGAGCACGGGTGCGCCTCCCGCAGCTTGGCCCAGGTCGGGGAGCAGGTCCAGGCACACGACCAGGGCGTCAGCCACGGGGTCGGCCGTGCCCGGCACGCGGCGTAGCCGGCCACGCAGCACCGGCGCGCCGGAGCGCCCAGTGGGTGAGAAGAGCCGCGGGGACGCCCTCGCCGCTGCCCTCGACGACGGTGACCGTGACGGCTCCGGGCTGGGCCGACCAGTCGTAGGCGGCGCCGCCCATCGGCGAACCGGGATCCAGGAAAGCGGCCAGCGCGAAACCCGGGGTGCGGCCAGACCAAGCGGGCAGCACCTGCGCCACGATCCCGCGGGACAGGCTGAGCGCCTCACCCCGGCTAGCAGGTCACTGTGCCGAGCGGCGGCGAGCGCGGACGGGGGCGGTGTCGAGCGCGGCGAGCACGGCGGCGACGCGCAGCACCCGCCGGATGGTATCCGGAGGACAACCGTTGTGTCAGAGTGAAGCGGTGCCGGAGCGGCGGCTTCAGTCCACGATGGATCTGGCCGGGCTGGCGGCGGCCGTCGATGCCGCCGCCGTCGCGTTGCTGGCTGCGGTGGTCCGGCCGGTGGAGGCTGTGCAGGCGCGGGTGTCGGCCACGCAGTTGCGGGCGTTGCGCGTGGTTGCCGAGCACGGCAGCCTCAACCTCGGCGGGCTGGCCGACGTGCTCGGCGTCATCCCGTCCTCGGCGAGCCGGCTGTGCGACCGGCTGGTGGCGGCCGGGCTGCTGCGCCGCGAGCTGAGCGAGCACAACCGGCGGGAGGTCACATTGACGCTGCAGCCCGCGGGGCGGGCGTTGCTGGCCCGGCTGCAGGCCGCCCGGCAGGCGGAGCTGGCGGCGGTTCTGGTGCGGATGAGCCCGGAGGCTGCCGCCGCCCTGGTGCACGGCTTGGAGGAGTTCGCCCGTGCCGCCGGCCCGTTGCAGGAAGGCCGGCAGAGGGCCTGAAGGGTGCGCGACGAAGGTCGTCCGTTTCGCCGCCCCATGCTGGTGACCGGCCGCGGGAGTGGCAGGGTGAAGGAATGAACTACGACGCGATGCTGGCTGAGACGGTGACCATCGTCGGGCACAGTGGTGACGAGGTCGAGGCCTACCTGGCGCGCCCGCTCGGGCCCGGTCCGTTCGGCGGCGTGGTCGTCATCCACCACATGCCGGGCTACGACACGGCGAGCAAGGAGATCACCCGCCGGTTCGCCGCGATGGGCTACTGCGCGATCTGCCCCAACCTCTACAGCCGGGAAGCTCCGGGAGCCGACCCGGCCGACGCCGCCGCGACCGTCCGGGCGGCCGGCGGGGTGCCTGACGAGCGGCTGGTCGGCGACGTCGGCGGGGCGGTGCGCCACCTGCGCGGGCTCTCGTCGTCCAACGGCAGGGTCGGGACCGTCGGCTACTGCTCCGGTGGCCGACAGTCCTTCCTCGCGGCGCTGATCCTGCCGCTCGACGCGGCCGTGGACTGCT
>JAVKSM010000117.1:0-9556 GCA_039583705.1 Pseudonocardiaceae bacterium
GTGCCGGCACCGGCGGGGTGTTGCGGGGGGCTGAGTTCTGGGGGGTCGTCACGGTGGGTTTGGGGGCAGCGGCGCGTGTCGGGGTAGTGGGTGCCGGGGCGGCGGTGCGGGGCTCGCTGGACGCAGCCGACGCGGGCCGGGCGCTCGGTGCGCTGCCGCGGGCACCGGCCTTGCGGGAGCACACCGGCCAGGCGTTCCAGCCCTGGCCGGCGAGCACCCGCTCGGCGACCGTGATCTGCTGCTCGCGGCTGGCCTCCGCCGCGCTCGGCGCCAGTCGGGTGCCGCCGTAGGCGCGCCAAGTCGACGGCGTGAACTGCAGGCCGCCCGAGTAGCCGTTGCCGGTCTCGGTGTGCCAGTTGCCGCCACTCTCACATTGCGCCACGGCGTCCCAGACCGAGTCCGGCGCGGCCTGCGCCGTGCCGGCCGCGACGACGGGGACGCCGACGACGGCGCCGGCGAGCGCCGCTCCGGCAAGGGTCCGGCCGCCCGGCAGCGACCCACCGGACGGCCTGCGGTGCCTGCCGCGGTATCGAGGCATGGTGGTCTCCGTGCCGCTGCCCTGCCGGGAGCCGTCGTACGGGGAGCGCATCCCGTCCCCGTCCGGCGTCTCGCTCGGGGGCCGGTGCCTGCTGGACGGGGTGGGCGACAGGCTCCGGGGCCCGTCGGGACGTGCTCACGGTCGGGCCGGGGAGCACGTTAAGGGTCGCATCGGAGTTCGCCAACCCCGCGCTGTGACGATTCCGAGACCTCATCGAGATCTCGGCCTGCTCGACCCGGGGACATCAGCCCAGGTAGCTGCATTGAGATAACGAAAAGATCACGGTCAGGTGACGGAACGAGCCTCGGCGGGGATGTGATGCAAATCACGTCCCCGCCGAGGGGTGGCACCCCGTGCCCGTGCCCGTGCGCCGGGCACCCGGGGTAGCGGTCAGCTCAGGCTGAGCCGCTCGCCGGGGAAGATCAGGTTCGGGTTCGACACGGCGGCGCGGTTCCTGGTGAACAGGGCCTGCCAGCCACCGAGCAGTCGGTGCGCCGTGGCGATCTGGGACAGCGTGTCGCCCGGCACGACGGTGTAGTCGGCGGTCTGCGTGCTCGCCGCCTCGGTCACCTGGGCGGCCTGCGGGGTGGACGAGATCAGGGTCCTGGTCCAGGTCGGGCGCGGCTCGCTGCTCGGTGTCGGCGACGAGTCGGCGCCGGCTCGCCTGCCGCACACCGGCCAGGCTCCCATGCCCTGGCTCCGCTCGACGTTCTCGGCGACCCGGATCTGCTCCTCGCGACTGGCGTCGGCCGGGTTGCCGGTACCGCCGTTGGCCTCCCAGGTCGACTTCGTGAACTGCAGGCCGCCGTAGTAGCCGTTGCCGGTGGCGGTGTGCCAGTTGCCGCTGCTCTCGCACTGCGCGACGACGTCCCAGTCGGTGGCGCTCGCGGTGGCGGTCGTGACGGCGAACGGGGCGCCGATCACAGCCCCGGCGAGCGCCAGTCGGGTCAGATTGCGGCCGAGGAGGCGTCTGCGGGAGTTATCTCGATCTCGAGCCATGTGCTCTCTCCGGTACCGCGCCTCCGAGGTTAGCTGTCGGGTTCGGGCTGAGAGAGTCGCCCGGCCGTTTCCACTCGGCTTCACCCCAAGGGCCCGCCTGCCGCGTGCCCGCCACGTCGGGTCCCCCGACCCTGTCCGGTGTCGTTTCCTGGTTTCGAGGGTCCAGATCCCGCTGGACAGGGTTCGGCGCGGCGGGATCCGGGTCCATTCAGGCCAGGCGTGTGCCGACCCGAGCGGCGACGGTAGGTAGTCGGGTGGCCGCAGGGGAGAGGGTCGGGCAGGTGACGATCGTCACCGTAACGTTTCACGGCAATTGGCGTTACGCCACGTTTCTGCCGGTAGACGGCGTTTCACGGCAAGGCGGGACCGGCCTCGTTTCATCGTATTACAGGAGTGTAACTGTGTATCACAGGACTGTAACTGGGCATTGAACACGCGGGGTAGACCCTCGGCGCGGATGCCGCTGGCCATGCGCCGCGGGGTCATGGACACTGGGGGTGTGGGCGACTGCACCAGCACCGGCCTGGACTCCCCGGAGGCGTTGGCGGCCGCGCTCGACGCCACCGGGTACCTGCCCGACGACGGCCTCGCCACCGCCGCCTATCTCGCCCTGCGGATGAGCCGTCCGCTGCTGTGCGAGGGTGAGCCCGGCACCGGGAAGACCGCGCTGGCGCAGGCGCTGGCGCAGGTCCTGGGAGCCGAGCTGGTCCGCCTGCAGTGCCATGAGGGGATCGACGCCACCCAGGCCCTGTACGACTGGGACTTCCCCCGCCAGTTGCTGCACCTGCGCGCCGCGGAGACCGCAGCGAACGCCTCCGGCGAGGCCGTCGACCCCGACGTCCTGGAGGCGTCGCTCTACGACCCGCGCTTCCTGCTGGCCCGGCCGGTGCTCCGCGCCCTGCAGACCGCCCCCAGCGTGCTGCTCATCGACGAGGTGGACCGGGCCGACGACGAGTTCGAGGCTTTCCTGCTCGAGGTGCTCACCGAGCATGCGGTGACCATCCCCGAGCTCGGCGAGGTGCGGGCCGGAACCCCGCCACTGGTCGTGCTCACGTCCAACCGCACCCGCGAGGTCCACGACGCGCTCAAACGCCGCTGCCTCTACCTGTGGTTGGACCACCCTGACCTCGCCCGCGAGACCGCGATCCTGCGCCGGCGGCTGCCCGGCCTCCCGGAGCGGCTGGCCGCCCAGGTCGCGGGCGCGGTCCGGCGGTTGCGGGAGGTCGGCCTGCTCAAGCCGCCGGGGGTGGCCGAAGCGCTGGACTGGGCGCAGGCGCTGACCCTGCTCGGCGCCCGGGAGCTCGACCCGGCGCTCGCCGCGAAGACCCTGGGCGCGGTGCTCAAGTACCGCGAGGACGCCGACCGGGTACGCGAGTCGCTGGACGCCTTGCTGGCGTCATGAGCGGGCCGTCGTCATGAGCGGGCCGGCGTGATGAGCGGGCCGGACGGGGACCAGCCCGACGTGCTGCCCGACCTCGTCGGGTTCACCGCCGCGCTGCGCCACGCCGGCGTTGCGGTGACCACCGATCGGGCGGGCGCGTTTCTCACCGCGCTGGACGAGTTGGACGTGGCCAGCCAACAGCAGACCTACTGGGCCGGCCGACTCACCCTCTGCGGCGATCCCGACGACATCGCGCGCTACGACATGGCGTTCCGGGCGTGGTTCGGGTCAGCGCAGCCGCGGCGCCGCAGCTCCCCGCCCAGCCAACCGCGCAAGCGTGCGGTGCTCGCGGCGCTGGCTCCGCCGTCAGGCCCGGAGGAGGTGGGTGGGCACGAGGACGAAGCCGCGCTCACGGTGGCGGCCAGTGAGACCGAGGTGCTGCGGCACCGCGACCTCGGCGAGCTGACCGCGGCCGAGCGGGACCACCTGCGCCTGCTGCTGGCGACGCTGCACCCGCAGCCACCGCTGCGGGCGGCCCGCCGCCGGCGCCCGGCCCGGCGCGGTGAGCCCGATCCCGGCCGTACGTTGCGGTCGGCGTTGCGCACCGGGGGCGAGGTGCACGGGTTGCGGCGGCGCTCCCGGTCCACCCGGCCCCGCCGGGTGGTGCTGCTGGTGGACGTGTCCGGCTCGATGTCGCCCTACGCCGACACCCTGCTGCGCTTCGCCCACGTGGTGGCGCGCCGCGCCCCGGCCGCCGTCGAGGTCTTCACGCTCGGCACCCGGTTGACGAGGGTGACCCGCGAGCTGCGCCAGCGCGACCCGGAGCGGGCGCTGGTCGCCGCCGGCAGAGCGATCCCGGACTGGTCGGGTGGTACCCGGCTGGGCGAGGCGATGCGCGCCTTCATCGACCGGTGGGGACAGCGCGGCGCGGCCCGGCGGGCCGTCGTCGTCATCTTCTCCGACGGCTGGGAACGCGGGGACGCCGCGCTGCTCGGGGAGCAGCTCGCCCGGCTGCACCGGCTGGCACACAAGGTCATTTGGGTGAACCCGCACGCCGGCAAGGCCGGCTACCATCCGATACAGGGCGGTATTGTGGCGGCTCTGCCGCACCTGGACCGCCTGCTGGCCGGGCACAGCCTGGCTACCCTTGAAGAACTGGCGAAGGTGGTGCGCGATGCGTGACGTGCTTGACCAACTGGAGTCCTTGTGGTCCTCGGGCCGCCCGATCGCGCTCGCCACGGTGGTCAGCACCTTCCGCTCGGCGCCCCGCCAGCCCGGAGCCTCGATGCTCGTCGGCCCCGACGGTGAGGCCGTCGGCAGCGTCTCCGGGGGTTGCGTGGAAGGTGCCGTCTATGAGCTGGGCACGGGGGTGCGGGACGGCGAGCAGCCGGTGCTGCAGCGCTACGGCGTCTCCGACGACGACGCGTTCGCCGTGGGCCTGACCTGCGGGGGCATCCTCGACGTGTTCGTCGAGCGGGTCGACGCGGACTCCTTCCCCCAGCTCGGCGAGGTCGCGAAGGCGGTGCGCGAGCACGAGCCGGTGGCCGTGGCCACCGTGGTGGTCGGTCCGGCGCAGCGCCTCGGCCGGCGGCTCGTGGTGTGGCCGGATCGCGTCGAGGGCACCACCGGCTCGGCCCGCATCAACGACGCGGTCCGCGACGACGCCCGCGGGCTGCTCGCCGCCGGCCGCTCGGCGATGCTGACCTACGGCGTCGACGGGCAGCGCCGGGGCGAGGGGCTGAGCGTGTTCGTCGAGTCCTTCGCCCCACCACCGCGCATGGTCGTGTTCGGGGCGATCGACTTTGCGGCGGCGGTCGCCAAGATCGGTGCGTTCCTCGGCTACAAGGTGACGGTGTGCGACGCCCGTCCGGTCTTCGCGACCGCGAGCCGGTTCCCGCACGCGCACGAGGTGGTCGTGGAGTGGCCGCACCGCTACCTGGAGGCGGAGGCCGCGGCCGGGCGACTGGACGCTCGCACCGCGATCTGCGTGCTCACCCACGACCCGAAGTTCGACGTCCCGGTGCTGGAGGTGGCGCTGCGGCTGCCCGAGGTCGGTTACATCGGCGTCATGGGCTCCCGGCGCACCCACGACAACCGGATGGAACGGTTGCGGGAGGCCGGGCTGACCGACCGGGAGCTGGCTCGGATGTCGAGCCCGGTCGGGCTGGACATCGGTGCCCGCACTCCGGAGGAGACCGCGGTGTCGATCGCGGCGGAGATCATCGCGCTGCGCTGGGGCGGGGTGGGCGCCCGACTGGCGGACCGCGCGGGGCCCATCCACGGCGGGCGGCTGGTGCCCGCCTGACCGTCCCGGCGGCACCGACCGACATGAGCCGCCACAGGAGGAACGACATGCCGAGCGACGAGACTCCGCAGCCAGCCACCGAGGACGCCGCGGCGGTCGAGGCGGGCCTGGTGGAGGAGAGCCTGGTGGAGGAGGTCTCGATCGACGGCATGTGTGGCGTCTACTGACGTTGCTTCCGGATTTCTCCTCGTCCGGCTTTCTTCCGATGGCCACTGGCGGGTTCGACCCGGGACGGCGCTACCGCCGCGCCCCGGAGGTCGCCGTGCGCCCGGAGCCGTTCGGCGCGCTGCTCTACCACTTCGGCACCCGGCGGCTGTCGTTCCTCAAGACGGCGGCGCTGGTTCGGGTGGTGACCACGCTCGAGGAGCACCCGGACGTGCACGCCGCGCTGGACGCGGCCGGCGTGACACCGGCGCAGCGCCGCAGCTACCTCGTCGCGCTGGCCGACCTGGCCGCCTCCGGGACCATCGAGACAGTCGGGGAGGCAGCCGGAGATGCAGTCGGGGAGGCAGCCGGAGAGGCAGCTGGAGAAGGATCGCCGTGAAGCTCACCGAACACCTCACGCACGGGTTGGCCGCTCCGATCTGCCTGACCTGGGAGCTGACCTACGCGTGCAACCTGGCTTGCGTGCACTGCCTGTCCGCCTCCGGGAGGCGGGACCCCCGGGAGCTGTCGACCGCCGAATGCCGGGCAGTGGTCGACGAGCTGGCACGAATGCAGGTGTTCTACGTCAACATCGGCGGCGGCGAGCCCACGGCACGCCGCGACTTCTGGGGCCTGATCGACTACGCCGTGGCGCAGCGGGTCGGCGTGAAGTTCTCCACCAACGGGCTGCGGATCACTCCGGACCGGGCTCGCCGGCTGGCCGGGGGCGACCTCGTCGACGTCCAGATCTCGCTGGACGGGGCGACGGCCGAGGTCAACGACGCGGTCCGCGGCCCCGGCTCGTACCACACCGCGCTGCGCGCGATGCGCAACCTGGCCGACGCCGGCTGCCGCCAGTTCAAGATCAGCATCGTGGTGACCCGGCACAACGTCTCCCAGCTTGAGGAGCTCAAGGCGCTCGCGGACGGGTTCGGCGCCCAGTTGCGGATCACCAGGCTGCGTCCATCCGGGCGCGGCGTGGACTCCTGGGACGAGCTGCACCCCACCGCCGAGCAGCAGCGGGAGCTGCACCGGTGGCTGGTCGCCCACGGCGACGTGCTCACCGGGGATTCGTTCTTCCACCTCGGCGCGCTCGGCGACCCGCTGCCCGGGCTCAACCTGTGCGGGGCGGGGCGCGTGGTGTGCCTCATCGACCCGGTCGGCGACGTCTACGCCTGCCCGTTCGCGATCCACTCGCAGTTCCTCGCCGGAAACGTCCGCTCGCCGGGAGGTTTCGCGGCGGTGTGGCGGGACTCGGAGCTGTTCGCCGACCTGCGGCGCCCCCGGAGCCGCGGCGCGTGCGCCTCCTGCGGGCAGTACGACGCCTGTCGGGGCGGGTGCATGGCCGCGAAGTTCTTCACCGGGCTGCCGCTGGACGGTCCCGACCCGGAGTGCGTGCGCGGGCTGGGCGAGGCGGCGCTGACCGCGGCGGGCCGGGAGGCGCTGACCGCGGCGGGCCGGGAGGCGCTGACCGCGGCGGGCGAGGCGGCGCTGACCGCGGGTGTGGACCACTCGCGTCGGAGCGGTCCGGTGCCGGTGAGCATCGGCACCGGCCGCCTCCGCGGCTCCCGGTGACGCTGGCGCAGGCCCGCTGGCCCGAGGTGGCCGCGGCGGTGCTGCTGGTACCGCTCGGGTCCACCGAGCAGCACGGTCCGCACCTGCCGACCGGCACCGACACCCGCATCGCGGCCGCGGTGGCGCAGGCGGCAGCCGGCCCGGGTGTGCTCGTCGCCCCGGCCCTGCCCTACGGCGCGTCCGGCGAGCACGAGACCTTCCCGGGCACGGTGTCGATCGGGCTGGACGCGCTGCGCGGCGTGCTCGTCGAGCTCGGGCGCTCGGCCTGCCGATGGGCGCCCCGGCTGGTGTACGTCAACGGGCACGGCGGCAACCTCGCCGCGCTGCTGGACGCGGTGACCCGGCTGCGCGCCGAGGGTCGCGACGTCGCGTGGTTCGGCTGCGGCATCCCCGGAGGCGATGCCCATGCCGGCCGCGTCGAGACCTCGATCATGCTCGCGCTCGACCCGGAGGCGGTGGGCACGGCGGGGCCGGGCAACACCGCTCCCGTGGCGCGGTTGCTGCCGGCCATCCGCGCTGGTTCGGTGCGCGACGTCAGCCCGTCGGGAGTGCTCGGCGACCCGACCGGGGCCACCGCCAGCGAGGGTCGCGCCGCGCTGGCGGTGATGGCCCGTCGGCTGCGCGCCGACGTCGCGCGCTGGCAGCTCGACGGTCGCGGTCAGCTCGACGTCGTCGACCCCGACAGGCATGCGCAGGTGACGATGTCACACGCGCGGCAATGAGCGTGACACGATCGGCGGGTGGGCAGGGTCGCGCTCGTCACCGGCGCTGCCCGGGGGATCGGTGCCGCGATCGTGCACCGACTGGCCGGGCAGGGCTGGCGGGTGGTCGCCGTGGACTGCTGCGCCGACGACCCGGCGGTGAGCTACCCGCTGGGCACCGCCGCCGAGCTGGACGCGGTGGCCGCCGCACATCCGGGCAGCGTCCTGGCGCGGGTCGCCGACGTCCGTGACCAGGCCGCCCTCCAGTCCACCGTGGACGACGCGGTCACGGGCTTCGGTGGGCTGGACGCCGCCGTCGCGGCGGCCGCGGTGCTGACCGGCGGGCGTCCGGCGTGGGAGACCGGCGACGCGGAGTGGGACGTGCTGCACGGCGTGGGGGTACGCGGCGTGCTGCACCTGATCCGGTCCGCGGTGCCGGCGCTGCTCGCACGGCCCGAGCCGCGCAGCGGCCGGTTCGTCGCAATCGCGTCCGCGGCGGCGCATTGCGGGCTGTACCACCTCGCGCCGTACTGCGCGGCCAAGCACGCCGTGCTCGGGCTGGTCCGCGGGCTGGCCGCCGACCTGCGCGGTACCGGCGTCACCGCCACCGTCGTCTCACCCGGCTCCACCGACACCGCGATGCTCACCGCCACTGCCGCGCTCTACCGGGTGGAGTCGCCTCGGGTCTTCGCCGGTCGGCAACTCGTCGAGCGGCTGCTGCGCCCCGACGAGGTCGCCGCCGCCGTGGGTTGGCTGTGCGGCCCGGACTCCGCCGCGGTCACCGGCTCGGCCCTGCACGCCGACGGCGGGTTCGGCACGTGAGCGAGCGAACCATCGACGACCGGTTGCCGCACGGGTTCGCCATCGCCCTGGACTCAACCGTGTTGCGTCTCGACGGCGGTGCCGCTCTCGTCGGCGGCTCCCCGCCCCGGCTGCTGTACCTGGCACCGGCTGCCCGCGCGTTGCTCGCCACCGGGCGGCTCGTCGTCGTCGACCCGGCGTCGGCCGCCCTCGCCCGCCGACTGCTCGACACCGGCGTCGCCCATCCGGCGCCTGGCCACGCCGCCGCGGCGGGTCCGGAAGCGGCGAAACCAGCGGAGCAGGCCAGCCCGCAGGAGGTCAGCGTTGTCGTCCCGGTCAGAGACAACACCCAGGGGCTGCGCCGGTTGCTCACGGCGCTCTCGGACGACCCGGCCGGGTGCCCAGCCGCCGTGATCGTCGTCGACGACGGGTCGAGCGACCCGGACGCGGTCCGGGCGGCGGGCGGCGCCGCCGGAGCCCTTGTGCTGCGCCAGGAACCGGGGGGGACCGGCCCGGCCGCGGCCCGCAACGCCGGTCTCGGCGCCACCCGGACCCCCTACGTCGCGTTCCTCGACTCCGACGTCGTGCCCCGCCCGGGCTGGCTGTCCACGCTGCTCGCGCACCTGGCCGATCCGGCCGTCGCGCTGGTGGCGCCGCGGGTCACGGCGCTGGAAGGCGGCGAGGCCACCTGGCTCGGGCGCTACGAGCGGGTCCGCTCCTCGCTGGACCTCGGCCGCCGGCCGGCCCCGGTGGCCCCCCGCACCCGCGTCGCCTACGTGCCCAGCGCGGCGCTGCTTGTCCGCGCCGCTGCGCTGGGCGAGGGTTTCGACGCCGGGTGGCGGGTGGCCGAGGACGTCGACCTGGTCTGGCGGCTGCACGCCGCGGGCTGGCGGATGCGCTACGAGCCGGCCGCGGAGGTCGCCCACGAGCACCGCACCCGCCTGCGGCCCTGGTTGGCGCGCAAGGCGTGCTACGGAACCGGGGCGGCGCCGCTGGCGCTGCGGCACCCGGGGCAGGTGCCGCCGGTGGCGATGGCGCCGTGGACCGCCGCGGTCTGCGTGCTGCTGGCACTGCAGCGGGGGTGGTCGGCGGCCGTGGCCACCGGGGTGGCC
>JAVKSM010000118.1:0-9416 GCA_039583705.1 Pseudonocardiaceae bacterium
CCTACCACGCCGCGATCAGCCACATCGGCGTGCACGTCAACCCCCACACCCCAAGCGAGAACGAGAACGACTGACCCCACCACCGCAGACCCCCGGGCACATCCCGCCCGGGCACCAGCACCAGTGCAGTTGATGAGATCGAAGGAGAATGTGTCATGGCCGGCGAGACCACCCTCACCCTGATCGGTAACCTGACCGCCGATCCCGAGCTGCGCTACACCGCCTCCGGGACCCCGGTGGCGAACTTCACCGTCGCCGCAACCCCCCGCGTCCGCGACACCAGCGGTGGGTGGCGGGATGGGGAGACGTTGTTCCTGCGCTGCACCATCTGGAATACCCCCGCCGAACACACCGCCGAATCCCTCACGAAGGGTGCCCGGGTGATCGTGTCGGGGAGGTTGGGTCAGCGTTCCTACGACAGCGCCGACGGGGAGCGGCGCACCGTCTATGAGCTCACGGTGGAGGAGGTCGGGCCGAGCCTGCGTTACGCCACCGCCAAGCTCACCAAGACCACCCGGGAGACCACCACCGCCGGCGGCGGGCCGAGCGATGGGCGCGGTGAGCAGCCACCGTTCTAACCCATTGAGCAGGTGAACCGGCCTGGGCGGCGCGGGGACGGCACGACCGCACCCGCGTCGCCCCACCGCCTGTATCCCGGCCGGGCACCTACTGTTTTGCACAGTTGCCCCGAGTGAGCTGGGTGTTCCTGCTGGGCTGGGCAGCCGTTGGATCTGGGCGACCAGGCCGGCCAACGCCCGCGCGCCACCTCGGGCACGGGTTGTGCGCCTGCCGCGATCCGGTCGAGCACCTCGGCGACCGCGCTGAGCACCGCGATGTCGATGCTGGCCCGCCCGCCGCCGGCGCCGCTGCGGCGGGCGTAGCCGCGCAACTGCTCTGCGGCCGCGGCCGGGCTGGCGCGCTGCGCCCGGTCGCGGCCGCGGCGACACCCCTCGACGAGACTCACCACCACCACCGTCACCACAGATCGAACATCCGTTCGAGGATATAGGCAGCAGGGACGAGACAACCGTGTCGGCGCGGGTGGCACAGGAAGTCTATCGAAACGCTTTGCGGTAACAGTAAAAACCGGCGTAGCGTGTAGTGCGTGGCGAGACGTGACATCATCGGTGACCTGGTCAACATCGTGCACCCCGTGCCGGATCGTCCCGGCGGGGACGCCAGCGAGCACGACCTGCAGGGCTGGAGTCACTGGGCCGAGGAGATCGCCCGGCAGCGGGAGCGCTTCCACCATGACCGGGAGCTCGCCTGGGATGACGGCGACCTCGACCCCCTGCTCGGTGAGATCGCCGAGGCGCGGCAGTCCATGGTGGCCGCGCAGAAGCGGTTGCGGCTGCTGGTGGCCTACGGCCGCGAGTTCGTCCAGCCCCGCCCCTACCGGCTCGATGACCTCGCCCGCGCCGCCGGAATGTCGATCTCCGGGGTGCGCACCGCCTACGACGACGAGGAAATCGTCGAGGTCGCCCGGCTCATCGGCGCGAAGCTGCGCCGCCGGGACACCACCCCTGACGGTGACGATCAGCCCGGTATGGACCCGTCGTGACCGGCAGTGCCCGACCCGCAGCGCGGCCCGGCGGCGCCTGCGGGTGCGTGCCCGCCTGACCGGGGCTCTGTCGCGGGTGCCTGCCCGGTGCGGGATGCTACGGGTTGTGGATCAGCCGCGGCGGGTGTTCATCAGCCACACCAGCGAGCTTCGCCGCCTACCTGTCGGCCGCTCGTTCATCGCCGCGGCCGAGGCAGCGATCAGCCGGGCCGGCGACGCTGTCGCGGACATGGCCTACCTCCCCGCCCACCCCGACCCGCCGGAGCGGGTGTGCCGGCAGGCCGTGCAGGCAGCCGACGTGTACGTGGCAGTCATCGGGTTCCGCTACGGCTCCCCGGTGGCCGACCGCCCGGAGCTGTCCTACACCGAACTCGAGTTCGAAGCCGCCACCACCGCCGGGCTGCCAAGGTTGGTGTTCCTGCTCGGGGAGACCACCCATGGGCCCCGCGAGCTGTTCGTTGACCTGACGCATGGGGCGCGGCAGCAGGCGTTCCGCGCCCGCCTGCAGGGCAGCGGGATCACGACCGTGACCGTGAGCAGCCCGGAGGGGTTGAGCGAGGCGCTGGGCCAGGCGTTGCGGGAGCTGCCCCGCGCCCACGGGGTGGGGGTGCCGGTGGGGCGGGTGTGGAACCTGCCCGCCCGCAACCCCCTGTTCACCGGCCGCGACAGTCTGCTCGACGCGCTGCACGAATCGCTGCACACGGACAGCGGTGTGGTGGTGGTGCAGGCGTTGCACGGCATGGGTGGGATCGGCAAGACCGCGCTGGCCGTCGAGTACGCCCACCGTCACCACGACGAGTACGACGTGGCGTGGTGGGTGCCCGCCGAAGACCCCCGCCTGGTGCCCGACCGGCTGGCCGTGCTCGCCCAAGCCCTGGGCCTCGCCGGGCCGGATGAGCCGAGCGGGATCGCGGTGGCTCGGCTGGTGGGGGAGCTGGGCAGGCGTGGGCGGTGGTTGCTGGTCTACGACAACGCCGAGGACCCCGATCAGCTCACCCCCTACCTCCCCACCAGCGGGGGTGGGGGGCAGGTGCTGGTGTCTTCGCGGTATCCAGGGTGGGAGGAGCTGGCCACCCCCGTGCCTGTGGACCTGCTCGAGGCGGGGGAGTCGGTCCGGTTGCTGCGCCGGCGCGCCCCGCGGGTGTCCGAGGCGGAGGCGGCGCGGGTGGCCGAGGCGCTGGGTCACCTGCCGCTGGCACTGGCCCAGGCTGGGGCGTACGTGGCCGATACCGGGATGGCGGTGGGGGAGTACCTGTGGCTGCTGGCGGAACGAACCTCTGATGTGCTCGGTCTGGGCAAGCCGGTGGGGTATCCGGTGTCGCTGGCCGCCAGCTGGCATCTGGTGCTTGACGGGCTGGCCTGCGAGGCGCCGGCGGCGGTGTGCTTGCTGAGCCTGGCGGCGTATCTGGCGGCCGAGCCGATCCCGTTCACCCTGCTCACCACCCACCCCGAGCTGCTGCCCGACCCCCTGGCCACCGCCGCAGCGGACCCACTGGGGTTCACCGCCCTCACACAGGTGCTGCGGCGCCGCGCGCTGGCCCGCGTTGACGCCGACAGTCTGCAGCTACACCGGCTGGCCCAGGCTCTGCTGCGCGAGCGGCAGGACCGCTCCCAGGCGCAGGCGCAGGATGGGCAGCCGGTGGCGGATCATCCAGGGGTGGTGGCGCTGCGGCTGCTGCGCCACGCCGTGCCGGAGGAACCGTGGAACACCCCGGGCACCTGGCCGGCCTGGCAGCACCTGCTGCCCCACGTCCTTGCCACCACCCATCTCAGCCGCGGGGACGCAACGCCGTCGGGGGAGGACGTGGCGTGGCTGCTCGACCGCGCCGCCACCTACCTTCACACCCGAGGGCAACCCAGACAGGCCCGACCGCTGTTCGAGCGGGCTCTGGACACCTACCGCCAACTGCTCGGCCCTGACCACCCCACCACCCTCGGCTCGGCCGGTAACCTGGCTCGCGATCTGCACGCGCTGGGGGAATACGAGCGGGCGCGGCAGCTGGGCGAGGACACCCTCGCCCGCTTCCGCCGGGTGCTCGGTGAGGACCACCTCGACATCCTCACCTCGGCCAGCAACCTCGCCGTCGACCTGCACGCGCTCGGTGAGCACGAGCAGGCGCGGCAGCTGGATGAGGACATCCTCATCCGCTCCCGCCGGGTGCTCGGTGAGGACCACCCCGACACCATCGGCTCGGCCAGCAACCTCGCGGGCGCCCTGCACGCGCTGGGGGAATACGAGCGGGCCCGCCAGCTGGGCGAGGACACCCTCACCCGCTTCCGCCGGGTGCTCGGTGAGGACCACCCCAACACCCTCACCTCGGCCAACAACCTCGCCGTCGACCTGCAGGCGCTCGGTGAGCACGAGCAGGCGCGGCAGCTGAACGAGGACATCCTCATCCGCTACCGGCGGGTGCTCGGTGAGGACCACCCCGACACCATCGGCTCGGCCAGCAACCTCGCGGGCGCCCTGCACGCGCTGGGGGAATACGAGCGGGCCCGCCAGCTGGGCGAGGACACCCTCACCCGCTTCCGCCGGGTGCTCGGTGAGGACCACCCCAACACCCTCACCTCGGCCAACAACCTCGCCGTCGACCTGCAGGCGCTCGGTGAGCACGAGCAGGCCCGCCAGCTCATGGAGGACACCCTCACCCGCTACCGGCGGGTGCTCGGTGAGGACCACCCCGACACCCTCACCTCGGTCCGCAACCTGGCCCTCGTCCTGCACGCGCTCGGCGAGCACGAACAAGCCCGCCAACTGAAACGCGAGGCGGCCGCACCGGGAACCCTTCCCCGCCACCCCGTGACCTGATCGTCCTCAATGGACACTTTGACAATCACGATGACTGCGAAACTCTGACGCCGCCATACACCACAGGCACCACAGACAGCGGTGAGGGCAGCTTGAGCAGCGATGACAGACCAGCCGGGCCGTGGCAGCGTCCTTGTAAGCGGAAGGTTCGGGGTTCGACCCCCCGCGTCGGCTCCCCTCCCATCAGGCATCTCGCTCCGTCCGCTGCCGACTTTCTGATCACTGTCGCGTGCCGAGCTGCATGCGCTGCGCCGGTCGGATGTTGACCTCGCCGCTACCCATAGCGATCTTGGTAGCAGGAGCGCCACGGTGGTGGCGAGCACCTCACCGAGCGCGCCGGGCCGTCACCGACCCGCCATTGCGGCCGTAGCAAGCGGGGCGGGTGGTCCCTAGAATTCGCGGGCCGCTGCCATCTGCCACACCCCGACCATCGTCGGGCTGAACGCCAGCCAGTAGGCGTTAGCCTCCCCGGTGCGCTCGACCAGTTCAGCGGCGTGTGACAGCGCCGCGTTACTCACCCACCCGGCAGTGCGGGCTGGCTCAGGTCGGGCAGGTCCCGCCGGTCACCGGGCAACGAAACGGGTCGTAGTCCACGGTCAGACAAGACTTGATGAAGCTCTCGTTGTCGCCGAAGCCCGGTTCCAGCCACCGCGCCAGCACCAGGATCGTGGTGGCGCTCGCTCCGGCCGCGCGGAGTGCGGTGGCCGCGCTCTGGATCTTGGCCCCCGTCGTCCAGGTGTCATCCACGATCAGGACGTGCCGGCCGGCGACCAGCTCGGGCCGTTCAACCTGCCACCGGCGGCTGGCGAACTCGCGGGAAGGCGCGGCGAACTCGGGGCCGGGAAGCAGCAGCACCTCGGTGGGCGCGGGTTCCGCGGAGCGGGCCACGTCCTGGATCGGATGTCCGCCGGATCGCCCTCGGGTGGAGGGCAGCGTGGTCCACACGCTGATCGGCTCGCCGGCCGCGCCCTCGACACACCGCCGATGCAGCGTGAGGGCCAGCGCCAGCAGGAGCTTGAGCCGGGGACGGTCGGTCGGGCCCGGGGCGACGCCCTTGTAGTTGTGCATGAGCCAGCCCGACTGCGCGTTGGCGACGGCGTACACGAGCGGCACCACCCCGTCGGCGAGGTGCTGACCGCTCTGCTGGTGCTGCCGGCACTGGTAGCACACGCGGAAGCTCGGCCGGATCGGCGTGGTGCACACAGCGCAGGTCCGCCCGTCGAGCCGCACGGTGTTGCGCAGGAACCCGCCGCCGGCCGCCGCGATGATCCGCCGCGTTTCGGGGGTGGGCGGTTCGATGCTCACTCCCGGGCAGCGAGCACCCGCCGCAGCAGGGCGTCGGCCTCGCCCCGGCTGGCGACGAGGTCATCGACCAGCGCCAGCGCCTCGCGGGTGCTGCTGGCGACGTGCACGCCGGGGCGGCCGATGAGCGGGCGCGGCCACTGGTTGGCTTCGACGACCAGGTCAGTGAGGATGACCGGCCGGCCGTGCGCGACCGCCTGCCGGGCCTGGATCCGGGCGCCGGACGTCTCGCCGGCCTCGACGACGACGGTCGCCCGGCCATAGCCCGACATGACCGCGTTGCGCATCGGGAACTGCTGCCGACGGGGGGGAGCGTCCGGCCAGAACTGCGACAGCACCAGGCCGTCACGGGCGATACGGTCCTGCAGCCCCCGGTTCTCCGCCGGGTAGTAGCGCCTGATACCCGTTCCGATGACGGCTACGGTGCGCCCGCCGACCTCCAGGGTCGCGGTGTGGGCCGCGGTGTCGATCCCCTTGGCCAGCCCGGCTACGACGGCGACGCCCCGCTGGACCAGGCCGGCGGCGAGTGCCCGCGCGATGCCCAGCCCGCGCGCCGACGCGACGCGGGAGCCGACGACCGACACGGCTGGCTCCTCCGACGCCAGGGTGCCGCTGGCGAACAGCACGGGCGGGACCTCGTGGATCTCGCGGAGCTGGGCAGGGTAGGCCGGGTCGAGGAACGTCAGCAGGGTCAGGCCGGCGGCCCGCCACGCGGCCACGTCCGCGGCCGCCGCGTCGAGCGCGGACGCGCCACCGGCCGCGTCGAAGAGGTCGGCTGGGTGCCGCTCGTGCCACAGCTCCAGTGCACTGCCCCGGGCACCTGAGTCCCCGGCGATCTGCTGCCAGCTCATACCACCCGGCCGAGCACGAAGCAGCGCGACCAGGGCCGCCCGCTCGGTGTCGTCCCAGCCGGCTGTCATGGGGGCCAGCGTAGGAGCCCCGGAGGCCGCGCCGTGCGCAGCGCGGCGAGCGGGCACTCGAGTGGTCAGCCGCGGGTCAAGCGGCGGCGGGTGAACACCTTGGTGAGGAGCAGCAGGATGACCGCGCCGCCGAAGGCGACGAGCAGTTCGACGACGAAACTGGGCGAGGTCCGGGCGCCGGTGAACACGTGCAGCAGCAGACCGCCGACAACGGCGCCAACTAGACCGACGATGACGTCACGAACGAAGCCGAACCCACCGCCGCGCACCACGATCCCGGCCAGGGCGCCGGCGATCAGCCCGATGACGACCCAGCCGATGACGTGGTGCCCCGCGATGGGCGCCAGTGCGCTGACCATGGTTTCTCCGTCTTCTCCGATGGGGTTTTCTTCTCTGGGGCCAGGTGAGCAACCGGTACCGTAACCCCTACCGGCTGGCGAGGAGCAGTGGTGGCGAGCAACGTCGAGGACCCGTCCGAGGCGGTCCCGGCCCAGGTCCCCGCCGGCGGTCACGGATCCAGCGACGGTGCCGGCGGCCCCAGGTCAACCCACCAGACCGAGCCGCTGCAGATGCTCCTCGCGGTCCGCGACCCACTCGCACGCCTGGAAAAGGCCTGGAAGAGGCATTGTGCGGTGGTCGCCATCGCGTTGCAGGTGGCCCTGCCCGACCAGCTCGTGCTGCAGTCGCGGTGGCTGCTGCCCAGCCTGGAACTGGCGCTGCTGGTGGCGCTGGTCGCGGCCAATCCCGTGCGGATCAACCGGGAACCCCGCGCCCTGCGCGCGGCCAGCCTGACGCTGACCGGGGTGCTGAGCCTGGCGGTCCGTCGTCTCGCTCGTCACCGTCGTCCTCGTGATCGCCCGCGCCGTCAACATCCTCACATGACACCGGGAATCCTCCCGGTAGCGCCGGCGTCATCACCGCGGCACGGCGTGGTGCTCCACCCAGGTGTCGATCTGTGACCAGGCGGCGTCGAGCCAGGTGGACAGCGTTTCACGGTCGCGGGGGACGGTCGCTGCCGGCGCGAATGTGGTGCGCACGATCAGTGGGCGGTGGACGGGCAACCGCCACCACGGTCGGTTACGGCCGTCGGCGGCGAAGCCGGTGTGGGCGAGCAGGAGCACGTCGGCCGCTGGTGACCCGATCAAGGCGGCTGCGGCGCCACCTGGGCGTGGTGGGAGGGTGTGGGTGTTCCGGCGGGCGCGCCGCGCAGCGCCGTGGGCGCCGGCCGCAGCCAGCGACGCCACCCCGCGGCGCCATCGCGGCCAGGTGAAGTTGCCGCCTTCGGGGAAGAGCAGCAAGGCGTCGCCGCTGGTCATCGCGGCGGCAAGGTTGTTGACCTTACAGCGGGCACGGTGTCCGCGGCGGCCGACGAAGCACAGCGGCAGGTGATCGCTTGCCAGGTCGAGGGTGGGTTGCAGCCGTAGCGCGGACTTGAGGACGACGCGCAGTCGCAGCCGGTAGTGCAGGACCAGCAGCCAGGCGATGAGCAGTGAGTCGCCGGGGCCGCAGTGCCGCGCGAGGACCACCAGGGGACTGTCTGTGGCGAGTTGTTCGCGCGTCGCGGAGCCGTCCTCGAGGACCAGCCGGACGTCGAGGATGGCGTTGATGGCGCCGTAGCCGCGGGCGAGGACCTCGCGCAGCACCTGGTCCCAGTCGGACCCGGCGCCGGTGCCTGCGCCGGGTCCGGCGTGCAGGAGGCGCCACAGCGTCGACAGCTCGAGGGCCGTGTAGGCCACGACGAGGGCGGCGCTGCGGAGCGGCCGCGTCGAGCCGGTCCCGGCTGCCACCAGCGCAGCGGCGGACAGGAGCAGCGGTGCGGCGAGCAGGAGGAGGACATCCACGACGACGACCGTCGGCACCGTCACGACCCGGCGCAGCACGGTCACGGCAAGGTGGCGAGGTAGTCGCGGGTGGCCTCGTAGGCGAGCCGGGCACGCCGGCCGATGCGTCGATGGTCGCGGTAGCGCAGGTTCGACCACGTCGAAGCCGGCCGGTGGGGCAGACCCGTCGGGAGCACGTGGACGGTCACGCCGTCTGGTACCCCGCCGAGGTCGGTGTGGAACCGATGCCGACGCGCGATCTCGAAGGCCACGAAGCCGACCTCCCACGGGAAGCGGGGCACCCGCAGCGCCTCCTCGACCCGCCCGACGTGCAACACCCACACCGTGTCCGCGCCGTGCTGAACCGCCCGCCCCAGCGGGATGCTGTTGACCAGCCCGCCGTCGAAGAAATGCTCGCCAGCGACGGGCACGGGCGGGAAGACACCCGGCAGCGCGCAGGACGCCAGGACCGCGTCGATGAGATCACCGGAGCAGAACCAGTGCTCCCGTGCCCGCTCGATGCTCGCGGCCACGCACTCGAACGGCACCACGAGCTCTTCGAAGGTGCGCACCGGAAGCCGCTCGCACAGCCGCCGGCGCAGCTCCGCGTTGTCATGCACCGACGTACCGTTGCGCACGATCCCCGCGAACCCGCCGACCAGCGAACCACCGAGCACCCCGCCGGCTGCCAGCTCGTCCCAGATCGCCACCAGATCGTGCGCGCCGCAGGGAGTGGGGTTCGCGGCGATCACCGCCCCGTTGATCGCCCCGATCGACGTGCCACAGATCAGGTCGGGCACCACGCCGGCTTCCAACAACGCCTGGGCCATGCCCGCCTCAGCGGCGCCGAGCACGCCACCGCCACCCAGAACGAACGCGTCGCCAGCCACACCAGACCATACCCGCAACCCACCGGCCCACCGGCTGGGCAGCGGCACAGCTCGGCTCCCGCTGCTCACGGTCGACGTTGCCGCTCCTGGCCGCGCCCCCCCGCGCCCGCCCGC
>JAVKSM010000119.1:0-9412 GCA_039583705.1 Pseudonocardiaceae bacterium
CTCGTCGGCAGCGCCGAGGTCGCCTGCGTGCCCTCGCTGTACGAGGGGTTCTCGCTGCCCGCCGTCGAGGCCATGGCCTGCGGGACCCCACTCGTGGTGAGCCGGGCGGGGGCGATCCCCGAGGTCGTCGGGCCGGACGGCCGGTGCGCGGACCTGGTCGCACCGGGTGAGGGCGAGGCGCTGGCGCACGCGCTGGCCGCGTTGCTCGACGATCCGGCCCGCCGTCGTCGGATGGGCGAGGCCGGGCGGCGGCGGGCGGTGACGCGCTACGGCTGGGCGGCGGTCGCCCGGTCCACCGCGGAGTACTACGAGGAAATCATGCAACGGGCCAGGTCGCGCGGGGCCGTCGCGTGCTGACGGTGGACCTCGACCGGCTCGGTATCCGGCACGGCGACCGGGTGCTCGACCTGGGTTGTGGAGCTGGCCGGCACGCCTTCGAGGCCTACCGGCGCGGCGCGCGCGTCGTCGCCGTCGACCGGGACGCGGCGCAGCTCGGGGGCGTCGCGGCCATGTTCGCGGCGATGCGCGAGGCCGGTGAGGCGCCGCCCGGTGCCGAGGCGGGGCTCGGGGCCGCCGCGGTGGCGGGAGACGCGCTGGCACTGCCCTTCGCGGACGGCTCGTTCGACCACGTCGTCGCCGCCGAGGTGCTCGAGCACGTGCCCGCCGACGAGCGCGCGATCGCCGAGGTGGTCCGCGTGGTGCGCCCCGGTGGCTCGGTGGCCGTCACGGTGCCGCGGTGGTGGCCGGAGCGGGTGTGCTGGGCGCTGTCCGCCGAGTACCACCTCGTCGACGGGGGCCACGTGCGGGTTTACCGCTGCTCGCACCTGCTGAGCCGGTTGCGCGGCGCCGGGCTGGCGCCGTTCGGCCGCCACCACGCGCACGCGCTGCACACCCCGTACTGGTGGCTCAAATGCGCCGTCGGGATCCGCCGGGACGACCACCCGGTGCCGCGGCTCTACCACCGGCTGCTGGTGTGGGACATCATGCGCCGGCCCTGGGTCACCCGCGTCGCGGAGCGCTTGCTGAACCCGGTGCTCGGCAAGAGCCTGGTGCTCTACCTGCGTAAGCCGGAGGAGCCGCGTCGGCCGGAGGGTCTGCGCCAGCCGGAGGAGCTGCGCCAGCCGGAGGAGCTGCGCCAACCGGAGGAGCGGCCGGAGGGCCTGCCCGAGCCGGAGGCCGCCGGTGCGGCGGGCTGACCCGCTCGCCGTGCCGGGGGTGCTCGCCGCCGCCGACCTCGCCCGCACCGCGGCCGCGATCGCGACCGTCCAGGAAACCTCGGGCGCGATCCCCTGGTTCCCCGGGGGCCACACCGACCCGTGGGACCACGTGGAGTGCGCGATGGCGCTGTCCGCCGCCGGGCGGCGCGCCCAGGCCGAGCGGGCCTACGGGTGGCTCGCGCGCACCCAGCGCCGCGACGGGTCGTGGCCGTTGCGGGTGCGGGCCGGACACGTCGAGGACGCCGCCGCGGACACCAACTTCTGCGCCTACCTCGCCGTCGGGGTCTGGCACCACCTGCTGGTCAGCGGGGACGAGGGGTTCGCCGCGCGGATGTGGCAGCCGGTCCGGCGGGCGGTCGAGTTCGTGCTGGGCCGCCAGCGGGCCCGGGGCGAGATCCCGTGGGCGTGCGGCGCCGACGGCCGGCCGGTGGGGGAGGCGCTGCTCTCGAGCTGCGCCAGCATCCACCACAGCGTCCGCTGCGCGCTGGCGCTGGCCGAGCACCTCGGGCGTCCCCAGCCTGGGTGGGAGGTCGACCTCGGACGGCTGCGTCACGTGCTGCGCCACCACCCGGAGGCTTTCGCTCCCAAGCCCCGCTACGCCATGGACTGGTACTACCCGGTGCTCGGCGGGGCGGTGCGGGGCGAGCCGGCGCGTCAGCGCATCGCGGCCCGCTGGAGCGACTTCGTGGTGCCGGGGCTCGGCGTGCGCTGCGTCGACGACCACCCGTGGGTCACCGGGGCGGAGACCTGCGAGCTCGTGCTCAGCCTCGACGCGATGGGTGAGTCCGAGCGGGCGCGCGAGTTGTTCGCCGCCGTGCAGCACCTGCGCGAGCCGGACGGCTCCTACTGGACCGGGCTCGTCTGCTCCGACGGGGAGCGCTGGCCGGTGGAGCGCAGCAGTTGGACCGCCGCCGCGGTGGTGCTGGCGGCGGACGCGCTGTCCCGGACCACCGCGGGCAGCGGGATTTTCCGCGGCGCCGACCTGCCGGTGGGGCTCGACGTGGACGGCGGGGTGTGCTCAGCGTGCGGGGGTGTGCTCAGCGTGCGGGTGTGCTCAGCTGGCGGGGTGCGGTCGGCCGGCGGGGTGTGCTCAGTCGACGGGGTCTGCGGCGTCGCCGCGGACCCGCACCAGCACCCGTAGCGAGCCGGTGGCGCCGATCTCGCGGAACGTCCCGCCGTCCAGCGCGCGACGGTAGATCCGGTAGGGCGCCCGCCCCCCGTCGCGGGGGTCGGGGAACACGTCGTGGATCGCCAGGGCGCCGCCGGCGCGCAGCCACGGCGCCCAGCCCTGGTAGTCGGCGACCGCGGCGGCGTCGGTGTGGCCGCCGTCGACGAACAGCAGGGCCAGCGGGGTGCGCCAGAACGACGCCACGGTCTCCGACCGACCGATCACCGCCACCACGTGCTCCTCCAGCCCCGCCACGGCGAGCGTGCGCCGGAACGCGGGCACGGTGTCCAGGCGCCCGGTGACCGGGTCGACGAGGTCGGGGTCGTGGTAGCACCAGCCGGGTTGGTGCTCCTCGGAGCCGTGGTGGTGGTCGACGGTGACGACCAGGCCGCCGGTGGCCCGCGCCGCCGCGCCCAGGTACAGGGTCGACTTGCCGCAGTAGGTCCCCACCTCCAGACCGAGGCCGTGCCGCAGGTGAGCCAGCGCGACCCGGTGCAGCGCCAACCCTTCCGCGACGGGCATGAAGCCGGTCGCGGCCTCGGCCGCCGCGAGCAGGTCGGCCGGCATGGCACGGGGCGCCGACACGCCGTCTCGGTCCGGGGTCACGGGCTGGTCAGTTCGATCCGTTGGCCCTGCGGCGTAACGCTGAACCGCCAGCGGTCAGCGTCCGGCCTGCCCTGGTCCACCCACCAGGCGTGGGCGGCTTCGACCTCGTCCCAGAGCTTGCGTGGCCCGTACTGGCGCACCAGGTACGGCGGCCCGTGGTCATGGTCGTAGCAGAGTCGTGCCCATGATCCGGAGTCGTGGTCGGTGAGCCACAAGGTGCCGTCGTTGCTGTGCGGGATCTTCGACGGAAAGTAACCCTTCCGGCAGTCCCCGACCCGCGTTCCGATGGCGATGATCGCGCCAAGGGCGTAGCCGCCACTCGCCACCTCGGCGGGATGGGTGTCCGTCTCGGTCACGGTGGCGTGCTCGTGCTCGTCATCGGTGTAGCTGAACACCTGATAACGGGGGTCGATCCGCTGGTCGCGCAATCTCATGAAACTCACGTCGTCGACGAAACGGCCGACCGCGGTGCCGTCATCGGTGACCGTCAGTGCGGCCAGCAAGCCATGGTATTCCAACGCCCAGGACGGGACCACGATGCGGCCGCCGGGGCGGGTTTGCGCCACCCACGCATACGGCAGCTCCGAGCAGGCAACGGCGGCGATCAGCCGGTCGTAGGGGGCGGTTGGCGGGTATCCCAGCGCCCCGTCACCGGTGATCACGGTGACTTCACCGAATCCCGCGGCGGACAGCGCTTTCCGGGCGTGGGACGCCAGGTCGTGGTCGATCTCGACACTGGTCACGTGGTCGGCTCCGAGCCGGTGAGCCAACAGCGCGGCGTTCCAGCCGGTACCGGTGCCGATCTCCAACACCCGATCGCCGCCGTGAACGTCCAGATGCTTGAGCATCAGCGCGACCACCCGCGGCATGCTGGCTGAGCTGGTGACGGTGTCGCCGACTCCGTCCGGCCCCACCGGGTGACCGTCGTCGACCTGGGTAATCACGAAATCGTCGCCAGAGGCCAGCTCATGCCACAGGCCGGGGTGCTCGTCCCGGTGCAACGGCACCAGGTCGGCCCCGGACCTGCTCTCGTCCTGTCGCCAGATAGTGTCCGGAATGAAGTCCTCGCGGGGCACGCCGCGGAACGAGGGCGCCCAGTCGGGGGTGAGGTGACCGCTGGCAAGGAGTTCGTCAACCAACCGCCCGTTCACATCACTTCCCCCGCTTGCCCGGCTTGGGTTCCCGAGGGGTCTGCGGGTTGATGGGCCAGGGAGGTTGCCTATCACCGTCCGGGGTCTTCTCCCGATGCTTGCCGCCGTCATCCTTATCTTTGTCCATGCCTTGTCTCTCATCCCGGTCATGTGACTGTCGAGAGCCGTTCACCAGCTCGCACTACTGGGAGATCACCAGCCGATTCCTGGCGGCGAGGTCCGCATCCAGGTGCCGTCCGGGGCATCCCCGCGGCGCGAGCGTCCCGATACAGTACCATCGGTATCGGAGACCGGTAAGGTTCTCAGCCGGGCCACCGGGCGGCAATTACGGCTTTCGAGCCGCTCCGCCGACGATCCATCCGGTGTCGACGGGGATCTTGTGGTCTGGCTCCCAGAGGGCGGCTGGGACCGGGCCGGGCGCCAGCCAGTCCCACCCGCGAACCATCGCCTGGGCCTCGTGGCGGGTGCGGAAGGTGAAGGAGCGCTGGCGTTGCGGAACCCTTCCTGCGGCGCTCGGGCAATACCGCTGGGCGATCGCATGTGTCGTCATTTCTTTAGTGACAGGTAGGCCGCAGCCGACGTCGATGAACTGTTCGATCCCGCACCGCTCGGCGAGGTAGGCGGTGGCGCGTTGCCGGAAGGCGTCGTTCTCGAACGCGGTGGCGCGCACCACACGCTCACCCACCGCCTCGTAGATGCGCTGGTTGGCTTCGATGCCAACCGGGAAGTTGTCCTTGCCTCGGAGCGCGGCGTTGGACATTCGCGCGGGCGAGGGGGCAGCAACGGTGAAGGGCACCACGTCAGCCTCCCCAAGCTGGGTTGGTGCTCCTCGGAGCCGTGGTGGTGGTCGACGGTGACGACCAGGCCGCCGGTGGCCCGCGCCGCCGCGCCCAGGTACAGGGTCGACTTGCCGCAGTAGGTCCCCACCTCCAGACCGAGGCCGTGCCGCAGGTGAGCCAGCGCGACCCGGTGCAGCGCCAACCCTTCCGCGACGGGCATGAAGCCGGTCGCGGCCTCGGCCGCCGCGAGCAGGTCGGCCGGCATGGCACGGGGCGCCGACACGCCGCACACTCACTTTCCCCACGTCGACACTGGAGGGTGAACCCTAGCCCACAATGCTCTGCTCGACAGGGTTAGTGGGTGCGGGCTGCTCTGAGTGCCAGGTACCAGGGGTAGGTGTCGAGGACGCTGTTTCCGGTGCGAGGTGGGTGTGGCTGGAACTCTCCTGGCCCGTACAGGACCCGCACGCCGACGTCACGTAGCCGCTGGATGCTGTGGTGAAACACCCGGTTGGCAGCCAGGCCCTGGTTGATGAATGGTAATACCACGATGCGGGCGCCGAGTCCGGTGAGTTCGGCAAGCTGGTTGAGCACGTAGTTGTCCGCGATACCGGCGGCCCATTTGTTGATGGTGTTGTAGGTGGCCGGGGCGACAATGACCGCGTCCGCTGTCGGTAGTGGCTCGTCACCGGGCTTGCGGTAGGTGGTGCGGACCTGATGCCCGGTCAGCTCGGCCAACGCGGGGAGGTTCAGGAAGTGCTCAACGGCTCCCGGGGTGGCGATGCAGTACACGGACCAGCTGTGTTCCTGGGCGAGCTTGACCATGACGTCAATTCGGCTGGCGGGTCCGGCCCCGCACACCACCAGGTACAACACCCGCCGCTGGTTCATGCGGTGACGCCGGCTCGCGTCGCCATCTGCCGCACCAGACGGCCGGCTTCACCGCTGGTGGTGGTGAGCAGGGACCGCAACAGGTCATGCGCCAACGGCCGGCACCGTACTTCCTCCGGCGCGACCCGTTCGGCCTGCCCCAGCATCCGTACCGCGTCCTGGTACTGCCGGGTGTGGGCGTATGCCCGCGTGAGATCAAGAAAATAGTTGACCTTCCGCTCGGCCGGCAACACGGCCACCGACGCGGGATCAATACTGTTCGCGTATTCCAACGCCCGTCCGCCCTCATGCAATCGCACCAATGCTGAGACGCGGTGCACGGCCACGTTGGTGGGGCCGAAAACCGTGTGATGCGTCTCATGGTCTGGCCCCATACGCACGGCTGCGGCTTCGGCTTCCCGATGCATGAGCAACGCGAGCGCACCGTCATCCTGCTCGGCCGCGGTGATGGACGCGGCCAGGAACAACATGCCATACAACGACAGCAGCTCGTATTCGCGGACGGCCAACTCCGGGCGCATCCGATCCGTCATCCCGGTCAACGCGACGATAGCGTCGGCACCCTGCCCGCTGCTGGTCATCGCGCGGGCCACACTACGTGTCGCACGGGCCAGGGCCAGGGTGTCGTCGACCGCGAGTGCGGTGTGCATGGCACGGTCAGCCGCCATCCAGGCAATGTCGTGGGCCTCGAACTTGAGGAGCATGGATGAGGCCAGCCGGTAGGCCACCACCAGCACCCGCCGGGCCGCGGCCTCATCGGCGGCCGGCGCGGTCAGCGTCACGAACTGGGCATCCTGGATCAGGCCCGGCAGGTGCCGCGCAACGGTGGTGAAGTGCGAGGACAACCACGCCTGGTCCACATACGCCAACTGCTTGCTCACCTGGGTGAGCGTGACCGGCGGTGGTTCACCTGGCGACAGCGACGGGTAGTGACCCAACGCGGCACGCACGGTCTGTACCTCGACCGCATCCACACAGTCGGCCGCCCGCCGGGCCGTCTTGGTATCGGTGAGCGTGGCAGGGTCGATGCCCAACACGTCGGCTACCCGTTCCAGCATCGGCAACCGCACCAGGTTCCGCTCGCCTTTCTCCACCTTGTCGACCCACGAGACCGACCGGCCCACCAGGTCCGCGAAACGCTGACGATCAAGGTTACGGCGCAATCTCCAATACCGGACCCGGCGACCGATCGTTCGGGCCTGATCCTGCTGCTCCGTCACCTGTCAGCTCCCGCCACGACGCCACGGCTGCTTGGTCCCTCCACAGCCTAGCCAACCAGGTATGCGAGGTCGCTGTGCCATGCGCACGAGCAGCGGGCACGATCGTGATCTGCGCCCGCACATTTTGTACGACCAGCGCCGCCGAAACACACCTAATGTCCTCACCCATACGGCGACCGTCCCAGGGGAACACCACACATGAGCACCACCCGTGAGGCGACCAGAAACAGCACCCTCACGCACTACATCAGGTGTACGTGTATTCTCGACGGCCGCTGCCATCTCGTCGCCGACGACGCGATGGCGGTCGCTTTCACCGCATCGCAGCGGCACGTCCCGGCGCTGTGCGGGCGGGTGGTCGTCCCCGCCGCGCTGGGTGCCCCGGATGGCCGGCCCTGTCCGGTCTGCGCCGCTGCGGCCGCACCGAGCCGACCTCGACGCCGTCGGCCGAGGCTCCTCCGGTGACCGGCGCGCTGTCACGATCGTCGGACCGTGACATGAGGAGGCAGTGGTTCCGCGGGTTCGACGGCGGACGCGTACGGTGCGTTCGTAGTCGGCCAACTTCTCCACCCCGCAGGGCAGCACGGCGGCCGAGCGCCCGGCGGCCTCGCGTACCGCGTCGTGCCAGCGGCGGCAGAACGCCGCCACGTCCAGCGGGGACATCCGCTCCAGCAGCACCGGCGGCGCGAACCCCTCCCCGGCCAGCCAGCCCCGCTCGGCGCCTCCGGGCCGCGAGGTCACGACCACGCGCAGCTTCGGGTACTCGGCCAGTAGGCCCCGCAGCCACCTCCGCACCGCCGGGCGCTGCGCGGGCACCAGCTCGTCCACCCCGTCGACGAGCAGCAGCGCCCGACCGCTGCCGAGGCTGCGGTGCACCCCTCCCGGTGGCAGCAGCTCGACCAACGGATCCGCCACCCCGTCCAGCAACTGCTCGGGCCGCGGCAGCCGGTGCAGCACCTCGGCGACCTCCTCGCCACTCGGGAGAACCGGGCCAGCAACTCCGCCAGCGCCCGCGGCTCGAACGCCGGCAGGTGCTTGACCACCTGCACCAGTGCCATGCAACTCTCGTCCAACACCGCAGCCACCGCACACGGCGCAAACGCCGTGCCACCACCAGCTCTCCCATCGTGGCGAGGGCAATCACTGGAAGATCACTAGGCGGTTCCGGGCGGCGAGGGCCGGATCGAGGCTGCCGTCCGGGTCGTGGTCGGGCTGGAAGCCGGCGAAGTGTGACCCGACGCCGGTGGTGGCGAGGTCGTCGGCCGGCACGCCGAGCTGGACGAGGACGTCGCGGACCGCCGCGGCTCGCTGACGGGCCAGCGCGACCTGGCCGGCGTCCGGCCCGACGTCGGCGGTGGTGCCCACGAGGGTGACGCCCCGGTGCCGGGCGGTGATCGCCTGCGCGTACTCGCCCAGCACGTCGCGGGCTGTGGCCGGGTCGCGGAAGGTGGCCTGGTCGGGCAGGAACCCGATGGCGCTGTCCGGTAGCGGGGGCAGCGGACCCGAGCCGATGGACGGCGGCGGGTCGATGGGCACCGGGGTCACCGGCGGCAACCCGGCCGGTGTCGGCCGGGCGGGCAGCGGGGCCTGGACCACGGACGCGCTGCCCCCGGCCTGCGACACGATGGCGGGCCACAGGTCGTCGAGCATGCTCTGGTCGGGCTGGGGCAGCGGCTGCTGCGGTGCGGTGACGTCGCCGAGCCCGACGAAGACCACCCGCACCCCGTGCAGGTCGGGGAGCTGGCGGGTGGCGCGGAGCTGGTTGACGACATCGTCGGGCTGGGCCGCGAGGAGCCCGTCCTGGAAGTGCAGGGCGCCGGTGGTCTGCAAGCCGGGGTCGATGACCACGATGGTCCTGGGGCCCGTGGCGTCCGCGACGGACCGGGCAGCCAGGTCGATGGCGCCGAGCAGGTCGACCTCGGGGCTGGTGGCCCTCGCGGACTCGACGCTGTGGCCCACCGCGTCGAGCAGGCCGGCCCGGGAGTTCGGGGCGTAGGCATTGCTGGATGCCGCCAGGCTCATCGTCTCGATCGCCTTGGGAGCCCCGTCCGCCACGATCACCGTGGCGGAGGACTTGTCGTCGATGGCACTGGCGACCTCGTCGCGGACCGTGGCGACCATGCTGGGCGGGATGGCGTTGGAGTGGGCGCCGACGACCAGGGCCAGGGCTCCGGGTGCCGAGTCGCCGCCGCCGCATGCGGCGAGGAACGGCAGCAGCAGGAGCATGCCGAGGACGGCCGCCGCCGCGGATCGCACCCCCGGGGATCTCACGACCAGGGATCTCATCACCGGAGATCTCACCACCGGCTCACCCCTTGGGACGTCGCGGATTGATCCGTTGAACCAGCCCGGAGCCGATCTCGAGGCTGTCGGTGACCGG
>JAVKSM010000120.1:0-9096 GCA_039583705.1 Pseudonocardiaceae bacterium
CCGTTTCAGCCGTCGGTCTGAGTCCTTGGTCTGAGTCCTCGGTTTCAGTCCCTGGGGGCTGGCCCGGCGCTCTGCACGACGTCGAACTCCAGCAGCTCCGCGCCGGTGGACACCGGCTTGGGCCGTTCCCCCCCGCCGTGTGCGGCCGTCGCCGACTCGGCTCGCCACGCCTGGAACGCCGCGTCGCTCTCCCAGCGGGTGTAGACGAAGTAGCGGGACCCACCGGCGACCGGGCGCAGCAGCTCGAAGCCCAGGAACCCGGGCTGGCTCGCGACGGCACCGTGCCGCTGCGCGAACCGTCGCTCCAGCTCGTCGCGCGCTTCCTCCGGCACCTCCAGGATATTGATCTTGACTACCGCCATGGCATCGAGCCTACGGCGTCGGGCACCCTGGCCGGCCGGGACGGGCGCTCAGCGCTGGCCTGGCAGCGCGAAGCGACCGTCGGTGAGCTGCTCCACCAAGCCGTCGAGGCACAGCGACTCCAAGCAGCGCTCTCGCTGGCCCGCCTCCCCCCAGGCGGTGTCCAGTGCGGCGCGCGGGACCGGCTGCGGTGCCGCGCGCAGCACGTCGAGCAGCCGGCCTCGCACCTGGCGGTCGGTGCCGGCGAAGCGCTGCGCCCGGCGAGGCGGTCCGGACCACGGCGGCCTGCCGGCCTGTCGCCAGGCGCACCGGGTCCGCAGCGGGCACCTGTCGCAGCGCGGTGAGCGAGCCGTGCAGACGAGGGCGCCGAGCTCCATGAGGGCGGCGGAGAAGCGGGCCGCAGCGGGCGGCTCCGGTGGCAGCAGCGCCTCGACGTCGGCGAGATCCCGTGCGCTCGTCGTCGCGCCCGGCTCGGCCGAGCCGTGGACCGCGCGCGCCACGACCCGCCGAACGTTGGTGTCCACCACCGGGACCCTTGCCTGGTAGGCGAACGCAGCGACGGCCCGCGCGGTGTAGCTACCGATCCCGGGCAGCCCGATCAGGGTCTGGACGTCGGACGGCACGGCCCCGCCGTGCCCGGCGGTCAGCGCCCGTGCGGTCTCGTGCAGCCGCAACGCGCGGCGGGGGTAGCCGAGCTTTCCCCACGCGCGAAGCACCTCGGCCTGCGGCGCCGCCGACAGCCCGGCCGGCGTCGGCCAGCGCGTCATCCACTGCGGCCACAGCGGTGCCACCCGAGCGGCCGGGGTCTGCTGCAGCATGACCTCGCTGACCAGCACGCCCCACGCCGTGGTGCCCGCCCGCCGCCACGGCAGGTCGCGCCCCGAGACGTCGAACCAGGCGACGACCTGCTGGGCGAGCGTCACGACAGGAGACCTCCGGTCAGGGACGAGCGGGCTGTGGTGCCGATCGAGCAGCTCTCAGGCGACCTCGTTGAGCGTGCCGCTCGCCACGTCGAAGACGAAGCCACGCACGGAGTCCGTGTGCGGCAGGAACGGGCTCGCCTTGACGCGCCGGATGGACTGTCGGACGTCCTCGTCGATGTCTCCGAACGCCTCCGCCGCCCAGGCCGGCTTGATCCCGGTGTCCTCCTGGATCGAGCGCTTGAAGTCGTCGTCGGTGAAGGTGAGCATGCCGCAGTCGGTGTGGTGGATGAGGATGACCTCCTGCGTGCCCAGCAGCCGCTGGCTGATCGCCAGCGAGCGGATCGCGTCGTCGGTGATCACTCCGCCCGCGTTGCGGATGACGTGGGCCTCACCCTCGGCCAGCCCCAGGCTGCCGTAGACGTTGAGCCGGGCGTCCATGCAGGCGACGACGGCGACGTGCTTGGCAGGCGGCATCGGGAGCGGCCCGGAGAAGGACTCCGAGTAGCGGGCGTTGTTTCCCAGCAGTTCGTCGGTGACGGACACAGGTGTCTCCCTTTGGTGGGTGAGGGGTGATGGGCGTCCAGCGGCCACGCCTGCGCCGGCGGGAGGGCTGTGGCAGCGGGTGGGTGACCCGCGCGGCGCTACGCGGCCCGTCGACAGAACTCGTCGAAGTGCGAGCCACGACGGCTCGGCCAGAACGGCTCGAGCAGCACGCACGCCATGCCCATGAGTACACCCGACCATATGCGCTGATCACAATACTCGATGCTGTCGGTGCCGCTCGCGACGGCCGAGATCTACCGGACACGCCCAAGGACCGGCCGGGACACGGCCGGGACACGGCCTAGCGGGTGGCGACGTTGGACTCCGCGAGCCGGGACAGGCCCTCCCGGATGAAGCGGGCGCGCGCCTCGCCCACCCCGTCCACCTTCTGCAGGTCGTGATCCGCGGCCGCCAGCAGCGATTGCAGGCTGGCGAAGTGGTCCACGAGCCGGTCCTGGACCTGGCTGGGCAGCCGGGGAACCCTCGCCAACAGGCGATGCCCGCGCGGCCGGACCTGCCCGTCCAGCAGGTCCGCCCCGGCCGGGTAGCCGAAGCAGCGCGACACCGCGCCCACCTCCAGCAACTCGGCAGAGCCCAGCTCGTCCAGCGCGGCGAGCACCTCGGCGACCGTGCGGTTGCGCCTGTCGCGGGGCAGGTAGTCCCGCACGACGAGCACCCGGTCGTCCGCCACCCCACCGACCAGCTCCGCCAGTTGCAGTCCGAGCAGCCGCCCGTCGGTGCCGAGCTCAAGGACGTCCAGCGCGATCTCGTCGGCGATCCGGCGCACCATCTCCAGCCGCTGTACCACGGTCATCGCGTCCTTGAGCGTGACGAAATCCTCGATCTCCAGCGCGGAGAGCGTCTGGGCGACCTCGTCGAGCCGCGCCTTGTAGCGCTCCAGCGTGGCCAGCGCCTGGTTGGCGCGCGACAGGATGGTGGCCGAGTCGGCCAGCACATGGCGGCGACCCTCGACGTAGACCGAGACGATGCTCATCGACTGGCTCACCGAGACCACCGGGAAGCCGGTCTGCCGCGCGGTGCGCTCGGCGGCGCGGTGCCTGGTGCCTGACTCCACCGTCGGGATGGTCGGATCCGGGACGAGCTGCACGTTGGCCCGCAAGATGCGGCTGGTGTCGGTCGACAGCACGACGGCGCCGTCCATCTTGGACAGCTCACGCAGCCGGGTCGGGGCGAACTCGACGTCGAGCCGGAAGCCGCCGTCGCAGATCGTCTCCACCGAGCGGTCGTACCCCAGGACGACCAGGCCGCCGGTACGTCCGCGCAGGATCCGCTCCAAACCGTCGCGGAGTGCGGTACCGGGCGCGAGCCGGGCCAGCGTGGCCCGCATCAGGTCCCTGGCCACCGGATCGATCGCGCTCACCCGGACTCTCACCCACACCACTGCCCGCAGGGGACGGATTGTACTGACAGCCGGCGCCGGGTCGCTTTGGCTGCCGGCGCCGGGTCGCTTTGGCTGCCGGCGCCGGGTCGCTTTGGCTGCCGGCGCCGGGTCGCTTTGGCTGCCGCCGTCGGGTCGCTTTGGCTGCCGGCGTCGGGTCGCTTTGGCTGCCGCCGCCGGGTCGCTTTGGCTGCCGCAGGGCGCCCTGCCCGCCAGCGAGCAGTTGGGTCGGTGCCACCCCCCGCAGTGCGGGAGGCGTCGATACGATCAGCGGTCGAGACGATCAGCGTCGAGGAACCGATCGGAGGGGAGCGTGGACGGATCGGCGGAACCCCCCCGTTTCCGGGGAGCCCGCTGGTATCGGGCAGCCCTCCAGGTGAACCCCTACGCCTACGTCCGCGACAACCGCTCGGCCGAGCCGCACACGGACGAAGCCAGTCACAATGCGGCGCTAGTCGCGGAGTGCCGCCGGCTGAACGTCGAGATCGTCGGCCTTGCCGACCACTGGCGGGTGCAGGAGAGCCGCACGCTGCACGACGCCTTGGCTGCCGCGGGCATCACGGTGTTCCCGGGATTCGAGGCCGCGTCGCGTGAGGGCGTGCACGTGCTGGTGCTCTTCGACACGCCGACCTCCTACGACCACCTCGAACACGTCATCAGTGCCTGCGGCGTCCACCCGGCCCAGCGTGGCCGCTCTGACCCGGGCGACCTGCCGTTCGACGAGCTGGTGACCCTGGTGTCGACGGAACAGGCGCTCGCCATCCCCCTGGGAGTCGACGAGGAGTGCGGCGGGCTGCTCCGCAAGCTGAGCGGCCAGAGCCGCGTCGCGGCCTGGCGGCACGAGAAGCTGCTGGCCGCGGCGCTGTCCAAGCCCGACCCGTACCGCGACCTCCGGCCCATCATCGAGAACCGTGACCCGCAGTACCGGCGCGAGCACAGGTTGGCCATCGTGTCGGCCTGCGACGTGCACGGCCCGATTGAGCTGGCCAAGGACGCCGCCACCACATGGTTCCGGATGGGCCGGCCGTCCCTGGCCGGGTTGCTCGATGCGCTGACCGTGCCCGACACGCGCGTGCGGAGGAACGAACCGGAGCCGCCGGCCGGCGTGCGGATCGTCTCGGTGTCCTGGACCGGGGGGTTCCTGGACGGTGTCGCGCTCCCGGTCAACGACGAGCTGACGACGCTCATCGGAGGACGGGGCAGCGGCAAGTCGACGACGATCGAGGGCCTGCGCCTCGTGCTGGGGTGCCCGGCCCTGACTGACACCGTGCGCCAGTCGAATGCGCAGCGAACCCGCGATCCCCGCAACCTCGGTCCGGGCACCATCGTGGAGGTCACCGTGGAGTTCGGTGAGCACCGACGCACCGCCGTGATCCAGTGGACGCCGGACGGGCCGCGTCGGCTGCGTACTGCCGACGGTGGCCCCACGCCGTCGCTCGCCGAGCTGCTCGGGCCGGACGTCGAGTTCTACGGCTACGACGAGCTCGCGGAGGTGGCCAAGGACGAGACGAAGCGGTGGGAGCTGCTGCAGCGGTTCATCCCGGACGGTCGGGCACGTGGTGCTGGCATCCCCGAGCTCGTCAGGCAACTGGAAGCCAACCGGCGGCGGCTCGACGAGCTCGACCGGCGGCTCGCCGACGCCGCGGCTGAGGATGCCGAACTGGACGAGCTGGGCACCGCGCTGGCCGCGCTGGACAGCACCGGGGTGACCGCCCGGATGGCAGTGCAGGCGAGGATCGACCGGGAGCTGAACCTGCTCGCCACGGCCAAGGGCCGGCTCGACGGCCTGACCCGGCAGCTCGACACGCTCGACCCCTCGCTGGACACCTCGTTCTCCGTCGGGGTGAGTGATGGGGAGGTCTACCACGCCGACCTGCCGATGGAGGTCACCGAGCTGCTCCGGCGAGTCGAGTCCGAGGTCGGCCGGTCGCTGCAGGGGGCCGGCGAGGTCCTGGCCGCCCGACGGGCCCGGCTGGCCGAGCTCAGGCGGCGGGCCGAGCGTGCCCAGCGGGAGACCGAGGCGGAGCAGCACAGTGCCGCGGTCGAGCTGCAACGCCAAGGCCACAACGTGGCGACGATCCGCAGCCAGCGGGCGCGCTACCAGCAGTTGGTGGACGCGGCCCCGCTCCGCCAAGCGCTCGCCCAGGAGCGCGACGACCTGCTCCACCGCCGCCGCGAGCTCATCGTCCGCTTCGCCGAGGCACAGCGGGAGCAGCACTCCGCCCTGGAGCGCGCGGCCTGGCGGATCACCGGTCTTGTCGGTGAGCAGGTCCAAGCTGTCGTGAGAGACGAGCCGACCGAATGCGTGATCGCTGATCGGATCGCGGCGCTTCCCGGCAGGACGGGGGAGCTGGCTGGCCTGGTGCGTCGGAACCCACCAAGCCCAGGCGAGTTCGTCGAAGCGGTTCGCAGCGGCGGGCTCGGCTCGATGTTCCCGGCGGCCCCGATCGCCCAGGTCAGCCTGGTGCTGGCACAGGGGGAGCCGTTCCTGCGTGGGCTGGAGGAGATCGAGACCAGACCGCGGGTCGACTTTCAGATCAACATTGCGCCGCCGGGCGAACCAGAGCTGTGGCGGTCGACCGAGCAGGCATCCAGCGGCCAGGCCGCGACCACGCTGCTGCTGGTCCTGCTCACCCGCACCAAGGGGCTGCTCGTGATCGACCAACCGGAGAACGACCTGGACAACCAGTTCATCTTCGACGCGGTGGTGCCCCGGCTCCGTACGGTGAAGGCGACCCGGCAGCTCATCCTCGCCACCCACAACCCGAACATCCCCGTGCTCGGCGACGCCGACCTCATCGTCGCGCTGGGCACCGAGTACCGCGAGGCCCGGGTGTACGGCCGGATCCTTCCCGGCGGGGCCGGCTCCCTCGACGAGCAGCGGGTGCACGACTACGTGGAGCAGATCCTCGAAGGTGGGGCGAAGGCCTTCGAGGAGCGCCGCCGCCGCTACGGTTACTGACGTGCTCCGGGCCGACCTCCTCGAGCTGATCCGGGACGGGGAGAACTCCGGTGTGGAGTTCAAGCGCGACGCCGGCCTCACCAACGTCGACCTGGCGAAGGCGGTTGTCGCGTTTGCCAACCTGCGGGGCGGCCGCGTCCTGATCGGGGTCGAGGACAACGGGGCGATCTCAGGAGTGTCCCGGCCGGAGGCCGAGGAATGGGTGCTCACCGCCTGCCGGGACAAGATCAGGCCGCCGGTCGTGCCCTATGTGGAGCGGGTGCGTGACGCCTTACCCGGCCGGGACGTCCTGGTCGTGACGTTCGATCCTGGTTATGCCGTTCACGCCGTGTGGCATCACAACCACCTCACCCCCTACATGCGGGTCGGCCGCCAGACCCGGGAGCCGGGCATGGAGGAACTCGCTCGGCTCCAGCAGCAGCGGGGAGCCTACCGGGCAGAGATCGGCCCGGTGCCCGGTACCGGGATCAAGGACATCGACCTGGACCTGGCCCGCGACTACTTCGTCCGGGTTCGGGGCCAGGACGCGCCGGAGCGCAGTGAGGCCGAGGACTGGGTCCGGCTGCTGACCAACACCGAGTTCATGGTGGAGGGGGTCACCGGCCCGGTATGCGCCCTGGCCGGGGTTCTCGTGTTCGGACGGTCTCCCGGCGCCCTCGTGCCGCACGCAGCGGTGGACGCCGTGGCCTTCCCCGGGGCCGAGAAGGACTATGCGGCGCGCGAGCGGGCGACGCTGCGGGCTCCGCTGATGGCGCGCATCGCCGCCGACGGGAGCGTGCTGGCGGGCGGCCTCGTCGAGCGGGCGCTGGAGTTCTGCACCCGAAACCTCCCGGCAACCGCCGTGTTCGACGGCCCTCGCCGGCGCGACCGGCCCGCGATCCCCCCGGACGTGCTCCGGGAGGCCGTCGTGAATGCCGTCGTCCACCGGGACTACGCCCTGACCGCCAGCGACATCGAACTCTCGATCTTCGCCGATCGGCTGGAGCTGGTGTCACCGGGCCGGCTTCCCCATGGTGTCACCGTCGAGCGGATGCTCGTGGGGGTGCGGGCAGCGCGCAACCAGGTGCTCAAGGACACCATGCGCGACCTGGGCTATGTGGAGAACATCGGCCTCGGGGTGCCACGGAAGATCGTGAAAGGGATGCGGGAGCACAACGGCACCGAGCCCGAGTACGAGGAGATCGGGGAGCACCTCCGGCTCAGGCTGCGCTACTGAAAGTCGGGCTACCGGAGGTCGAAGGCCGCCAGCGCCGTCCGCAGGTCCCCGACCTCGGCGGCCGCCACCCCCGGCGGCAGCCGCCCGGGGTCGGGGGGGACGAGGGCGCGCCCGAAGCCCAGCCTCGCGGCCTCGGCCAGCCGGCGCTCCACCCCGGCCACGCGGCGGACCTCGCCGGCCAGCCCCACCTCGCCGAGCACGACGAGGTCGGCCGGCAACGGAGCGTCGAGCGCCGCCGAAGCGCAGGCCAGCGCGAGCGCCAGGTCGGCGGCCGGTTCGGACACCCGCATCCCACCGACGGTCGCGGTGAACACGTCGGAGGAGGCGAGAGCGACCCCACCGCGACGCTCCAGGACCGCCTGGACCATGGCGACCCGGGCGGAGTCCAGACCACTCACCCCCCGGCGGGGAACGGCCAGCGACGACGGGGCGACCAGCGCCTGTACCTCGGCCGGCAGCGGGCGGCGACCCTCGACGACCATGGTGACCGCGGTGCCGGCCGCCGGGTGTTCCCGACGCTGGACGAAGAGCCCGGACGGGTCGGCCACCTCCGCGATCCCCTGGTCATGCAGCTCGAAGCAGCCCACCTCGTCGGCGGCGCCGAAACGGTTCTTCACCCCCCGCACCAGCCGCAGCGTGGAGTGCCGGTCGCCCTCGAACTGCAGCACGACGTCCACGAGGTGCTCAAGCAGCCTCGGTCCCGCCACCGACCCGTCCTTGGTGACATGCCCGACGAGCACCACGGGCAGGCCGCGCTGCTTGGCCAACGCGGTCAGGGCCGCGGTGACCGTGCGGACCTGGGTGACCCCGCCGGCGCCGCCCTCCGCGGTGGTGGCCGTGACCGTCTGCACCGAGTCGACGACCAGCAGCGCCGGGCGAACCGCGTCGACGTGCCCGACCAGCGTCTCCAGCTCACCGGTGGCGGCGAGGAACAACCCGTCGCGGACCGCCCCGGTCCGCTCGGCGCGCAGCCGGACCTGTCCCGCGGACTCCTCGCCGGTCACGTAGAGAACGCGGCCGGTGGCCGCGACGCGGGCCGCCACCTCGAGCAGCAGCGTGGATTTCCCGACGCCGGGCTCACCGGCCAGCAGCACCACGGCACCAGGCACCAAGCCGCCGCCGAGGACGCGGTCGAGCTCGCCGACACCCGTCGGGCGGGCGCGCGCGGCGTCCAGGTCGACCTCGCCGATCGGACGGGCCGGGCTGGCGGGCACCAGCGTGGCCGCCGTCCGCGGCGGCCACGCCGTCCCGACGGCCTGCTCGACAGTGCCCCATGCCTGGCACTCCGGGCAGCGTCCGACCCACTTGGCGAGGAGGTGTCCGCAGTCGGCACACCGGAAGGACGGGCTCGTTCGGGTCGGCACGCGCCACACCGTACGGCCGCGGGCCGACAGGCCCTATGGCTTGGGATACCCCGGAGTGCCGATCGGGACCGGCAGCGTCACGGAGCCGCCCTTCGCGAACACCAGCGTGACGGGATAGGTCGGGCCCGGCTTGACGGGCTGACGCAGGCCGACAAGCACGATCGAGATCGTGCCCACCGAGACCAACCCCGGCATCACCGCCGAAGGTGAGCTCGGGGACCCGCTCGCCGCCGGGGCACTGGTGGTGGGTGGCCCCGGCATCACCGCCGAAGGTGAGCTCGGGGACCCGCTCGCCGCCGGGGCACTGGTGGTGGGTGGCCCCGGCATCA
>JAVKSM010000121.1:0-9058 GCA_039583705.1 Pseudonocardiaceae bacterium
CAACGGAACCTCCTTGAGGAACAGCATGACGACGACGCCGATCACCATGACGAAGGCACCGATGAGGAAGACCAGGTCGAAAGAGTTGGAGAAGCCGACGAGGAACGGCCGGGCCAGCCGTGGGTCGATCCGCTGCAGGAACGAGGAGTCCTGGAGCACACCGCTGGCGTTCGCGCCGATCCCACCACTCTGGATCGCGTGCAGCACGGCCGCGTCGTTCGGGTTGGCCCGCACCGCGGGGTCGGCGAGCATGGCCTGGAACTGTGGCGTCGGGGCGATCGCGCGAAACGCGGCACCGATCTTGCCGGTCACCGTGGAGAACAGGACCGAGAGGAACACCGCGGTGCCCAGCGTGCCGCCCATCTGCCGGAAGAACGTGGCGGACGCGGTCGCCACCCCCATGTCGCGCGCCGGGACCGCGTTCTGTACGGCCAGCATGAGCGTCTGCATGCAGCCGCCGAGTCCGAGACCGAACAGCGCCATGTAGATGTCGGCCTCCCACAGCGGAGTGCTGGCGCCCAACCGGAGCCAGAGCAGCACCAGCGCTCCGGTCATGAGGATTGTGCCGATCACGGGGAAGATCTTGTACCGGCCGGTGCGGGCGGTGATCTGCCCGGAAACCACCGAGGCCACCATGATCCCCAGCACCAGCGGCACCGTGAGCAGGCCGGCCTTGGTCGGCGAGGCGCCCTTGACGATCTGCAGGTACTGCGGCAGCGTGGCGATGCCGCCGAACATTCCGACGCCGATGACGAAACCGGCGAGCGAGGTCTGGCTGAACACGCCGTTGCGGAACAGGTACAGCGGGAGCAGCGCGTCCTCACCGATCCGCCGCTCGGCGAGCAGGAACGCCACCAGCCCGACGGCGCCGATGAGGTAGCAGGCCAGCGCCCGGTCGGAGCCCCAGCCCCAGTCGCGGCCCTGCTCGGCGACGACCAGCAGCGGCACCAGCGCGACCGCGATGGTCAGCGCGCCGAGGAAGTCGATGCGATGGTGCCGCCGGGTGTGCGGGATGTTGAGCACCTTGGCCACCACGACGAGCGCGGCGGCGGCGATCGGCACGTTGACGAGGAACACCCAGCGCCAACCCGTCACGCCGAGAATCGAGGCCTGGCCGGCGAGCGCGCCGCCGATGACCGGCCCGAGCACGCTGGAGGTGCCGAACACGGCGAGGAAGTAGCCCTGGTAGCGTGCCCGCTCCCGGGGCGGCACGACATCGCCGATGATCGCCAGGGCAAGGGAGAACAGGCCGCCGGCACCGACACCCTGCAGTGCCCGGAACCCGGCCAGCTCGTACATCGACGTCGCGACGCTGCACAGCAGCGACCCCGCGATGAAGATCGAGATCGCGGCGAGGAAGAACGGCTTGCGGCCGTAGAGGTCGGACAGCTTGCCGTAGAGCGGCGTGGAGATCGTCGCGGTGATGAGGTACGCGGTGGTCGCCCAGGCCTGCAGGCTCAGGCCGTGCAGGTCGTCGGAGATCGTCCGGATCGAGGTCGCGACGATCGTCTGGTCGAGGGCTGCCAGGAACAACCCCAGCATGAGCCCGGAGAAGATCACGAGGATCTGCCGGTGGGACAGCGCGCCGGTGTGGCCGGCCGGCGCGGCCGGCCGGCCCTCAGCGGGCGCAACGGCCGTGCTGGTCATTTACTCGGTCCTGTCTGCAGCGCGGGCGCCGGGACATCCAGGGCGGCGCCGACGATCTGCCGTCGGTAGTTCTCGAAATCGGTGTTGAAACGGGCGAGCAGGGTGAGCAACTGCTGCCGCTCCTCCGGTGACCAGCCCTTGAGCATCGCGGCGGTGTGCCGGCTGCGGATTCGGCGGTGGCACTCGAAGACGCGCGTGCCCTCCTCGGTGGCGGCCACCAGGCAGGCGCGACCGTCCTCCGGGTCGGGCCGGCGCTCGACGAGCCCGTGCCTGACCAGCGCAGCGACCTGGCGGCTGATCGTCGATGGGTCGGAGTGCACGGCCTCCGCGAGCGTGCTGGCCCGCATGGCGCCGTCCCGGCACAGGTGGCAGAGCAGCACGTAGGCCGCGTGCTCCACGCCGTCGGCCGGGACCGAGGTCAAGTGCGCCCGGGTACGTTCGAGCAGCCGCACCAGGCGGAGGATCTCCGAGCCTAGCGCATCGGCGTCGGCCAGCCGCCGCTCGTCGACCCGTTCCGGAGCGGACGGGGTACCGTCGATCGGTCCGCTCACAGCTACCTTTCAGCTTTGCTTGGCCCATACAAGTCATTGGCGAGTACAAGCATGCCGGAGGAACCGGCGGAACGCAAAGGAGTTATCCCGCGGTCGCCAGCGCGGTGAGCAGGTCGTCGACGAGGTCCTCGGCGTCCTCGATCCCGACTGAGAGCCGCACCAGGTCGTCGGGCACCTGCAGCGGCGAGCCGGCGACGGAGGCATGCGTCATCCGGCCCGGGTGCTCGATCAGCGACTCCACCCCGCCGAGCGACTCGGCCAGGGTGAACAGCCGGGTGCCGGCGCACACCGCCAGCGCCGCCTCGACCCCGTCGCGCAGCCGGAAGGACACCATCCCGCCGAAACGACGCATCTGCTTGGCTGCCACCTCGTGGCCAGGGTGCTCCGGCAGCCCCGGGTAGAGCACCCGCGCCACCCGCTTGTGGCCGACCAGCGCCGCCACCACCCGCTCGGCGTTGTCGCAGTGCCGTTCCATCCGCACCGCCAGGGTCTTGGCGCCGCGCAGCGTGAGCCAGGCGTCGAACGGCCCCGGCACCCCGCCGGCGGCGTTGGACAGGAACGCACACGCCTCGGCGAGTTCGTCGTCGTCGGTGACCAGTGCGCCGCCGATCACGTCAGAGTGCCCCCCCAGGTACTTCGTCGTGGAGTGCACCGCGACGTCAGCGCCCAGCGCCAACGGGGTCTGCAGGTAGGGCGAGGCGAAAGTGTTGTCGACGACCAGCCGAGCCCCGCCCTGGTGGGTCAGCGCCGCGAGCGCCTCGACGTCGGCGATGCCGAGCAGCGGGTTGGTGGGCGTCTCGCACCACACCAGCCGGGTCGCCGGCCGCAGCACTGCCCGCACGGCATCCGCATCGGCCAGGTCGGCGGCCGTGTAGGCCACACCCCACGCCCCGAGCACCTTGTCTATCAGCCGGAACGTGCCGCCGTAGGCGTCAAGCGGGAGGACGACGTGGTCGCCCGGCCGCAGCACCGCTCGCAGCACGGTGTCCGTCGCTGCCATCCCGGACGCGAAGGCAAGGGCGTGGCGGCCGCCCTCCAGGCTGGCCAGGCAGGCCTGCAGCGCGGTGCGGGTCGGGTTGGCGGTGCGGGAGTACTCGTAGCCGCCGCGGGCACCGCCGACCCCGTCCTGGGCGTAGGTCGACGTGGCGTGGATCGGGACGGTCACCGAGCCGGTGGCGGGATCCGGGTCCTGCCCGGCGTGGATCGCACGCGTGGCGAAGCCGTGCGAGCCGGACTTCCTCGACCTCATGCCGCGCGAGCCTAGTGGTCGCGTCTTCGACGCCCTTTCTCCGGCGGCCGGGTTCCGCGACAGCGGTACCACCCGCAAACGCGACGGCGGTACCACCCGCAAAGATGTCCTTCTCACCGCTCTGGTCAACGGCCGGTGGCGAGGTAGGCGAGGACGTCCTGCCTGGTGAGGACCCCGGCGGGTTTGCCGTCGAGCAGGACCATCGCGCCGTCGGCGCCGCGCAGCGCGGTCATCGCCGCCGACACCGGCTCGCGGGCGCCGATGGTCGGCAGCGGCGGCGACATGTGCATCTCCACCCGGTCGACCAGCCTGGCCCGGCCAGTGAACAGCGCGTCGAGCAGGTCGCGCTCGTTGACCGCGCCGACGACCTCGGCCGCCATCACCGGCGGCTCGGGGCCGACGACCGGCATCTGCGACACCCCGAACTCCCGCATGATCGAGACAGCGTCGGCCACCGTCTCGGTCGGATGCACGTGCACCAGATCCGGCAGCGAACCGTCCTTGCGCCGCAGCACGTCACCCACCGTCGACCCGGAGGAGTCGGCGGACCGGAACCCGTAGCAGGCCATCCAGCCGTCGTTGAACACTTTGCCGAGGTAGCCCCGGCCGCCGTCGGGCAGCAACACGACCACCACGGCGTCCCCGGCGACCGGCTCCGGGATGCCGGCGGCCACCCGCAGCGCCGCCACCACCGCCATCCCGCACGACCCACCGACGAGCAGCCCCTCCTCCCGCGCCAGGCGCAGCGTCATGTCGAACGAGTCGGCGTCCGAGACGGCGATCACCTCGTCGCAGATCGACGGGTCGTACGTCGAGGGCCAGAAGTCCTCACCGACGCCCTCGACGAGGTAGGGGCGGCCGCCGCCACCGGAGTAGATCGAGCCCTCGGGGTCGGCACCGACGACCCGGACCCGACCGCCGGACACCTCCTTGAGGTAACGGCCGGTACCGCTCACCGTGCCGCCGGTGCCGATGCCGGTGACGAAGTGGCTGATCCGGCCGCCGGTCTGCTCCCACATCTCCGGGCCGGTGGAGCGGTAGTGGCTCGCCGGGTTCTCGGGGTTGGAGTACTGGTCAGGCTTCCACGCCCCGTCGATCTCGGTCACGAGCCGGTCCGACACCCGGTAGTAGCTGTCGGGGTGCCCCGGCGGCACGGCGGTCGGACACACGACGACATCGGCCCCGTAGGCCCGCAGCACGTCCCGCTTGCTCTCGCCGACCTTGTCCGGGCAGACGAACACGCAGCGGTAACCACGGCGTTGTGCGACGAGCGCCAGCGCCACCCCGGTGTTGCCGGAGGTCGGCTCAACGATCGTGCCGCCCGGCCGCAACACGCCGGAGCGCTCGGCGGCCTCGACCATCCGCAGCGCGATGCGGTCCTTGACGCTACCGCCCGGGTTGAAGTACTCGACCTTGGCGAGGACCAGCGGCGTCAGCCCTGCGGTGACGGCGTTGAGCTTGACCAGCGGCGTGTCGCCGACCAGGTCGACGACGTGATCGGCATAGCGCATGGGCCAATCGTGACAGCCCACCGCCGTGCCGCGGCACGATCACCTCCGCTCGAAGCGCCTCACCCCGCGGCCCGGCCCCCACAGCTCGATGACCAGGTGATCGGGCGGATCGCCCACCCTGGTGCGCACCACCTCGGCGACCTCGGCCCGGAAGAGCTGGCCGGGCTGCCCCGGCTCCGCACCCGACTCCCCCAGCAACGCCGACACCCGTTCCGGGTCGGTGACCGCCACCGCGACGCCGGAGATCTTGGCGTCGCCCGGCCACGCCGACGGGTTCCCCTCGGGTGGGTCCACTGAAGGGCTGTGCAGCGCGAAGCGGGGGTCGGCGCGCAGGTCGGTGGCCTTGCGCGCCCCTGGCATCGACCCGAAGCACAGCTCCCCGGCCACGAACCCGGCCTCGATCCCGCTGATCCGCGGCGAGCCGTCGGCCCGTAGCGTGGCGATCGTCTTGTGGCGGCGGGCCTCGAAAATCTCCTGTACGGCGGCGGCGAACTCCGGCTCCGCCGCGACCACCTCCGACCACGCGGTCATGGTCGTCCTCGCGGTCATGGTCGTCCTCTCTTCCGAAGCGGCACGCGAGCATCCTCCCGCCAGCCACCGACAGTTCCCGGAAGCCACCGACAGTTCCCGGAAGCCACCGACAGTTCCCGGAAGCCACCCCGCCGCCCGGGCCACCGGGCCACCCCGCCACCGGGCCACCCGCCCAGCCGGCCGGCGCCCGCGTGTCGAGCGGCGCGCCGGCGTGAGCGGCAACAAAGTCGTTGGCTAACCCGGGCTCCCCGGGTGACGATCCATATCAACAGGAGTGCATGGGACTAGGGAGGCGGACGTGATCCCGCGGTTGTTGCGCAGCGCTGTGCTGGCCGCCGGCGCGGCCGGTGGACTCTCCGGGGCCGCCTACGGGTTGCTGTCGGAGCAATCCCGCCGGGCGCGCAAGGTGATCGGCGGACGGCGGCGCGACGCCCCCCGCCGCGACGGCTACTACCTCCCGGACGGCACCGACTACCTCCCGGACGGCACCGACCCGACCGACGCGATCCCGGAGGCCCTGGTGTTCGCCATGGTGGGCGACTCCTCGGCCGCCGGCCTCGGCGTGGACGTCGCCGCCCAGTTGCCCGGCGTGCTGCTCGCCCGCGGCCTGGCCGAGGAGACCGGCCGGCCGGTACGGCTCGTCACCCACGCCGCGTCAGGAGCCTTCACCCGCGGGCTGGCCGGGCAGGTCGACGCGGCGCTCGCCGACCGGCCGGACGTCGCGTTGGTGATCATCGGGGTGAACGACGTGACGGGCACGCTGCCGCTGCGGGAGTCGGCCCGACTGCTCGGGGACGGCGTGGCGCGATTGCGGGCGGCCGGCGCCGCGGTCGTCGTCGGCACCTGCCCGGACCTGGGTGCGGTCCGGCCCATCCGGCAGCCGCTGCGGTCGGTGGCGCGCGGGTTGAGCCTGCGCCTGGCCAGGCTGCAGCGCGACGCGGTGCTCGCCGCGGGCGGGTACCCGGTGCCGCTGGCCGACCTGCTCTCGCCACAGTTCCGCTCCCGGCCGGCGGAGCTGTTCTCCGCCGACAACTTCCACCCCAACGCCGCGGGCTACGCGGCAGCCGCCGCGGTGCTGCTGCCGGCGGTGTGCGAGGCGGCCGGCGGCTGGACCGGGGTCACCCCGGACCCCACAGCGGACCCGCGCGCCGAACGGACCCTGCGGCCGACGGCGCGGGCCGTCTCGATGGTCAACCGTGCGCTGCGGCGGGAGCGGCTGGTCGGGACGTAGAGTCGGAACGCCTCCGGTGGCGGACACGCTGCGAAGGACATGCTGCAACGGGCCGGCCCCCACCGGACCGGCTCCAGCGGACCGGCCGCGGCGGACAGGGAGTCCGGACATGCCTGAAGCCGTGATCGTGGCAACCGCCCGGTCGCCGATCGGCCGCGCGTTCCGGGGATCGTTGGCTGACCTGCGGCCTGACGACCTCACCGCGACGGTCATCCGGGCCGTGCTGGCGAAGGTGCCCCAGGTCGACCCGACCGAGATCGACGACCTGCTGCTCGGTTGCGGGCTGCCCGGCGGCGAGCAGGGCAACAACCTGGCCAGGGTGGTCGCGGTGCTGCTCGGTTGTGACCACCTGCCCGCCGCGACCGTCACTCGTTACTGCTCGTCGTCGTTGCAGACCACCCGGATGGCCATGCACGCGATCCGCGCCGGTGAGGGCGACATTTTCGTGTCGGCCGGCGTGGAGATGGTCTCCCGCTACGTCAAGGGCAACTCCGACACCCTGCCCGACACCCACAACCCCCGCTTTGACGCCGCCGTCGAGCGCACCCGTCAAGCCGCCGGGCAGGGCGCCGACGACTGGCACGACCCACGCGAGGACGGCGAGCTGCCCGATGTCTACATCGCCATGGGGCAGACCGCGGAGAACGTCGCCCGGCTCTGCGGCATCTCCCGGGAGGAGATGGACCACTACGGGGTGCGCTCCCAGAACCTCGCCGAGAAGGCGATCGCCAACGGCTTCTGGACGCGCGAGATCACCCCGGTGAGCGCCCCGTCCGGCTCGGTCGTCGCCGCCGACGACGGGCCGCGGCCAGGTGTGACCTACGAGGGCGTGAGGGCGCTACAGCCGGTGTTCCGCCCCGACGGGCGGGTGACGGCCGGCAACTGCTGCCCCCTCAACGACGGCGCCGCGGCGCTCGTCGTCATGTCCGACACCAGGGCGGCGGAGCTGGGGATCACCCCGCTGGCCCGGGTGGTCTCCACCGGGGTGTCCGCGCTCTCCCCGGAGATCATGGGGCTCGGCCCGGTGGCGGCGTCGCGGCAGGCGCTCGCCCGCGCCGGGATGTCGATCGGCGACGTCGACCTCGTGGAGATCAACGAGGCGTTCGCCGCGCAGGTGATCCCGTCCTACCGCCAGTTGGGCATCGACGAGGACCGGCTCAACGTCAACGGCGGCGCGATCGCCGTCGGCCACCCCTTCGGCATGACCGGCGCCCGGATCGCCACCACGCTGATCAACTCGCTGCGGTTCCACGACAGGCAGGTCGGTCTGGAGACGATGTGCGTGGGGGGCGGCCAGGGCATGGCGATGGTGCTGGAGCGGCTGTCCTGAGCCCGCCCGGTCGCGTGGCACCGGGGCGCCCCGCCGGGTCGCGGCCGGGCGGGGCACCGCCGATGTGGCAGAGACCGTCAGTTCTGGCGGGCGAAGTACGACAACAGCCGCAGGATCTCCAGGTACAGCCAGACCAGCGTGACCAACAGACCGAACGCGATGTACCAGCCCAGCCGCGCCGGGGCGCCGGCCTTGATCGCACGGTCGGCCATGTCGAAGTCCAGCAACAGGCTGAAGGCCGCCACTCCGATGACGACCAGGCTGAAGATGATGGCGATCGGGCCGCCGCTGCGCAGGCCCATGTCGAAGTGGAACAGGTTGCCGACGAAGTTGGCGAGCATGAGCACGAGCACGCCGATCAGCGCGCCGGTGACCATCCTCGTCAACCGTGGTGTCACCCGGATCGCGCCGGTCTTGTAGACCACGAGCATCCCGAGGAACACCCCGACCGTGCCGACGATCGCCTCCATCGCGATCCCGGGGTAGATCCTGTTGAACAGTCCGGTGATCGCGCCGAGCAGCACGCCCTCGGCCACGGCGTAGCCGAGCACCAGGGCCGGATTGCTGCTGCTCCGGAAGATGATCACCATCGCGAGCACGAGGCCGACCAGCAGCGCGGGCAGCGCGAGCACGTAGGCGTGGGTCGCCGCGGTGAGCAGGCCGGCGACCAGCGCGACGCCGGCCGTGATCGAGGTCTTGGTGACGACGTCGTCGAGCGTCAGCGGCCGGCCGCCGGCCGCTGACGGGGCGTAGGACGGCGCTGGACCTGGGTAACCCGCGTAGCCGGCCGCTGTGGGCCGGTTGGTGAACGCAGCGTACCCGCCGCCAAGGGGCAGGTTGCGGAACGCCGGGTTGCTGGTGGTGCGCACGTGGTCCTCCTCAGCGCCGGATCCACCCGGATCCGTCGTCCTCCGGTCAACGCCCGAGCCGGTTGCCTGGTTCCCCGGCGGCTGGAGCCGCCTTCACCCGCGCGCACCGGCGCCACCCAGCCTAGGCAAAGCCTAGGCC
>JAVKSM010000122.1:0-8829 GCA_039583705.1 Pseudonocardiaceae bacterium
GCTCGGGACTGCGCCGCCGCTTGCGGCCCCGCCGCCACTCGTGGCTGCGCCCTCAGCCGGCCCGTCACGGCGGTGGGTCCGCCCCGTCGCGGCGCGTCCCGGGTACCCGCGGCTGCGGATCGGCCTCGTGCTGGCCATCGCCCTGTTCTGCCTGATCCTCTTCGAGATCGTCCGGACCGTCCTCGCCGCTGTCTCCCCGTGATCGGCAGCGCTGTCGGCCCGGCCGGGTACCTTCTGGATACCCTGGAGCGCGAGGGGCGCAGCAGATCAACCCGAAGGGGGTGAACGAACGGCCATCCGACCGCACGAGGCGCCTCCTGCGGCCGACTCGGGTGCCTCCACCTCGCACCGCCTGCGCAGCGTGCTGGCCATCCGATCGTTCCGCCGGTTGTGGGTGGTCACCGCCGTCTCCTCGACCGGTGACTGGCTGTCGCTGCTGGCGCTGTCCGCGCTGGCCACCCAACTGGTCAGCAGTTACCAGGCCAAGAGCTTCGTGCTGGGTGGGGTCGTGGCCACCAAGCTGCTGCCAGCCATGATCATGGCCCCGCTGGCCGGCCCGCTGGCCGACCGGTTCGACCGGCGAGCCGTCATGGTCGTGTGCGACCTGCTGCGTTTCAGCTTGTTCTTCTCCATCCCGTTGGTCGGCTCGCTCGGGTGGCTGTTCGCCGCGACGTTCCTCATCGAGATCTGCTCGTTGTTCTGGATCCCGGCCAAGGACGCCTCGGTGCCCAACCTGCTGCGCCGTCGAGACCAGGTCGAGACCGCCAACCAGCTCGGGCTGGTGATGACCTACGGGGTCGCGGTGATCACCGCGGCCGGGCTGTTCACGGTGATCTCCAAGATCGGTGACCTCGTCGGCTCCGCGCCCAGCCCGACCACCACCGTCTACATCGCCCTGATGATCAATGGCGGGGCCTATCTGCTCACCGCGCTGACCGTGTGGTTCCGGATCCCGGAGATCTCCGGCCGACCGGCGACCCGGCGGGAGGTCAGCCCGGGCCTGCTGGGGATGTTGCGCGAGGGCGCGGCGTTCGTCGGCTCCACGCCGCTCATCCGCGGCCTGGTCGCCGGGATCGTGGGCGCGTTCGCCGCCGGCGGCGCCGTGATCGCTTCGGCGAAGCTCTACGCGTCGAGCCTCGGCGGTGGGAACGCCTCCTACGGGCTGCTGTTCGTCGCGCTCTTCGTCGGCCTCGCCGGAGGGATGGGGCTCTCGCCGCGGCTGTCCCGGCGGATGCCGCGCCACCGGCTCTTCGGCGTGGCGATCGTCGCCGCCGGGCTGGCGCTGGTGCTCGTCGCGGTGGCATGGCACTTGTCGCTGGCGCTGGTCACGGTCGCCCTGGTCGGGGTGTTCGCCGGAATCGCGTTCCTCACCGGGCTGACGATCATCGGCGCCCAGGTCGAGGACGCGGTGCGGGGGCGCATCGTGGCTTTCGTGCAGTCGGTGGTCCGGTTGGACCTGCTCGCGTCGATGTCCGTGGTGCCACTGCTCATCGGCGTGGTGCAGTCCCGGACCATCGACATCGGCGGGCACGCCTGGCGGGTCGACGGCAGCCGGTTCGTGCTCGCCGCGGCGGGGCTGCTGGCCGCCGGGATCGGGGTCGTGGCCTACCGGCAGATGGACGACAGGTGCGGCGCACCGATCCTGGCCGAGGTGATGTCCGTGCTGCACCGTAGGGAGCGCCCGTACGCCGGCCTGCTCGTCGCCGTCGAGGGCCGCACCCCGGAGGACACCGCGGCGCAGGCGCAGCGGCTGGCCGACTGGCTGCGCGTCGAGCACGGCGACGTCGTGGTGGCGGGCTCGGTGGCCGATGACGAGAGCCGGATCGCGGCGCTGCTCGCCGGCGGCGAGCTGCTCGGTCCGCGGTCCCGCGCGCTGGCGGCGGCCGCGGTGCGGGCTGACGTCGTCGAGCAGCGGGTGCGCCCGGCGTTGCGGTCGGGGGCGGTGGTCGTCATCGAGCGCTATGTCGACAGCCCGATGGCCCAGCTCGGCGCGGCCGCGGGACTGGACTCCGGGGAGCTGGAGAGCCTCACTTCGTGGGCGACCGGCCGGCTGCGCCCGGACATCACCGTGTTGCTGGACCGTCGACCTGCCGCCGATGCCGGCCCTGGCGTGGTCGACCCGTGGCGGGTGCAGCGGATCCTCACCGAGATGGCGGCGGCCGAGCCTGACCGCTACGTCGTCGTGGAGGCCGAGGACGATCCCGACGTGGTCGCTGGGCGGGTGCGGGACGTGCTCGCCCCGGTGGTGGCATCCCGGGTGGCGCGGATGGCACCCGGGACGCCGCGGTCATCACTGGTCGGGCCGAGGCCGGTGCGCAGGCCACCATCTGGGACACCGTGACCGGGGCACCGCCCGCCGTCTGGGACACCGTGGTCGGCCAGCCGGCCGCTGTCGCCCAGCTCTCGGCTGCCGCCCGCGGGGAGGGCATGACACACGCCTGGCTGTTCACCGGACCGCCCGGGTCGGGGCGTTCGGTGGCGGCGCGGGCGTTCGCCGCGGCGTTGCAGTGCCCGTCCGGTGGATGCCGGCGGTGCCAGGCCTGCCACACGGTGCTCGCCGGCACCCACGCCGACGTGCGGGAGGTGGTGCCGGAGGGCCTGACGATCTCGGTGCGGGAGATGCGCGCGCTGGTGCAGACCGCGGCGCGGCTGCCGTCGGTCGGGAGATGGCAGGTAGTGGTCATCGAAGACGCCGACCGGCTCACCGAGGGAGCGGCGAACGCGCTGCTCAAGGCGGTCGAGGAGCCGCCGGGACGAACCGTCTTCCTGCTGTGCGCGCCGTCGGACCATCCCGACGACGTGCCGGCGACGATCCGGTCGCGCTGCCGGGTGGTCCGGCTGGGCACGCCGTCCCCGGCGGCCGTGGCACAGGTGCTGCGGATGCGGGACGGGGTGGCGCCGGACGTGGCGGAGTGGGCGGCGTCGGTGTCGGGTGGGCACGTCGGGCGGGCGCGGCGGCTGGCCGGTGATCGGCAGGCCCGCGAGCGGCGGGACGCGGTGCTGGGTATCCCGCTGTCCTTGTCGGGCATGTCGGCCGTGTTCGAGGCCGCGGACGCCCTGGTGGGCGCCGCCGAGACCGAGGCACGGGACATGTCGGCGGAGCGCGACGGGGCCGAGCGGGAGGCGCTGGCGGTGTCCATGGGTGCCGGCGGGACCGGCCGGGGGGTGGCGGCGGCGGCGCGGGGGGCGCGGGCCGCGGAGAAGGAGTTGGAGCACCGGCAGCGGTCGCGGGCCACCCGCACCCAGCGGGACGCGCTGGACCGCGCGCTGGTGGACCTGGCCGGGTTCTACCGCGACGTCCTGGCCCGCAGTTTCGGTGCGACCGTCACGCCGACCCATCCTGACCGGGCCGCGGACGTCGGCCGGGCCGCAGTGATGTGGACACCCGAGTCGACGCTGCGGCGGCTGGAGGCCGTACTCGCCTGCCGCGACGCGCTGGAGCTCAACGTCAAGCCCCGCATCGCCGTCGAGGCCCTGGTCACAGCTCTCAGCCGGGGCTGACGACGTTCAGGCCGTTCGCCGGAGGCTAACGATGCTCAGGCATCCGCCGGGGGGTGACACGCTCAGGCCGTTCGGCGTGCCTCCATGCCGCGTGCCAGGAGCTGACGGCCTTCGTAGCTCTCCCAGGCGCGTCGGCGCGCCTCGTCGGCCCGTCGCTGCGCTTCCTCGCGCACCAGCCTCTCCTGCTCCGGGGTGGCGCGACCCAGAGCGAGCGCGGCCTCGGCGACCAGCAACACCCGATCGGCCTCGTCGCTGCCCGCTTCGCGACCGACGGTCAGCCTGCCAGCGCCCACACCGTCCGGGTGCCGCTGTCGGTAATAGGGGTTATCGGCTGGCAAGCCCCCACTGAAGCGGCCGTAGGCGCCCAGGGTGAGCAGCATGATCCCGGCGACGACGCTGAAGACCACGTTCGGCATGCGGAACGCCAGCAGGTTGACCTCGGTGTTCAGCACAGCGAGGTTGAGCAGGCCCGAGAGCAGGAAGAGGACCCCGATGGTCGTCGAGACCGTCGAGGCGATGCGGCCACCCCGGGAGGCAGCGGCGATGAGCGCCGCCCCGACGACCAGCGAGATCGTCGCCAGCAACCCGTTCGAGGACAGTCCGAGCACCTTCTCTCCGCGGGTGGTGAGGAACCCGACCTGGGTGACGAACCCGAGAACCCCGAACAGACACAACCCGGCTCCGAGCGCGGCCGCCCCGACGCGGTGGACGACGTCCGGGCCACTGCCTCGCGTGCTGTCTGGTAGGTTTCGCATGGGTACCCACCTCCTGGCTCGCATGCCCCAGGTCAGTCGACGCGGCGGACCGGACACAGGCCAACCTGCCGTTGCTCGGGCACCACCGGTCGCGGTGAGCATGCCAGAGTAGTCTCGTTGCGGCGCGATCGGAATCCTTGGCTGAGTGCCACGGCGTGCCACGCCGTTTCTGTCGATCTCATCGCCGTTGGCTCGTGGTCGGGCCGCATCCCGGTGCCCGGCCCGCCGGCCGTGGAGGCCCTTGGTCGCTGCCCGCGGTGGCCGGCCCCGGTCCCGCTAGACTGGCCCGGCACCTCGCCGCCTTAGCTCAGTCGGTCAGAGCGACGCACTCGTAATGCGTAGGTCTGGGGTTCGACTCCCCAAGGCGGCTCCCCCCTCTGACCAGGGAGAACGTTAGTGCAGACCTGGCCTCCGCTTCCTGCTGATCCCTTCGTGGCATGGTTTGTGGCTTGAAAGGGTCCATACTGCCCCTCGTGGCACGAGCAGCCGGGCGGCGCCGACGGGCGCGGGGCAACGTCGAGGAGCTGCCCAGCGGGCGGTTCCGGGTACGGGTCTACGCCGGGACCGACGCACTGACCGGGCGTGCCCACTACCTCAAGGAGACCGTCGACACGGCCGCCGAGGCCGAGCGCGTCCGTACCCGGCTGCTGGCCCAGGTCGACGAGCGGCGCAACCCGCGCACCAAGGCGACGGTCAACCAACTGCTCGACCGCTACCTGTAGGTCGTCGAGCTCGAGCGCACCACCCGGCAGGGCTACCTCGGCAAAATCAACAAGCACATCAGCCCCGAGCTCGGGGAACTGCCGCTCGCCCGGCTCACGGTGGAAGTGCTGGAGTCGTTCTACGCGCTGCTGCGCCGCTGCCGCGAGCACTGTCGCGGCCGTAAGTACGTCGAGCACCGCACGGAGCGGCCGCACGAGTGCGACGGGCGCTGCGGGCCGCACCGCTGCCAGCCGCTGTCAGCCGGCAGCGTCCTGATCGTGCACGCCATCCTCAGCGGCGCCCTGGACCACGCGGTGCGCTGGGGCTGGATCGCGGTCAACCCGGCGCAGCTGGCACGACGGCCGGCCGCACCCACTCCGAACCCCCGCCCGCCCGCCGCGGCCGAGGCCGCCGCGATGCTCACCGCGACGTGGGAGGACCCGGACTGGGGCATGCTCGTCTGGTTGGCAATGGTCACCGGCGCACGACGCGGCGAGCTGTGCGCCGTCCGGCTGCGGCACGTCGACCTGGACGCTGCGGTGCTGGTCGTGGAGAAGAGCCAGGGCCAGATCGGCGGTGCGCAATGGGAGAAGGACACCAAGACCCACCAAGGCCGGCGGATCGCGCTCGACCCGGACACGGTGCTGCTGCTGGCCGCGCACATCGAGCGCTGCCGGGCACGGTGCCGTGCACTGGGCGTTGACCTCACGCCCGACTCGTTCGTGTTCTCGACCGCGCCGGACTCCTCGACGCCACTGCGGCCGGACTCCGTCACCCAGCGCTACGGCCGGCTGGCCAAGCGGCTCGGTATCAGGACCCACCTCCATGCCCTGCGCCACTACTCGGCGACCGAGCTCCTCACCGCCGGTGTCGACGCTCGTACCATCGCCGGCCGGCTCGGCCACAGCGGCGGCGGCTCCACCACCCTGCGCGTCTACTCCGCCTGGGTCTCCGAAGCCGACCAGCGGGCCGCCGTCTCCCTCGCCCGCCGACTACCGAAGCCGAAAGCTCAGGCGTAGGCGAGGTTGACGCCGTCGTGAACCCGCGCCGCCGCCGTGTCAGCGAAGGCGTCTGTCACCCGGACGACGTAGGCCGGATCCATGTGCTCTCGGACCTCGTCGAGCGTGAGCCACTGGACAGCTAGAGCTTCGTCGGTCGCCGTGAGCTGGCCACCAACCGGCGAGCAACGAAAGACGAGGGCGACGATGCCACGTGGCATGTTCTTGTAGACACCGGACAGACGCTCAACGCGGACCTCAACGCCGGTCTCCTCGAACACCTCACGGCGCACGCCCTGCTCGAAGGTCTCACAGAGCTCAAGAACACCGCCGGGGGGCTCCCAATGCTGGTTGTCACGCCGGTGCACGACCAAGACTCGCCCGTCGTCCCGGATCACAGTGCCGGCGACGCTGACCGAGTGCTTAGGCGTATCAGACACCGACTACCTCCGTGACTTGCTATACGCCGGGTAGCCTAGGCTATCAGTCGTCTGGAGGGCTGGAGGAGCCGTGATACTCGGTGCTCTCGACCGCGCCAGTGATCGGCCGCCCTTCAGGCAAATCGCTGACGACTTGCGATCTGCGATCGAGCGCGGGGAGTTGCAGCCCGGGGACAGGTTGCCGTCCGAGGCGAAGTTGATGAAGCACTACGACGTGGCTCGCATGACCGCCCGGCAGGCCGTCCAGGAGTTGCGTGGCGAGGGTCGGGTCGTCGCAGAGCAGGGCCGAGGGGTGTTCGTCCGCCAGGCCCCCCCGGTGCGCCGGCTGGCGTCTGAAAGGTTCGCTCGGCGACACCGCAAGGCGGGCCTGGCGGCCTTCAGCGCAGAAGCGGAGAAGTCCGGGTTCGTCCCCCGGGTCGATCAGATCGAGGTGACCCGACAGGTGCCTCCGCCTGCCGTCCGAGAACGTCTGCACCTCGGCGAGGGCGACGAAACGGTCGTCCGGTCCCGGCGGTATCTGGCGGACGGGCGGCCCATCGAGACGGCGATCTCCTACGTCCCTGTCGATCTTGCGGAGGGCACGCGCATCGCTGAGCCGGACACCGGGCCTGGCGGCATCTACGCCCGGCTCGAAGAAGCAGGGCACGAGCTCGCCCGATTCACCGAAGAGGTCTCGGCGCGGATGCCCACAGCAGAGGAGCGTCGTCGCCTCGACCTCTCCCCGGGGACGCCGGTGATCGTCCTATCCGCAAGCGGTGACCCAGACCCGCGCCGTTCCTCGGCTCCTCACACGAAGGGCAGCAGAGCCTGGGCCCAGCCGGTGCAGCTGCAGGCTGTCGGCGTCAACGCGGGCCAACGCCCGCCGCCGCAGCACCCGTGTGAGGGCGCCACGACCGCTAACAGGCGCAGACGCAGGACGAGCAGCCGGTGGCGGATCATCCGGGGGTGGTGGCGCTGCGGCTGCTGCGCCACGCCGTGCCACAGGATCCGTGGAACAACCCGGGCACCTGGTCGGCCTGGCAGCACCTGCTGCCTCACGTCCTGGCCACCACCCAGCGCAATCGCGGGGACGACGTCGGTGGCGTGGCTGCTCGACCGCGCCGCCACCTACCGCCTGCACGAGCGGGCCCTGGGCATGCGCCACCGGCTGCTCGGCCCCGACCACCCCCACACGCTCGAATCGGCCAACAACCTGGCCGGCGACCTGCGGGAGTCGGGGAGCATGAGCGGGCCCGCCAGTTGGATGAGAACACCCTCACCCGCCGGCGGCGGGTGCTCGGTGAGAACCACCCGACACCCTCACCGCGGCTAGCAACCTGGCCACCGCCCTGCACTCGCTGGGTGAGCACCAGCGGGCCCGCCAACTGGAACACGAGGTTCAGACCCATCGTTAGTCCGCGCCGGGAACTCCTCCCCGCCTCCCGTCTGTTCGTCCTCAATGGACACGTTGACAATCACGATGACTGCGAAACTCCGCCGCCGCCAGACGCTACAGACACCACAGACAGCGGCGAGGGCAGCGTGAGCAGCGATGACAGACCAGCGGGGCTGTGGCAGCGTCCTTGTAAGCCGAAGGGTCGGGGTTCACGTCACTCGTTGCTATGAGTTCGGTGTCTTCGGTTACGAACTTACCGCTGACGAGATCGACCCCAGCCTGCGCTACGCCACCGCCAAGGTCACCAAGATCAGCAGGGAGAACGTCCCCACTGGCAGCGGTGACGGGCAGCACGCGCGCCTCCCTTCTAACCCACCCGGCAGCCGACACGGCGCCCCACCACCTCGAGGCCGCTGCCGCACGGCACCAGACCGACTTCCGGCCAGTGTGCAACATCGACGGGAAAGGATCACGCTACGGATGTGAGCGGGTTCGACGTGGCTGGGTACCTCGACCGGCTGGCTGCGGAACTGCGACGGGCACAGCAGCCGAACTCGTCATACTCCTGCGTCGACGCGCTGGCGAAGCTGCAACGGCGGAGCGGGGTGGGCGCTGCGCGCCGCCGTGATCGAGTGCCGCCAGAACCACCCGGCCATCCCCTGGCGCGTCTTGGCGCTGCCCGCGCGGATGCTTGCCCTTTGGCACGCCCTACCGCAGTACCAGGCGGTGGCCGGCTGGTCGTGGGCGACGACACCCGCCAGCTGAGCCGGTCTACGAACTGCCCGCGGACGTCGACGACGTTGACCGCACCGACCTGCGCGGTAGCGAGTAGGGGTCGATCAGTCTGCTCCCACCGTGCCAACCAAGAACTCTCCCAGGACGTTAGGTAGGGCTTCGTCGAACGGCGCGCTAGCGTCGACGAGCGGTCATCACCGGCGAAGTGAGGTAACTGGGGTTGCTCCGATCAGGTCATGGTGGCCCAAAAATGGGACACTGTGCTAGCGTCGTGGCTACAACCTACCCATCCCCCATCCCCGAGTTTCCCGAGAGTGCCCCCC
>JAVKSM010000123.1:0-8699 GCA_039583705.1 Pseudonocardiaceae bacterium
GCCTCAGCCCGATGAGGCGCTCGCCGGCATGGCCCCGTTGGCGGCGACGAGCTTGAACCGGGCGGCGGTCGGACGTGGATCTGGCCTCGGTTGGCTGCCGCGGCGTCGGGGTGCTTATTCGTACGACACCAGGGAGAGCCGCTGGTACCTGACCGGGTCAGCGTGTAGCTCTTCGGGGACGTAGGCCGGCACGTCGTGGAGGATCGGGACGATCGTGACGGTAACCTCCGTCGCCCCTTCCGCAGTGAGGCGCCGCACGGCTTCGGTCACTGTGACGTGCTTGGTGATGGGGGTGAGGGGGTGAGGCGGTCGCTGGTCGTGCGGGCGGCGGTGCTCGGGCACGTCGCAGTGGCCTTCGTCGCCGTAGCATCCGCCGTGGCCGAAGATGGAGAAGACCCCCACGAAGCCTTCCTCCGCCGTGGCCGGGGTGGACTCGTCGGCGTTCGGGGCGTTGAAGAAGATCCGTACCTCGACTGATGGACCGCCGTGCTCCAAGCCGAGGAACACCAGGTCAGCCCGGCTGATTCGGTGGGCGGCGGCGGGCAGGGCCAACCGGAGGTCGGACAGGCGGCTCGTCACGTTCATCCGTCAGACCTCCTGCGCCACGGTGGTCTCACCTGAAGCGTACCCGTATCCGAGCTTGGTGATGTCCAGGACGTCCGCGACGGTGAAGCTGGTCCCCGGCACGACCAGCGGTGTGGTGAGCTGGTCGGGGTCGAAGACGAAGGTGGCGTTCGTGGGCTGGATCTGCCACAGGTACCACACCCGGTCCACCATGCAGTGATGCGACCAGAACAGCGGGTCGTAGGCGGACCATGCCACGATGCCCATCTCCCCGCCGACCCAGGTGTGGAGGTTGTCGTGGTAGCCGGCGAAGTTCTCTGAGAAGCCGGTCGGGTCGCTGTCGAAGAACGGGATCCCGAGGCTCGCGCTGATCTCGTCGCTCGTCGGCAGCAGCGGCGAGTCGGGTGGTTGGGGGGATCGACTCGTCTCGGTCGGCCAGCTTGGCTGCGGGTTCAGCACCTGGATGGACGCCTTGAGCAGGGGGTTCGGGTTGCCCTCCGGGGTCGTGGCGTCGGTGAACGCCGGCGGGATGCCGTTGGCGTGGGCGTCCTCGGAGGTCCAGTCCCACCACGGGATCGTGACCCCGGGCACCTGGTCCTGCAGGTGCTGCTCGAAGAGGTACAGGTAGGCCCGGTGCCAAGCCAACCAGTGCCACTGATGATGAACGCAGAGCTGCTGCGGCACACCGTGGATACCACCGAGGAAGTTGTAGCCGTTGTTGTCGTTGCGTTGCATGAGCTTGTCCACGGCATCGCGGTACGCGGCGAGCTCCTCCGGGGCGAGGGTGTAGATGCTCTTCCGCAAGGCGACCCCGCCAGCCGCTATTCGATCAACGTTCGCTTGCACGCTGCTTCCTTTCCCGCCGGGTCAACCAGCCCGCCGGGTTGGTTGTCGCCGCTTGCTGAAGGTAAGAGAGCGCCCACGGTGACGTCCTGATACGTTCGCCAGCGAAACGGTCGTGGTCGGTCAGCCCGCCGGCGCGCCGGTGTCGCCGGGGTGTTGCCGCCGCTGGCACCGGCCCGACGGGACGCTCGCCGAGCGTGCGGACTCCTCACCCCCGGGACGTATCTGCCGGCCACCCCTCGCCCTCTGGTAGCAGGCCCGTCTCCCCGGTGCAGCCGGGAAGCACCGCCTACGCGGCGACGGGCTCCGTGCAGACCATGACAGGGGAGTGAAGACATGACCACCGAGGACACGGCTGTTATCCGCCCGACGGGCGAGGATCTGGGCGCCAACGAGTTCACCTTCAGCGGTGACCGGACCTCCATCACCTTCTTCCCGTCGACTCCCGGGCCGATCGTCGTCGGCCACGAGGGAGGAGAGCTGCGCTATGCGGGGCCGGAAGGAACCTTCACCTTCTTCGGTCAGCAGATCACCCGGCTGGACAGCCCCCTGGGTACCCTGATCACCGTCATCCTCAAGCCCAACAACGACACCGGGGGGATCGACATCACCGTCCTGGTGCCCCGGGCTTTCGGCGTCACGGCCGACTCCCCGGTCACGTTCACCACCGTCGCGATCAAGACGACGAGCCGTGGCTTCGTGGCTTCCCCGGGCGTCGAGCTGACCTACGATGTGCTGCCCCTGCTCGGGCAGGCCAAGGACGTCATCCTCCCCTTGTAGCGGGTAGCCCCCGCCGAGGGGCCGGCGTCCGATCGCGGAGGTCGAGCCGGGGCCGCCGTTCCGGGACTGCTCCCGGTTGGTTCCCCCGGCCGCCCTCACTCCGTCCTGAAGCGAAGCAGGAGGTGTCATGTCCGCAGGAGCCGGGGTCGATATCCGGTAGCCCGCCTCAGGACAGCGTCACGACCCAGACCTGCACGGTGAGCGATCCCGCCGTCACAGGCACCGTGCGGTTCACCGAGTACGCCACCCCGTTCTCCGCGAACAGGCCGAGGAAGCTGGTCGCCTCCCGGGCGCTGGTGACCAGGAGCACCAGTGGTTCCGGCCGCATGGCCACCGCGTCCCGGACGTCGGTTGACACCCCGGCGCGGCGAGGCATGCCGCCAGGGAGGTACCGCCACTGGTAGGTCCCCGCCATCATGTTCGAGGCGGTCAGCGGCACGGTGTCGGACGACCAGAAGCAGGGCCGCTGCCCCGGCGCGGTCGCGGGCCCGACGATGGCGGGCAGTCGGGACGCCGCGCGGTAGGCGTCGAGCTCCTCGCGGTCCGAGGAGTGACCGAGCACCTGCCCGTACTGACCCGCCGGGAGGCTCGAGACGCGTCCCCCGGGCACGGCGTGCTTCGAGGTCGGGACGATGGTGAGTGCGGTGAGTCCGGCCACGAGGATCGCGGCGACGACCACGCCGAGCCGGACCCGCGAGATCGCGAGACCGGTCAGGAAGACGGCGACGAGCAGCGCGGCCGCCAGCAGCACATAGCGGAACCGGCTCCAGTCGACTGGCAGGCTGACGCAGCTTGCGACGAGACCGACGGCGACCACGAGACCCACGACGACCCAGGTGGCGGCCGTCGGCGGCCGGTCCTCCCGCGCGGAGGTGAGCAGCCGCAGGACCGCGAAGGTCAGGGTGATCAGTACCGAGGGCCAGAGCGGGGAGGAGAACAGGTGGTACTCCAGGATCCAGACGGTGCCGCCGAACTGGAGGACGGACGCGGCGGCGACCGACACCGTCAGCCAGGTGCCGGCGGCCAACTCGGCCGGGGACACCGGACGCTGGCGCCGGATCACCAGCGAGGCGAGCCACAGAGCGCAGACGACGAACGGCACCGCGAGGTACGGAACGGTGAGCACCCAGTGCCAGTCGCTCGAATGCCAGATCCGGACCTGGTCCGGCCGCTGGAGCCGGCGGTAGTTGTCCAGCGTCGCTCGCCACAGGTTCCCATAGCCGAACCAGAGCTCAGCCACACCGGCCAGAACCGCCGTGGTCACGACGGCGGAGGCCCCGAGGCCCAGGACGACCCGCGCCGACGACGTGATCGTTCGGCGGCGGACGGTGGCCACGAGGTAGCCGGCCACCACCGCGCCGACTGCCGGAGCCGAGACGATCTGGCTGTGCAGGCACAGCGTCAGGAGGATGCCAGCGACCGTCACGGCGGCGAGCCGGGTCCAGCGGTGGCGCGTGGGAACCAGGAGGAGCGCAAACGCGCCGCTCAGGTAGGCGAAGATGACCGAGTCCGGGTAGTCGCTGCCCAGGGTGGCGAACAGGACGGGGCTCGTCAGCACAACGCAGACACCGACCCACGCGGCCGCCCGCGACACCGTCCGGCGCAGGAGCACGAACAGCGGAACGACCGCGAGCAGCGTCAGGACGTATCTGAGGACGTAGAAACCCGGGACGGCGCCGAACGCCAGGTAGGACAACCGGGCTGGCAGGATGAGGCCGAGCCGGACCCAAAAGTAGTTCCCTGGTCCGAATCGGGTCATCAGGTCCGGCCCGTTCTGGGCGTATCCGGTGTAGATCGCCGGGTCCACCATGTCGAACAGGGCCATGGGTCTGACCCGCAGCGCGAAGAACGCCACGGCCGGGGCAGCGAGGAGCGCGGCCCCCTCCCCGGCGACCGGGAGCCACAGCCGTCGCGGATGCGGCGTCGTCGCGACGGGCCGGACCCCGGTGCCCAGCTCGACGGCCGACGTCACGACACCCTCACGGACGGACCGCCGTTCTGCTCACGTGCGGGGCGAGCCGGTCACTATGAGGGCTGATCGTCCCCCCCGCCGGTCTCGGCTGCGGTGCCGCTCTGGTCGGCGCGAGCGCCGACGCCACCGAGGGCGACGGCCGCCTTGGCCATGACCAGGTGATAGAGAAGCAAGAGCTGCACGAGTGCCAGCGACTCTGAGCGGTGCAGGTCGGTGCCGGCTGTGAACTCACCCAGCCGCTCGGAACGCAGGTGGCTGGCGAAGTGCATCCGCTCCCAGATCGCCTGCTCGATCTCAGCGGCCCGCTCCTGCGGAACGTCGCCGGGGATGCTCAGCACCTGGGTGCCTCCGACATCCTCCGTCGTGATCCCGACATCGGCGCCCGGCAGCGAGGAGAAGTCGGGGTGAACCAGGCCCGCGCGCAGCTTCAGCCGCGCCGGGAGGTGTTCGATGTTGCCCGCTTCGTCCGGCTCGAACGTGACGACGATGTCGGCGTGGGACTGCTGCGGCCTGATGAACATCTCTGAATCGGACTCGCGCCGGTCGAGCTCGGCGAGCACCTGGTCGGTGGTGTACCCCCGGCGGGAGCAGTCGCGCTGGACCTTCCACCGGCGACGCAGGTCTTCGGGCGGAGCGAGGTAGACCCGCACGTCGTAGCAGTCTCGCAACTGGGGCGTGTGGTAGCCGAGCAGGCCCTCGATGACCGCGAACCGATGCGGTGCCACGTACTCGGGCGGTCCGAACGTCCCGTCGGCGTGTCGGTAGACCGGCTTGAGGATCGGTTCTGCTGCCCGGACGAGCGCGAGGTGCTGAGCCATGATGTCGATGTAGTTGCAGTCCGGGTGAAGCGGGGTGATACCGAGCTCGGCGCGCCGCCGGCGGTCGAATTTGTGGTAGTCGTCGGTGCCGATGTGGGCGACCGCTCCTCCGCCGAGGGCGCGGACGAGCCCTCGGGTCAGGGTGGTCTTGCCGGTAGCCGAGTCGCCGACGACGCCCAGGATGACCGGTCGCGCGGCGGTCGACTGGGTGCCCGGCTCGGCCGGATGGGTACTCATGACCCTGCCCGTCGGAAGTTCTTGCCGGCGGCGACGTTTCGGTGACGCCACCCGGGCAGGTCCCGGCCCTCCTGCCGGGCGACGGGGAACACACATCGGACGTCCACGGCTGCTCGCCTCCTCCCGAGGTTGTTGTCGGTCCTCCTACCCAGTGTCCCTGACGCGAGGTATCCCCGTCGTCCCCGGTGTTCGTCTCCGGTGTTCGTCTCCGGTGTTCGTTGTCGGCGGCGGAATGGGGGTCAGGACAGCAGGCCGCGGCGGAAGCCGTGGGCGACGGCTTGGGCCCGGTTGTGCGCGCCGAGCTTGCGGAACAGCCGCGTGGTGTGGGTGTTGACGGTGTGCTCGGACAGGTAGAGCTCACGGCCGATCTGGCGGTTGGATTTGCCCTGGCTCATGCCGCACAGCAGGTGCAGCTCGAGTTGGCTGAGCGCGGCGGCCGGTTCGCTCGAGTCGGCGGCCGGCGGCGGTGTCGGCACCGCCGTGCTGGCCGGGGTCTGCGCGAGCGCGGCGATCAGTTCCGGATCCGAGGCGTCCCAGCGCAGGTAGCCCCGCGCGCCACCGCCGATCGCCGCGGTGACGCTGCCGGCATCCGCTGCCGCCCCGAACACGATGACGTTGGCCTGTGGGTGCGCGGCGAGCAACCGGTCGACGGCCGCTACCCCGTTCGGCACCGCGCGCCGGGTGCCGACCAGGACGACGTCGACCGGGTGGCGGGTGAACCGGGTCAGCAGCTCCTCGCCGTCGGACACGTAGTCGACCCGGTCCATCCCAGGGGCCGTCGACATCACGCGGGTCAGGGCCACGCGGACGATCGGCCGCTCGTCACAGACCAGCACCGTCGTCACGGCAACCCACGCCTTCACCCAGCCGGCCACCGGCGGGGTGGCCAGCGGGTGCCGCTGGCCACCAGCCCGGTCCTTCCGGCTCCTGCTCACCGCCTGCGGGGGCCAGCACCCGCACGAGTGGTTCGCGCCAGGGCGGCAGATGGTTCGACGAAGCCGGGGGCAGTGGCGCCCTGGCTGGTCTGCGGGCGGCAGACGTGATCCGGGGGACGCGACCGCTACGAGACTGTCCCGGGAGACGATCGGTGGGCCACCGAAGACGATCTGCACCGGCTGATCCAAGCCGAGGTCAACCTGTGCCAGGCGGATGTCATCAGCATTGGGGTGGGGCCTCACCTCAACGGCACGACTGACCACGACTCCCGAGGTGATCACGGGAGTATGACGATAACGCACCCCCGACGACACGCCTGCGGCGGTCCTGGCTAGAGATCCGCGCGGCTGGACCACATCGACTCCAACGCCGCACGGGCGTCCGCGGCGTGACTGCAGCTCATCACCATGTCGGCGTTCGAGTCGCCGTTGGGCCGGCTCGCGTAGCCCAGCCAGTGATCCTCGCTGAGGTAGCTCCGGAACTGGGCGAAGAGGGCCGGCTCCTCACGCTCGAAGGTGGCGACGTCCAGTTCGTCGAACCCGACGCCGACGACGACCGGCAACGTCGCCGACCGAAGGTGAGGTCCCCATGGAGGTGATCGCCTGCCACGAGGGGCGCGAGCAGCGAACGGAAGCTCGTCACCGTGTCGTTCACGGCGGCGTCGCTGCCCGGTAGCAGGAAGCGCGGGCCAGAGGGCCGACGTCCACCGCCGGAGCCACCGGTTCGCCGTAGACCAGGTAGTCGAGGCTGACTCCAAAGAATCCGCGTGACCACGCAGCTCCGTCGCTGGGATCGCCGCCCCTCGCCAGCCGGCGGTAGACCGACGTCGACGCCCGCGTCAGACGTCAGGGCGTTTGCGCAGCCACCTGGTGGATCAGCGGGCCGCTGGCAGGATGCCGGGTCACCCGTCCGGTGGGGGAGCACCGCGTCCCCCACCGGACGGGGTTGGCCCGTCGCGCCGCATCAGGCCGTGCCGTCCAGAAGTCGGGTGCGCAACCGGTGCAGGGTGGCGGCCAGCAGCCGGGACACGTGCATCTGGGAGATGCCCAGCCGCTGGGCGATCTGGGACTGGGTCTGGTTGCCCCAGAAACGCAGCAGCAGGATGGTGCGCTCCCGCTCCGGGAGCGCGGCCAGCAGCGGGCCCAGGACCTCGTGCTGCTCGAACCCCTCGAACCCGACCTCCTCGACGGCCAGCAGCGCCTCGCCGGTGGCCTCGTCGTCGATCACCTGGTCCAGGCACCGGGGCCGGTAGGCGCCCTCGATGGCCGCCAGGGCGTCGAGGATCTCGGGCAGCGGCCGGCCCAGGTGGGCGGCGAGCTGGCTGGCGGTGGGCGCCCGGCCCAGCCGCTGGGACAACCCGGTGCTCGCCGCCGACAGTGCCAGGTACAGGTCCTTGAGCCGGCGATCCACCCGGATCGACCAGGTGCAGTCCCGGAAGTAGCGCCGGATCTGGCCGGTGATCGTCGGAACTGCGAAGGCCAGGAAGTCGTGGCCCAACCGGGGGTCGAAGCGGTCCACCGCCCCGATGAGGCCCACCATCGCGACCTGTTCCAAGTCCTCCAGGGCCTGGCCCCGGCCGACGTAGCGGCGCGCGATGTGCTGCGCCAGCGGCACATAGCCTTCGATCAGCCGCCCCCGCAGCCGCGCCCGCCGCGGATCGGCGGCATTCAGCTCGGCCATCTCGCAGAACACCCGGGCCAGGTGCGCGTAGCCGCCTCGAGCCCGGGCCTGCGCTCCGCCACCGGCGCCCGCGCGACCCTCGACGCGGTCCTCAGCCACCACCGTCCCCGTCCCCGGCGCTGCACCGTCGGCGCCACATCCGGGCAGGTGTGGCTGGTCGAACGGCCGGCTGTCGGCAGCGCCTGCGCCGGCCCGCGCGGCTACTCCGGTAACCTGTCGACCCAGCATCAACACTTAACAGTGTACAACGCTTGTATAGCTGTAATGATTACTAGTGGGCAACCGTCGCTCGGTGGAGTGGCGGCGGAGTAGTGGCGGAGTGGTGGCGCAGGAGCGGCGGATGGGGTCGATGACGTGGTCGGAGGGAGCACCGTGAGCGAGAACAGGTCAACCGAACAGGCCGCCCTGCTGGGCATCGCCCGGGCCATCATGGCGATCTCGCTCGCCGCGGCCGGTGCCCTGCCCTTGCGGGTCTCGGTGCTGCAATTCCGCGCGTTGAACGTGCTGTCCACCCGGGTCGGCGCGAACCTGGCCGAGCTCGCCGCCGCGGTGGGACTGTCGGCGTCGGCGACCAGCCGGCTCTGCGACCGCCTTGTCGACGCGGGTTGGGTCTCCCGGGAGCTCTCACCCCGCACCCGCCGCGAGATCACCCTGGAGCTGACCGGCGCCGGCCGCGAGCTGCTCACCGCCTACGACGACCGCCGGCTCGCCGCGCTCACCGCCGCGATCGAACGGCTTCCACCCCGCCGGCGCGCCACGGTCGTGGCCGCGCTGCACGACTTCGCCCAAGCCGCCCACCCGACCGCCGACGCCCGGGACAGCTGACGTCGGAGTTCCGGAGCGTAGGCCGGTTGCGTGGGGGGTACGGG
>JAVKSM010000124.1:0-8608 GCA_039583705.1 Pseudonocardiaceae bacterium
CCGAGGCCACCCCCGACCTCGCCCTGGCGATGGGCGTGCACGACCACACCCCGCTGTTCGTCCACGACCGCCTCCTCACCCGCGTCACACACGAGGACGGGCGACGCGGCGACACCCAGCCTCGTTCGCGAGCCGGCCGGGGCAGTCGGGGCCAGCGCGAGACCGGGCGGCGCGGGGGCCGGCGGATGGTGCACCGGCTCTACCTACCCTTCAGCACCTGCACGGAAATCCCCGCCCTGGCCGAGAACCCCTTCCCCACCCCCGACGAGCTCTACACCCAGCTCACCACCACCGGCTACGACCTGGCCTGGACCGAGACCGTGCGCGTCGCCACCCCCGCCGCCGACGACACCACCAGCCTGCACCTGCCTGTCGGCGGCCTGGTCCTGCTCACCCGACGACTCACCACCAGCCAGGGCCGCAGCCTCGCCCTGGAGGAAACCCGCCGCCCCGCCGAGGACACCCAACTCACCTACACCCTTAGCCCGACCGTGCCACCTGCGCGGCTGATGCTGGAGCCGTGACCCCCACCCAGCGGGAACACCGAACACTAAAGGTTGACCTGCTGATCGAGAAGAAATGGAGCATGTCATGAGTTCGGATCCTTTGATGCCGGCCGTGCAACGCTTTCCGATGAATCCGTTGTCTGTCCCTATACGCATGGACCCGCCGAGTCCTGAGCGGCCGTTCGTGCTGCGAGGCATCACGCCGACTCCGGCGGCGGTGGTGGAAGCAAGGCATCGCACCCCGGCTACCCAGCGCACAATCCCGAGGGAGACCAATTTAGACAGCAAGGTTGTCGACGATTCATTCACCGTTCCAGACGACTGATCACCATGGTGGGATTGGTGCTGATCGTCGGTGAGGACGATGACTGGTCGGCTGACGCGGTGGCGGCGGAGTTGGATGCCCGAGGGGTGGTGACTCGTCGGCTGGACACGGCCGACTTTCCCCAGCGTGCTCGGCTGGCCGCGCGCATAGGCCCGGGTAACTGGACGCGGTGGCACGGCAGGATCGAGACCGCAGATGGCACCATAGGGCTTGATGAGGTAACTGCGGTATACTACCGCAAACCTAGAGATTTTGATCTTCCGGCTGGGCTGTCGGAGCCTGAGCGGCGTTTCGCCCGCGCCCAAGCCCGGGTGGGGATCGGCGGGTTGCTCGCGAGTCTTCCGGTGTGCTGGATCAATCACATGGCGGCGCTCGCCGACGCGGAGTACAAGCCCGCGCAGCTCGCCCTCGGCGCGCGCTGTGGGCTGATGGTACCACCTACTCTGATCACTAATGATCCAGAGGAGGTTATCGAGTTCGCCGCCCACCATGCCCCCCTGGTGGTCAAGCCACTGGCTGAGCCGATCGTGCACGAAGGCGGCGGCTACACGGCTATCTACACTCGCAAGGTTACCAAAACCGAACTTGCCGACCTGACTGGTATCCAAGCTACCGCGCACCTGTTCCAGCAGTTTGTGCCGAAGCGATACGAGGTGCGGGTGACTGTCATTGGCGAGCGCTTGTTTCCGGTCGCGATCCATGCCGGCTCCGAATCCGGCCGCCTGGACTGGCGCACCGATTACAACTCGCTGAGCTACGAGATGGTCCACTGTCCCGCGCAGGTGACCGATGGTGTACTACGCTATCTCAAGGCGGCGGGACTGGTGTACGGCGCATTTGATTTCGTCGTTCGCGGGGACACAAATGACTGGGTCATGCTCGAATGCAACGCATCGGGACAATGGGGATGGCTCGCTGAATACTGCGATTTACCTATCGCCTCGGCGATCGCTGACGAACTCACCCGGGAGGCGACGTGACGAGCACCCAGTCCTGGCAGCGGCGAGCGTCCGCGCTGGCGACCCACCTTGTCCACTCCGCCGCGCTCACCTCCCCGGCGTGGCGTAGAGCGTTCGCTGAGGTACCCCGACACATCTTCACCCCTACAGTGCTGGACGGCGACCGGGCAATCAATGCCGCGGACCCGTCCTGGCTCGACACCATCTACAGCGACGATGCGCTGCTCACCCAGACCGCAGCCGCACCCGACGGGCAACAGCTTCCGACCTCCTCCTCCAGCAAACCGACGATCATGGCGGTGATGCTGGAACTGCTCGCCGCTCAGCCGGGCATGCGCGTACTGGAGATCGGCACCGGGACCGGATACAACGCCGCGCTGATGTGCCACTGCCTCGGTGATCATAACGTGACCACCGTTGACATCGACCCCGAACTCGTGAAAATCGCACGTGACCGGCTCGCCGAACTGGGCTACCGTCCCGCCCTCGCAACTGGCGACGGCGCCTGCGGTTTGCCCAACGTCGGCCCGTTCGACCGCATCCTAGCTACCTGCGCAGTGAGCAACATCCCGCCACCGTGGATTCGCCAGCTCACCCCCGCCGGCCGTATCGTCGCACCATTAGCAGGACGTGTCGGACCCCTCATGGTGCTGGACAAGACCGCCCCCGACGAGGTCATCGGCCGCTTCGACCCTCGCCCCGCCGCCTTTATGCCGTTACGCCCGTCCGCCACCAACCCATTGGCAGACAGAGAGACAACCACGTTCACCGCAACCAGAATGCCACACCACGGCACCACATACCTTGACCCCGCTCACCTGATCACCGCATCCACCGCGTTGCTGCTGTTCTGTCAACTCCACGCCCCCGGTCTACAGATCACCACCACCACGGCGTACGAGAACAACGAAGCAAGCCTGATCGCACACACCGACACCGCACTGGCCGAAGTGCTGATCGACCCTTTACCGAACGGCAGATGGCTCACCATTCAACGCGGAACACATCGCCTGTGGGACATCCTCGAAACCGCCGTACAAAGCTGGCGCGAACAAGACGAACCTACACCAAGCCGGCTCGGGATCACCGCACTCGACGCCCCCGACCGGCAATACATCTGGCTCGACGACCCCAACGGCACCCATAGCTGGCCGCTGGGCTGATCACAACCAACAGCGCAGAGAGAGCGGACGCCGCTCACGGTCGCAGCCGAGCGGCCACTCACAGCACCACGCGGCGGACGACGACGACCACCACTGTCGAGGCGCCCCCGGCAAGCGTCACTTTGACAAAGTAGGGTCGGAGAAGATGGAGCGATCTCATGCGGCCCGTCGGCAGGACAGCCCGGCCCTACCCGCAATGCCACTTAGCTTAAGTTGATCATGTAGCACCTCGCCGCCGCGCTGGCCCGCGCCGGCATCGACCCGGGCAGGCGGTGGTGGTACCCGCCATCAGCGCCGCAGGCGACCCCATCGTGCACGTGACGCTCACCGTGGCCGGGGTGGCGTTGCTGGTCCGCTACCTAGACCAGGGCTTTGGTCCGCCGGGCGGCCCTGCTGGTGACCGTTCGGCGGGTGGGCCGGGCGGCCCGCGGGCGGCATAAGCTGCGTCCGCTCCCCGGGTCACATCAGGCTGACGCTGCTGCGGGCCGGTTCATCGGCACGTCACCGACCCGTCTTGGCTGATCACGACCGAACCATGCAGGTGGACCGGCTCCCGCTAGGGTAATCGGATGAATGCTGCCCCCGTAGCCGGACGCCAGATGCGAGTACAGGGAGCCTGGGAGAGAACCTCCAGGTCACAACTACATAACCAAAAGAGGGTTCGTCTGACGCGCGCGCTGCCGCTCCTGCTACCCGTGCGCCAGGCTGCCGAAAGCCTCGTGGCGCAAGCTATAGGGGCAGGTGACGACCGAGCACGGCGAACGGCCGCGGGTCGCCGCTGAAGCGGTAGCCGCGCAGCACGTCGACGAACCCGGTGCGGCGGTACAGCCTCCAGGCACGGGGAGTCCGCAGCGGCGGCAGTTCCGGTGTGGACAACAGCACGTGGGCGTTGCCCACACCGGCCAGCAGTCGGCGCAGCAGTCCCTCACCGAGGCCGCGGCCCTGCGCGTCGGGCCGCACGTGAAGTTCGGTGAGCTCGAAGTAGTCGCTCAGCCACCCGGTGCCGGCCCGGGCGAGGTCGTGCCGGGTCAGGCCCCGCAGGACCTCCTGGTACCACCATTGCCCGACCGCGCCCTGATACCCGTAGGCCACTCCCAGCAGGGTCTCTTCGTCGGCCAGCGCGGCCGTGCAGCGCCAGCCCGGACGCCGGGTGTGCTCCAACCATGTCGGTCCGCGCTGCCGAACCGTGTCGGCGGGGTACTGCATCGCGCTGACGTAGACGCCGAGGGCCTCGGTCAGCCGGCAGCGCAGGTCGTCGGGGGAGAGATCGACGAACCCGACCGGAGCCGGGGCGGTGGTCACGGCACCGGCAGCGCAACGATGTGTGCCACGCCGTCCATGACACCACGTCGACCCCTGCCTCGACACCCGCTGCCCAGCCGGTCGCGACGGGGGTCCGATCCAGAGCCTGGGCCGGCTTGACGTGACGGCCGGGAGGAGGTGTACTGGTCAGGTATCGAACACACGTTCGAGAGGGTTCCGGTGGCGGGGCGGGGGAAGCGCCCTGCTACCGGAGCGGCGCCGGCTTCCCACGGCGCACCGGGCCCGGGCCGCAGCGGCGCGCGGGGTCCTGTGGTGTCGTTTCGAGGGAGGTCGTCAGCGATGAGCCGACACGCGGTGCCGGTGCGGGTGCGGTGCCAGGACGGCGAACCCATGGAGTTCGTCCGACGACCCGGCCGGCACGCCGGGCACTACCTGGTGATGGCCGTTCGGGAGCGGTGGATCGAACAGTCCGGCTGGCCATTTCCTTCTCCGATGCCGATCGGCGGTGATCGGCTGCGGTGCTGGCGTCTGCTCGCTCAGCGCTCCGACGAGCCCCATCGACCGCCCGGCGAATTCGTGCTGCGGATGCGCGCCGGGCCCGGCGTGTGGGACCTGCGCGAGGTCACAGACTGACCGACGCCGTCGACCCGACCTGACCACACACTGTCGACCCAACCAGGAGGGTGAGCCATGCCAGCCCCAGTGTCCGGAGCGTCGCGTGGCTACACTGCCGCGTCCAGAGCCGGCTCCCACGGGTTCCGAGCGCCACCGTCCCGGGCTGCCCGCACCCTGCTCTCCGCCGCCCAGGACGAGCTCGCGCAGGCTGAGCACCTGGTAGCGCCGACGCGGCGCTTCGCGGCAGCCCACCTTGCGGCGCTTCGTGGCGCGGCGGCGGTGCTCGCCGTGCGGGCGCAGCCCGGGAGCAGGGCCGGCCGACCCACCAGCGCTTGGACGCTGCTCGGCGTCGTGGCGCCGGAGTTGGCGGAGTGGGCGGCGTTCTTCGCGGCCGGATCGACCACCCGTGCGGCGGCGGAGGCGGGCCTCACCCGGCTGGTCTCGCAACGGGACGCCGACGACCTGGTGCGACAGGCAGGGCAGTTCCTCGACCTGGCGGCCCGGCTCGTCCTGGGCGATCCAGCGTGATCGACTCGACCGGACTGTCGTCCCGGGTGTCTGGCGTGAGCCCGCGCGAGGTACCCGGCACGCCGCAATACGCTTCGGGCGTGGCCGACCGCGCCCGTTCCCTGTCTGGCGCAGACGTGGTGCATCGGACGCTGCGTGCGGAGCTGGAGGCGCTGCGCGAGCGACGGCCGGAAACGGTTCCCGTGGTGCTCGACGTCGGGGGTGGCAGCGGGGCGTGGGCCGTACCGCTGGCTTGCGAGGGTTGTCAGGTCACGGTGGTGGATCCCAGCCCGAACGCCCTGGCTGTCCTGCAACATCGGGCCAGGGAGGCCGGGGTGGCGCACCGGGTGGCGGCCCTGCAGGGTGACGTGGACTCGCTCGGCGACGCGGTGGGGGAGGGGCGCGCCGACCTGGTGCTGGGCCACGGCTTGCTCGAGGTCGTCGACGACCCGGCGGCCGCCGCCCGCGCGCTGGCCGTGGCGGTCGCCCCGGGTGGGGCGGTCTCGGTCCTCGTGGCGGGACGGTTCGCCGCGGTTCTGGGCCGGGCCATGGTGGGTCGGCTCGGAGAGGCGCGGCGGCTGCTCGCCGACCCTGACGGTCGGTGGGGCGAGGCGGACCCATTGCTGCGGCGGATGGACACCGGACGGTTGCGCGAACTCCTCGAGGGCCACGCCGGGCTGGTGGTCGAACAGGTCCAGGGCGACGGCGTGCTCGTCGACCTTGTGCCGGGCGCGGTCCTTGAGGCTGGTCCGTCCACTGTCGAGGATCTCGCGGAGCTGGAACGGCTGGCGGCCTGGCGGCCCCCGCTGCGCGACATCGCCAATCGGCTGCACGCACTGGCCCGCCGGCCCGGGTAGCGGGGGCCATGGTGGGGCGCAGCTCCGACGTCCGGCGGTTCAGCGCCGACCCGGCCCGCCACCCGGGTGGCCGGGGCGCCGAAGGGCCGGGCGGGTCAACGGGTCACTTCGCGGGGACGTCGAGCCGGCAGGCACCCTGGCCGCCGAACGACACCGGCTGCACCGTGTTGCACGTCGATATGGATGCCTTCTACGCCTCTGTCGAGGTTTGTCGACGCCCGGAGCTGGCCGGCCTGCCCGTTGTCGTAGCCGGTGGCAGCAGCCGGGGTGTCGTGCTGTCCGCGACCTACCAGGCCCGCGCGTTCGGGGTTCGCTCGGCGATGCCGGTGGCACGAGCCCGTCGGCAGTGCCCGCAGGCGGTGTTCGTCCCGCCTGACTTCGCCCGCTACGCGCGGGTGAGCAACGGGGTGATGGCGATCTTCCGGTCGATCACCCCGCTGGTGCAGCCGCTCAGCCTCGACGAGGCGTTCCTCGACGTCGGCGGGGCGCTGCGTCGATTGGGGAGGAGCCCGGCCGGCGTCGGCGAGGAGATCCGGGCGCGGGTCGCCGACGAGCAGGGCATCCCCTGCTCGGTCGGCGTGGCGTCGAACCTGTTCGTCGCCAAGCTGGCCTCCGGGATGGCCAAGCCCGACGGGATGCTCGTCGTGCCGGCGGGTGCCGTGCTCGGGTTCCTGCGGCCGTTGCCGGTGAGCGCGCTGTGGGGAGTGGGCGAGCGCACCGCCGACATGCTGCGCTCACTCGGGCTCGAGACCGTCGGCGACCTCGCCGCCGCGCCCCTGTCCGTGCTGCGTCGTGCCGTGGGCGCCGCTGCGGCCACTCGGCTGCTCGCGCTTGCGCAGGGCCGTGACGAGCGCCGCGTCGTGCCGGGCGAGCCGGAGAAGTCGGTGGGGGCCGAGGAGACGTTCGAGGTCGACGTCACCGATGACGGGGCGTTGCTTCGCGAGCTGCTGCGGCTGTCTGAACGCACCGCTGCGACGCTCCGCGCCCGTGGCCTGTGCGGGCGTACCGTGTCGATCAAGGTCAGGTTCGCCGACTTCACCACGGTGACCCGCTCCCGTACCCTGCTGGCGCCCACCGACGTCGGCCAAGAGGTGTACCGGACCGCTGCCTCCCTGCTTGGCGCGCTGGCCCCCCGGCCGCCGGTGCGCTTGGTGGGCGTGCGTGTCGAGCAGCTCCGTGGCATCAGCCAGCTCGCGGAGCAGCCGACCCTCGACGCACCGGAGCACGGGCGGCGGCACGCGGAGCTGGCGGCCGATCTCGTGCGCTCCCGGTTCGGGGCTGCGGCGGTCCGGCCCGCGACGCTGCTCGGTGCCCGGGAGGTCCCGCCAGCCGGATCCGCGACGCCGCTCGGCGCCGGGGACGTCCCGGGTGTTGAGCCCGCAACGGCTCAGCAGGCCGATCTTGGATGACGACCCGGCCCGGGTTGAGATTTTCGGTATGGGAGTCGGCGCGGGTGGGTAGTCGGAAGGCAACGGTGCTCGTATCCTCGATGTGACATCCGCTTCACGGACGTCCACCGGGTCCGGCGGCACCCCAATCGCCCGGTGCCCGAGACATGTGCCGGAGGAGAAGTCATGCCACTCTCCGAGCACGAGCAGCGACTGCTCGACCAGATCGAGCGTGCGCTCTACGCCGAGGATCCCAAGTTCGCCTCCACGGTGCGTGCTGGCCGATTGCGTCGGCCGACCCGGCGCCGCCGCATCCAGGGCATCGCGCTGTTCGCCATCGGTGTCGTGCTCCTGGTGCTCGGTCTGGCGATCAGGACCACGTGGGTGGCGAACGTGCCGGTAATCAGCATCGCGGGCTTCCTGGCCATGTTCGCCGGGGCGGTGCTCGCGGTGACGTCGTCGGGAGCCAGGAAGCGGACCGGAGCCGGTACGGCACGCCCCGGCGAGCGGGAGCGCAGCAGGTTCACCAGCCGGATGGAGGAGCGCTTCCGTCGCCGCTTCGACCAGGACTGACGCACCGCGGCCTACCGCCACGGCAATGAAGACCGGCTTCGGCCGGTCGCCCGCCGGCCTACCCGAGGCCGACCCGGGGCCCGCGATCCGGTTGGTCCTCGGCTCCCAGCGCCGGCGGCTCCTGGCCATCCCGCCGGAAGAGCAGCGAGCGCGGCAGTAGCCGCGCCCGCAAGCTCAGCGGCGCGCACCTGCGCAGGCTTGCCCGGACCCGGGCGACGGCCACGCCGACCTCGCTCCCGTCACCGCTGGCGGCGCCATACCAGCTCTGCTCAACGGCCCTGACGAGGCTGCGCAGCCCCTCTCTCCCGTCGGCGTCGAGCGCGTGGACCCGGACCAGCCGATCGGCCGCGACCCGCACCGTCTCGGTGGGGCACAGCGCGCTCCCGCGGTCGCGGGACTCGGCGAGCAGCTCGCGCCAGGCGGCTGCCGCCGCTGCCGGACCACCAGCGGCG
>JAVKSM010000125.1:0-8419 GCA_039583705.1 Pseudonocardiaceae bacterium
CAGCAGCTCCGGCCGGCCCGACAGCAGCTCCGGCCGGCCCGACAGCAGCTCCGGCGGGCCCGGCAGGTCCGGTCCGTCCTCGTCGGGCAGGTCTGGCCGGTCGGGCAGGTCCGGCTCGTCGGGCTCGGCCCCGGCGGCGGCTGCCGCTTCCTGACCCTTCTCACAGGTCGCGTCACGCAAACTCCACACGCCTCGCCGACCCGGGTTGTGGTCGTCACCCCGTGACCTGCCCGACGCGCTCAGGTCGCGGTGGCGTCAGTCGGCGCCAGCGTGGCCGTTACCCTCCGCTGACCGTCACTGGATATCCGTTACCCTGCGCTGACGGTCGCCGGGTAGTGGCCGCCCCAGCCGGAGGGAGTAGTGGTGCTCAAGGGGTTCAAGGACTTCCTGCTCCGAGGAAATGTCGTGGACCTGGCGGTCGCGGTCGTCATCGGAGCCGCGTTCGGCGCGGTGGTCACGGCCTTCACCGGCGGCATCCTGCAACCGCTCATCAACTCGGTGGCCCGGCCAGGTCCGGCCGGTAAGATCGGGTTCCAGATCCGCGGCAACAACCCTGGCACGTTCGTCGACTTCAGCACGCTCATCTCGGCCGTGATCTACTTTGTCATCGTCGCGGCGGTGATCTACTTCGTCGTCGTGCTCCCGCTCAACGTGATCAAAGAGCGGCGTCGGCGCGGCAAGGAGCCCGGTCCGGCCGAGCCCACCGATGTCGAGCTGCTCATCGAGATCAGGGACCTGCTGCGCTCCCGGTCCGCCGATCGAGGCAATTACTAGGCCGGTTATCGCCGTCACCTCGCCCGCTCATTCCTCGTCGAGCCCCGAGAGTTCCTCGATGACATGTGCGACGAGCGGGGTGAGCGTCGCCATGCCGTCCCGGACCGCGGCCCGCGACGCGGCCAGGTTGACCACCAGGGTGCTGCCGGAGACCCCGACGAGCCCGCGCGACAGGCCGGCGTCGACCGCGCCGGCGGCCAGCCCGGAGGCCCGGATCGCCTCGGCGATGCCGGGAATCGGGCAGTCCAGGACGCCGGCCGTGACATCGGCCGTGACGTCGCGGGGGGAGACTCCGGTGCCGCCGACGGTGACGACGAGGTCCGCTCCGCCGATCACCGCGGTGTTGAGGGCGTTGCGGATCGCCACCGACTCGCCCGGGACGACGATCGTGCCGTCCACCACGAACCCGGCCTCCGCGAGCAGCTCGGTGACGAGGGGCCCCGTGGTGTCCTGGTGCTCACCGTGGCTCACCTTGTCATCGACGATCACCACCAGGGCCCGGCCGAGCCGCGCGACGGTGTTCTCCATGGCGGCCACCGTAGCGGCATGATCGGCCCAGCGGCGCGGAACAGGGAACGAAGCGCGCCGGGATCACCCGCCCGGTCGTGCCAGGGTGGGATTGGGCCTACCGTGACCCCGGTGCGGGTACTGATCACTGGCGGGGCCGGGTTCGTCGGCTCGGCCGTCGCCGACCTCCTCGCCAGCCAGGGCCACTCCGTCGTCCTGCTCGACGCGCTGTTGCCCCAGGCGCACGGAGGCGTCCCACCCTGGACCGTCGCCCACGAGCTCGTCCAGGGTGATGTCCGAGACGCCGCTCTGCTCGCGCGCCTCCTGCCGGGCGCCGACGGGGTGTGCCACCAGGCGGCGATGGTCGGCCACGGTGTCGACCCGTCGGACGCGCCGGAATACGCCACCCACAACGTCGTCGGCACCGCCGTGCTACTCGCCGCGATGCACGCCGCCGGCGTCAGGCGGCTGGTGCTGGCCAGCTCGATGGTGGTCTACGGCGAGGGCCGCTACTCGTGCGGCGAACACGGCGTCGTGGTCCCGCCGGCGCGTCGGCCCGTCGACCTGGCCGCGGGTCGCTTCGAGGCCAGGTGCCCGCGGTGCGGGTCGGCGCTGCGGTCCGAACTGGTCACGGAGGACGCGCCGGTGGCGCCGCGGAGCACCTACGCCGCCACCAAGGTCGCCCAGGAGCACCTGGCCGAGGCGTGGGCACGGCAGACCGGCGGCGGCGTGTGGGCGCTGCGCTACCACAACGTCTACGGCGCGCGGATGCCGCGGGACACCCCGTACGCCGGCGTGGCGTCGATCTTCCGCTCCGCGCTGCAGCGCGGTGAGCCGCCGCAGGTCATGGAGGACGGCGCCCAGCGCCGCGACTTCGTGCACGTCAGTGACGTTGCGGCGGCGAACGCGCTGGCCTTGGCGGCACCACCCCCGGAAGGTGGGTGCGAGCCGCTCAACGTCTGCTCCGGCTCGCCGCACACGGTCGGCGAACTGGCTGCCACGCTGGCCGAGGCGATGGGCGGGCCGGCTCCGGTGGTGGTCGGCGGCGCCCGCCCCGGTGACGTGCGGCACGTGGTCGCCGACCCGGCCAGGGCGCGGGCGGTGCTGGGGTTCCGGGCGGCGGTGCCGTTCGCCGAAGGTGTGGCGGCGTTCGTCACCGACCCGCTGCGGGAGCCCGCCGACGTCTCCTGAGCGGACCGCCCACCGGGTGGTGAGCGCGCCTCGGCTGCCCGGCGCGGTCAGACGATCTAGTGTGAGTGGCTGTGACAGCCCTGGTCGACGTCGTACTGCCCTGCCTGGACGAGGCTGAGGCGCTGCCCGGGGTGCTCGCCCGGCTGCCGTCGGGTTACCGCGCCCTCGTCGTGGACAACGGCTCAACCGACGGCACCGCGGCGGTCGCGGCCGCCCACGGCGCCACCGTGGTGCCCGAGCCACGTCGCGGCTACGGCGCGGCCGTCCATACCGGGCTGGAGGCGGCCAGCGCGGACGTCGTCGCGGTGCTTGACGCCGACGGGTCGCTCGACCCCGCCGTCCTGCCGGCCATGGTGGACCGTCTGGCCGGCGCCGATCTCGTCGTCGGACGACGGGTGCCCGTCGGGAGGGGCACCTGGCCGTGGCATGCCAGGGCGGGCAACGCGCTGATCGCCGCGCTGCTGCGCCGCCGCGGGGTTCCGGTGCACGACATCGCCCCGGTGCGGGTCGGGCGCCGCCGCGACCTGCTCGACCTCGGCGTCGTCGACCGTGCCTTCGGGTATCCCGTGGAGCTGCTGGTGCGGGCCGGTGCCGCCGGCTGGCGGCTGCGCGAGGTCGAGGTGGTCTACCGGCCCCGGGCCGGTGGCCGCTCGAAGGTGTCCGGGTCGGTGCGGGGGACCCTGCGCGCCGCCCGGGACATGGCACTGCGAGCCGGCCTCAGTGACCGCCGATGACCTGGCTGCCCAGCGTGACCTGCACGGTGCGCTGACCTCCGCCAGCCCCGGTGACGGTCAGCGTCACGACCTCACCCGGGGCGTGCGAGCGGACCGCGGCGACCAGCGCGTCGCTGTCCTGGATCAGCTTGTCGTCGAGCTTTGTGACGACGTCGCCGGCCTGCAGGCCGGCCGCCGCGCCCGGCTGGCCCGGCTGCACCGAGACGACCTGCGCGCCCGCCGGGGAGGCGTCATGCACCGTGATGCCGATCACCGCCTCGGTGGCCTGCCCGGTCCGTTGCAGCTCGTCCGCGATCCGCCTGGCCTGGTTGATCGGGATGGCGAAGTTCAGCCCGATCGACCCGGACGACTGCGGGCCGCTGGAGAGGTTGGCGATCGCCGAGTTGATACCGACCACCTGGCCTTGCATGTCCACCAGCGGGCCGCCGGAGTTGCCCGGGTTGATCGCCGCGTCGGTCTGGATGGCGTTGAGCACGGTCTCCTGCCCGCTGCCGATGCCGCCGGTGTCCACCGGGCGGTCAAGCGCGCTGACGATGCCGCTGGTCACGGTGCCGGACAGCCCGAGCGGCGAGCCGATGGCCACCACCTGCTGCCCGACCCGCAGCGCGTCGGAGTTGCCGAGCGTGACCGGGGTCAGCCCCCCGACGCCTTGTGCCTTGACCAGGGCGATGTCGGCGTCGGGCGCGGTGCCGACGACCTGCACCGGCGCGCGGGTGCCGTTCTGGAAGACCGCCTGGAGCTGCCGGTTGCCGCCACCGGCCTGCAGCACGTGGTTGTTGGTGAGGATGAGCCCGTCAGTGGAGAGGATCATCCCGGAACCCTCGCCAACAGCGCCGACGAGCTGCACGACGCTGGGCAGGACCCTGTTCGCGACCTCCTCCACCGAGCCGACCGGAGCGGTGGCCGCGGGGTTCACCGACGGCAGCGGCTCGTTGAGCACGTTGCTGGCCGTGGGCCGTTCGGCGAGCCGGTATCCCACCGCTCCGCCCACCCCGCCGCCGACCAGCGCTGCAACCAGGACGAGGAGCACCGCCCAGACAACGGTGCCGCGGCGGCGGCGGCCGTTTCCCTCGTTTCTCCCCAGCGGCGTGGTGTGCGGTCCGGACGGCCCCTGCGGTGTCCCGTACTGGGGGTACGGGGCGGTCGCGGCCGGCCCGGCGCCCCACGCCGAACCGTAGCCGGGCCACGCCGCCTGCTGGCCCGGCTGGCCTGGCTGGCCCGGCTGGCCGGGCTGGCCGGGCGGCTGGAACGGTTCCTGGCCGCCCTCGCCGACCGGACGGTCCCACCACTGCGCCGGTTGCTGGCCGAAGCCGCCACCTGTCGGCTCCGACGGCACCTCCGGGTGAGGGTGGTCGTCCGGCTGGCCGGGATCCTGCTCGCTCATGCCGACAGTGTCCCCTCGTCACCTGAGCCGTACCTGAGATATCGCCGGGCCCTGGCCATGCTTCACCCGGGACCCCTCACATCGAGCGCAGCCGCCACGCCATCCGCTCCGGCACCCAGTCATTGATCCAGGCTCCGGCACCGGCACCGGCACCGGCACCGGCACCGGCACCGGCACCGGCACGGCACGGTACTCGAGCCGAGCGGCGACCGCCGGCCGGCAGCCGGGCTACCCACCCGGCAGTAGCATCGCGAGCAGGGCACCGCCCTCGGGCGCGCGGCCGGCCCACACCGACCCGCCGTGGCGCTCGGCGACCTGCTTGACGATCGCCAGCCCCAACCCGGAGCCGGGCAGGCTGCGCGCGGACAGCGAGCGGTAGAAGCGGTCGAAGACGTAGGTCAGGTCGACGTCCGGGATGCCGGGGCCGGCGTCGGCGACCTCCAGCACCGCACTGCCGTCATCCAGCGGCCGCAGCTCCACGCGGACGGTCCCGCCCGGCGGGCTCCACTTGGCGGCGTTGTCCAGCAGGTTGAGCACCGCCCGCTCCAGCGCGTCCGCGTCCCCCCAGATCGTCCAGGGGACCGACCGCAGGTCGTACCGGAGGCCCGGCGCGTGACGCCGGGCCCGTTCCAGCGTGCGTTCCACGATGTCGCTGAGGTCGAGGCGCTCGGCGGAGCTGCTCGGTGGGTCGTCACGGGCCAGCTCGACGACGTCGCCAACCAGGGTGGTCAGCTCGTCGACCTGCGCGCGCAGGTCGGCCTGGATCTCTGCCCGGTCGGCGTCGGACAACACGGGCGCGCCCGGCTGGTTGGACGCGACGAGCAGTTCGAGGTTGGTGCGCAGCGAGGTCAGCGGCGTCCGCAGCTCGTGGCCGGCGTCGGCCACCAGCTGGCGCTGCCGCTCCCGGGAGGTCGCCAGCGCCGTGAGCATCGCGTTGAAGCTCTGGGTCAGCCGGGCCAGCTCGTCACCGCCGGTGACCGGGATCGGCTCCAGGTCGCCGGTGGCCGCGACCCGCTCCGCGGCCGCCGTCAGCCGTTGCACCGGACGCAACCCAGCCCGGGCGACAGCCGTGCCGGCGAGCGCGGCGAGCACGATCCCGACGCCGCCGACCAGGGCCAGCACCAGACCGAGGCGGTCCAGGGTGAGCTCGGTGGGCCGCAGTTGCTGGGCCAGAACCAGCGCCCGCCCTTCGCCGGCGTCGACGGCGACGACCCGGTACCTCACGCGGTGCGCGGTCGCGGTCCGGAGCGAGGGGACGTTTGTCGTGCCGCGGGCGACGGCCAGCTCCGGACGACCCAGGGGCGGCGCTGATTGTCTGCCGGCCGACGAGTGGGCGATGCCGCTCGCGTAGAGGATCGCGATCCGCAGGTCGCCTGCACCGAGCGCCTCGGAGGGGATCTGCGCGAGCGCCCCGGGGTTGGCGAGCGGCCCCTGCGCGGCAGCGGTGGCCCGCTGCACCAGGTTCTGGTCGAGCTGGCTGTACAGCGCGGACCTGACGGTGAAGAACGCCGCGACGGAGACCAGGGCGACGACCAGTCCGACGCCGAACGCCGACAGCATCGCCACTCGGCGCCGCAGCGAGATGCGCGCCGGCACGCCGCGGTCATCAGGCCCGCCAGCTCCGGCCGTGTCGGGGGCTGGGGCCGGCAGCGACCCGGACCCGACAGGTAGTGCCCCGTCTGCCACCTGCCCGTCCGCCGCCTGCCCGGCCCGCAGCGTCACAGCGCCGTCTCACGCAACACGTAGCCGACTCCGCGCACGGTGTGGATCAGCCGTCGTTCGCCGCCGGCCTCGGTCTTGCGGCGCAGGTAGCCGATGTAGACCTCCAGCGCGTTGCCGCTGGTCGGAAAGTCGTAGCCCCACACGTCCTCCAGGATGCGGCCCCGGGTCAGCACCCGGCGTGGGCGGCTGATGAGCAGCTCGAGCAGGGCGAACTCGGTGCGGGTGAGGCTGATCGGGCGCTGGCCGCGGCGCACCTCGCGGGTGGCCGGGTCCAGCGAGAGGTCGGCGAAGACCAGCGCCGGCCCGGCGGCGGACTCATCCGCGGGGCTCGCCCGGCGCAGCAACGCGCGAAGCCGGGCCAACAGCTCCTCGAGGGCGAACGGCTTGGGCAGGTAGTCGTCGGCGCCCGCGTCCAGCCCGGCCACCCGGTCGGAGACGGCATCGCGCGCGGTGAGCGCGAGGATCGGCAGGTCGTCGCCGATGCCGCGCAGCCGTCGGCACACCTCCAGCCCGTCGACCCCCGGCATCATGACGTCGAGCACCATCGCGTCGGGACGCTGCGCGGCCACGGCTTCCAGCGCCATCGCTCCGTCGTTGGCCAGCTCCACCTGATAGCCGTTGAAGGCCAGCGAGCGGCGTAGTGAGTCGCGCACCGCCCGGTCGTCGTCGACCACGAGAATCCGCACGTCACCCAGTGTGGCGGGCCGGGCTGAGAACGTGCTGAGGGGTGGACACCTGGTGTTCGGGAGGCGAAGTATCGTCGCTTCCCGAACGTTAGAACTCCGCGCCCATAAGGCCGAGCACCTCGGTGCGCCAGTCGGCGTAGGCCGTCCGGGTGGTGTCGGTGGGATCGGACGACGGCGGGGTGCGCCACTCCTCCGGCTGGAGCACGGCGGTCGCCAGATCCTGGGCGGTCCAGGTGTGGTCGCAGATCCTCACTGACAGTCGCTCCGGCGCCCGCTCGGCGCGCAGCGCGTGGGCCAGCACCCGCAGCAGCGCGCCGCGGGCGGCGGCGTCGTCCGGTGCATCGACGTCAATGTTGGTGTGGCCGGCGACGAGCACCACCCGGGCCGAGGGACGCAAGGTCGGCAGCACGGTGGTCGCGGCCCGGAATCTGCTGAGCAGGCCCTCGGTGAGGAATTGCTCGACCCGGCCGACCACGCTGTCCCCGGACGTCTTGATCAGGACGGGGAGCTGGAGGTAGGCGTCGAAGCTCCGCCCGCACACGTGCTGCTCCAGTCGGTGCAGGTCATCAACCACGGAGGTCTCGGCACCCGCGCAGCGCAGCGCCGACGCGACCTGTGCGGCCCGCTCCGGGGCACCGGTGACCAAGACGGTTGACATGATGGCGAGGCTAGTCTGGTGGATGCCGGCGCCGGAACAGCCAGCGGAGGTGTGTCGCAGGTCAGGCGGTCCCAGGTTCCGTAGGCGTCCACCGCTGCGGGCTTGCGGGCTGTCTGGGCCGCTGACGCTCACGCTCGTCGGCCCGGGATATGCTCAGGGCCGTTGCGGCGCTCGGCCGCGTCGTCGCGCCCTCGTAGCTCAGGGGATAGAGCAACGGTTTCCTAAACCGTGGGTCGCAGGTTCGATTCCTGCCGGGGGCACGTCACAGAACTGCGACCTTCTGACCAGGGGGTTTGCGGTTCTGTCTTGAGTGTTTCGGCACGTTTGGTGCTGTAGCCCGATCATGGCGATACCGTGGGGCTCACCGACGTTCAGTGTTGACCTTCGGTGTCCGTGGTCTGCCCCGCAAGATTATCCGACCCCGGCGGCACCGCACCTGTCCCCGTGCCGTCAAACGGGCACGCCACACCAGCTACCGCGTCAAGAAACCCGGCGAGACCGCCACCCGCCAGACGGCACGGTTACGGCGGTCAGCTCTCGTCGTCGTCCACCGGGTCGCTGGTGAGGTCCTGCCCGCGGGTGCCGCAGGTGATCGGGGCCGGCGGCGAGCACGGAGCGGGTGATCCGGAACTGGCGGGGGCGGGCGCAGCGGGCGACGGTGCCGTTCTTGTTCTTCTGCCCGCCTTCGCCGCGGCCCTCGGGGTGGCGGTAAGCGACCAGTGCGGCCGTGATCGCGGCCAACTCGTCCGTGCTCGTCCCGAAG
>JAVKSM010000126.1:0-8177 GCA_039583705.1 Pseudonocardiaceae bacterium
AACCTGCGCTGCAGGTCGCAGTCGAACCCCGAGGTGGGATCCGGGCAGTCGGGCGCCGACGCGGCCGACGCGGCCGGCGGCGTCGGTGGTGTGGCCGGCGAGCCGGGCAGCGGGACGAGGCCGGCGGGGGGATCGGCCGACGGCGCCGGGGAAGACGCGCCCGGGGCCGACGCAACCGGGGCCGAGGACGCGGGTTGGAGGATCGCTGTGCCGGCGACACGCGCCGGCGCGCCGGCCCCACAGGCGGTGGCGACGAGCCCGGCGAGGGACACCACGATGAGCAGCCGCAGGCTCCGGCAGGGGGGACGGGGCACCGCGGCAGGCTAGCGGTCGCAGCGCGGGCCTGGTTCACGCGCCGCCACGCCCGTTTCATATCGTCGTCGCGACCGTTTCACGTCGTCGTCGCGACCGTTCCCCCGGTGCCCGGTTGGGTACCCTGGCCGATCGTGGACGAGGGCCGACCGACGGTTCGCGCCGCGGAGCCGGCGCGGCCGGTGTCCGCGGGGCCGGGGCCGGCGCGACCGACACCGCCGGAGGGATTGTTCGTCTCCCTCGAGGAGCAGCTCGCGAACGTCCGACGGTGGAACGCGGACTGGGAGTGGGGGTTCACCGACGAGGACCTCGACGCGGTCGACCTCACCCCGCCCGATCACCCGGAGCCGCTCGTCGTCGACGTCGTCGCGGTGTACCTGGACGAGCTGTACCTGGGCGAGGACCTCGAACCGATGGACGGCGTCCGTCGCACCTGCCACGAGCTGTGGACCCTGGCGTCGGAGCGGCAGCCCAACACCTGGTCGTGGGACTGGTACCAGCACCTGTGGTGGGGACGCCCCAAGCCGGTCCGGCTGCTCGACGGCATCGCCCACCGGCCCGGCGTCCGCCGGGTGACCCTCGACCTGGCGGCGCACTGGCAACCGGGACGGCACAGCCGGCCCGGCAACGTCCGCGGCCGGGACTCCGCGCACGCCGAGATCCTCGCCGCCGCGGCCCACTTCCCGCGCTGGGCCCGCGCCATGGACGGCGTCACGGTCCCCTACATCTGGCTTTCGGGGTACCAGGTGACGATCCCGGAGACCTCGGCCCACCTGCGTCTGCCGGGCCTGGCGTGGGTGGGGTACCGGCGCACGCTCAGCCTCACGGTCGACTGGGCCGACCACTCCCACCCCGGGTGGGCCTCGCCGGTGTGCCTCGACTGAGGGGGCCGCTCCCGGGACCAGGCTTTCCGGTCACTCCCTGGACCAGGGCTTTCCGGTCACGCCGCCAGCACGCTCCGCGCCCGCTGCAGGAAGTCGCCCACCGCCGGCAGGCTCGCGTGCGGCCCCAACCGCCGATAGAGATCACGGATCAGCCCGACACCGGTGGCCGAGTCCAGGCCGCTGGCCAACGCTGGTGCGTGGGCAGCCTACCGGCCGGCCTCGCGGTCCTGGGCGCCGCGACGCCGGCATTCCTCATACGCCGGGCGTATACCGCACAGGCCGGGCACATACCGCCATACCTGCCGCGTCAACGGGGGTGCCCGAGCGGCCGGGTTGGCTCCCCGCATGGCCCCAGGGCCGGGTCAGACACCCGTGGGCGCACCGAGGTTTCCATGCCCCGGCGACACCAGTGCCCCGACGGTGCGGCCCGATCGTCCCCGGTCCTGGGTGCCACCCACCGGCGAAGGGCATTGATGAAACGCGTCGAAGGCGCGCGGCAACGGGTGGTCTTGGCGCGGTCATCAGCGCCAGGTGCCGCTGCCGCGAGCAGAGCACCGAGCAGTTGGTGCGTCTCGGGGTGGCAGCGCTCGTGCTGCTGGGACGGGACGAGGTGGATGGCACGGGGCGGTGCCGGGTGTGCCACCCACGTCGCTGGTGGCGGCCCTGCCGCAACGAGTCGTGCACCGTCCAGGCGGTGCTGAGCTTCTGCCTGGACGGCCCCGTGGGATCTGACCTGGTGTGGCGGCAGGTGGGGGCGTCACCCCGAGAATAGGCCGCCTCACCTCCGATGAACGGAGACCAGCCGCCTGGTCAACGAACTCGCCGAAGCCGACGACGGCAATATCCAACGAACCCATCCGACTCCCATCCCCGTAACCTTGACAGCCGAGGACGCCGGTCCCGCCGGTCTGCCTACCCTGTCCGCCTACTTCTGACGAAGGAGAGTCCCCTGCGGCCGAGGTGCAAGGTCAGCAGCCTGAGCAGCAGCAGTCAGGACCAGGCACTACCGCCGAGATGGATCCGAAGCCGCAGGACGAGATGACCGATTACGTTGGGCGCGGGCTGCTCGAGGGCAAGCGGGCGCTCAATCACCGGGGGTGACTCCGGGATCGGCCGCGCGGTGGCAATCGCGTTCGCCAGGGAGGGCGCCGACATCGCGATCGCCTACCTGTGCGAGCACCAGGACGCCCAGCACACCGCGCGCCTGGTCGCGGCCGCCGGGCGGCGGGCGGCGGACGGTGCTGCTACCCGGCGAGCTCGCCGACGAGCACCACGCGAGGCAGATCGTCGAGCAGACTGTCGAAGAGCTTGGGGGCCTGGACATCCTCGTCAACCACGTCGGGACCCAGACCCCCGTGGAATCGCTGGAGCAGCTCAGCTCCGAACAGTTCGACTACACCTTCAAGGTCAACATCTACAGCCGTTTCTGGACCACCAAGGCCGCCCTGCGTCACCTGCCCGAGGGTAGGTCGATCATCAATACCGCGTCCATCAACGGCCTGCGGGGCAACAAGATGCTCCTCGACTACTCCGCCACCAAGGGGGCGGTGCTCGCGTTCACCGTGTTCTTCGCGGCCGAGCGGCTCTCCAGCTACTACACCGGTGAGGTGCTCGCCCCGATAGGCGGCGAGACCCTTCCCGGCTGAGGCCACTGAGGGGAGAGACCACCGGGCACGACCAGACCGGCTTCCCGCTACGCCTGGCTTGACCTGCTTGCCCACATCTCGGCGACCTCCGCGGGCCGCCGATGGTCTCCCTAGTGTCACCGGAGGTCTTCCCGTCGGTCTCGGGCTCGAGCGCGCGCCTCGGCGATCACACGGCCGGCGACGTCGGCATCCTCGTGTCCCTCGCTGACCACGTCACTGTGGGCATCGAGACTGCGGTAGACGTCGAAGAAGTTGCCGAGCTCGTTGCGCTGGTAATCGGGAAGCTGGGAAAGGTCGGTGATCCCGGTGTAGGCGGGTTCGCCTTCCGGGACGCACACCACCTTCGCCTCCCGACGCTCCCCGCTGCGGATCCACAAGACGCCGATCGGTCGGCAGCGCACCCATACCCCGGGGTAGGTGGGCTCCACCGCGAGGACCAAGGCGTCGAGCGGCTCGCCGTCGGAGCCCACCGTGCCGGGTACGAAGCCGTAGTCGGCAGGAAAGGCAAACGATCCGGGCAGCCGCCTGTCGAACCGGATGACGCCCTGTGCCTCGTCCAACTCGTACTTGTTGCGGGACCCACGCGGGGTCTCGATGACGACGTCGACGTTGTCCATCGTGCCGGTTACCCGCCGTCGCGCCCGCCGATGCTCCTTCTTCGACAGCGGTGACGTCCACGTCCCGCCGGCCCGCCCATGCCGCGCCACCGCTCATGACGCGCGGAGCGGCGACTCTCCCTCGTCCTCACCCTCGGCACCCGGCTCTGAGGTGGTCGAAGCCCTCGTCCTGCGAGCACTGTGGTTCTACGCCCACCCCCCTGAGGCTTCTTGTTCATCGCGAGAGCCCACCCAGGGCGCAGGCACGCCGTCGAGGCTCGCGGTCGGTGTCGAGGTCCATGCGGTGCGCCCCAGGTGCGCCCCAGGTGCGCCCCTCCGACCGGAGGGTTCCGCCGCGGTTCGCGCCTCAAGCCGCCCGAGCCGCCGCCCCGTCTGAGCGGCCTCGATGTGTAACGTGCAGCCAAGGGGGTACTCGTACTCGGACCCGTCCCCTTGTTGATCGAGGAGCAGAGATGCCCGACGACTCCGAAAAGCGCATGACAGACCTCAACGAAGACACGGGACTCGATGCCTCAGCAGAGGAGTTCAAGGAGCGCATAGAGGAAACGTACGGAGACATTGAGCACGGATCTGCCGCGGGCAAGCCAGATCCTACGACCGCTGAGAGCTCTCCCGAAGACGCGGGAACCCAGAAAGGCGGCATGCAAGAGGTGGACACTCAGGACACCGTAGCCTCTGCCCGTGACGAGCGGCAATACGGCGCCCCCTAGAAAGCTGGGGAGTGCCCTAGAAAGCTGGGGAGTGTCACCGGCTGGCCGCTCCTGGTAGGCACGGACGCAAACGCTGGGCGGGACGCGCCCACCCCGCTCAGCGTTTGTGCTGGTGGCCGGTGGTGTTCGTGATGCCGGCACAGGATGGCACCCAGGACAGCTCCTCCGTCGGCGGCTCCTTCTCGGGTCCGCAGCGGCCGGCCGGTCGAGGCCGGTCGGGGCGCTCCGGAGGCTGGCGCCATGGCCGTGCCGTGGGCCGAGCCGGCTTCGCTGCTGGTGGCGGGGCGCCGCCGCCCGGCGGTGGGCTTGTCCCAGGTGCCATATCTGTCTCCCCATGTGCCATATCTGTCCGCGATCACGAACAACGAACCGACGCGAACGATCCCGGACTGTGGCGACCGGCGTTCCCCACGCCCGAGATGGTGCACACCGCCGACGCCGATCACGATCAACCCGACGGCCGCCCACCCGATCGTCCGGTTCGACAACTCCGGGTACGGCCGCTCCCGCGCCGACCGGTGGCGGTCTGCGGATCGGGGTCAGGTTCAATCATGCGGTCACTGATGAGGCAATAGCAACCGCTGTCGCACAGGGACCGGGCGAGTTCCGAGCGCAGTGCGGCGCGGTGATGGTGTCGGGCGCGCTGTGCACCGCACCCGGCGCGATATGCCCGGCGTGCGCGACGTTCCACCAGCAGGCTCAGTCGCCGGGTGGGGGTGGAGGGAGTGCCGTGCGCGTCAGCACGTTTCTTGGTCAGGTGGTGTCGCGTTGTGCCTCGGTGTTTGAGGATCCGGCAGGCAGTCGCGCATTACGCCGGTCACGTCCGACCGCGCCGTTTGAGGAGCCTGATGTGGTGGCGTTCACCGTTGCTGCCCCCTCGCCCGCGCGTATGTCCAATGCCGCGCTGCGGGGTAAGGACAACTTCCCGGTTGACCTGGAAGCCAACCAGCGCATCTACGAGGCGGTGGGCGAGCGTGTGGTGCGCGCCACCGCGTTCGAAAACGACGGCTTCCGGCAACGCTCCACCGCCTACCTCGCCGAGCGCTGCGGGATCGAACAGTTCATCGACGTCGGCTGCGGCCTACCGGTCACGCGGGAGGCGACGACGCATGCGATCGCCCAGCGGTATGTCCCGAGTGCCCGCCAGGTCCTCGAGCAGGCCGCGGTGGTGGAAGTGGCGCTGCCCGGTCTCCAGCAGCGACAGGTAGGGCTGCTGATGCCGGCCAGCCCGGCCGCCACCTCCAGGCTCAGTCCGCGGCGGCGGATCAGCCGCATCCGCGCTCCGATCTCCGCGGGTTCCGGGGGGGTCACCGCGATCACACCTCACAGGGTCGATGCTGGTACTTGTATGTGGTCAGTTTGGCAGGATGGTGGCCAGCTTAAGCGTTTGCGTTTCGTGAACTATCTGAGACGCCGAAGCGGTTCTTCAGGCTGTCCAGCTCCCACACGCGGCGTTTGCCGCGCTGATCCAGGGCGAGCACGAGGTCCCGGGCGATCGGGTCGTTGCGGATCCGCTGCGGCACCAGCCGGTCGTGAGCCGGTCGTGAGCGGCTCATTTGTGTAGTTCGGTGACCAGGTTGTCGGGGTTGTCCAGCCATACCCATTGCTGGGTGCCGGCGGTGACGCCGAATCGGTCACGTGCTGGCTGGCCGAGGTCGTGCCATTCGGTGTAGGCGCCTTCCAGCGTGTCCCAGAGTGGTCCGGTCGCGGTGACTGTGGTGGTGGCGTCGGTGGGGATGAGGGTGAAGGTCGAGCCGTCTGCGCCCTGGCCCCAGGTTTGGCGCCCGGTGCTGCCGTCGTCTGGGGTGAACTGGATGGTCGTGTAGGGCGAGGGGCAGCGCAGCGAGAGGTAGAAAGCGGCCGGGTGGGCGTCGGTGAGGGCCTCGGGCGGCACGTCGGTGGGCCGCGGGTGGTGGTCGAGCAGGTGTGAGCGGATGGTGGGTCGTGCGGGCTCGGGGGTGTTGCGCACGGCCATGAACCCGCCGTAGTGGGACAGGAACCGTCCGCGTGCCTGGCCGGTGGCCCCGCGGGTCAGCAGTGCCATGAGCCCGCCGTGCCCGGCGAAACGAAGCGGGATGAGGATCAGCGCGCCGGGGCGGGTGTGCGTCAGCCACGCCGGGGGGACGTGGGTGAAGGCGACGGTGGAGATCACCCGGTCATAGGGCTGGTCGGCGGTGATTCCTTGAGCGCCGTCTGCGCAGATCACTCGGGGGTGGCGTCCGATGGTGGCCAGCGCGTGGTGGGCGCGGTGGCACAAGGCGGGGTCGACGTCGATGGTGGTGAGGTGGGTGTCACCGAGGCGGTGGGCCAGCAGGGCGGCGTTGTAGCCGCTGCCGGTGCCGACCTCCAGCACGCGGTGGCCGTGATGGGTGTCGAGCGCGCCCAGCATGGCGGCCATGAGGCTGGGTGCGGAGCTGGATGAGGTGGGGGTGCCCTCGATGGCCTCGCCACGGCGAGCTGCTTCAAGGGCGTCGTCGCTGCCGTTGAGCTGGGTGACGAGCGCGGCGTCGGTGTAGACGCCCTGCCGCCATTCCGGCCCACCCTCGAGCAGCCGCCAACCGACTCGCCCCCGGCAGGGCTGGAAATAGCAGGGGACGAAGACTTCCCGAGGGACGGCCTCGAAGGCCTCCCGCCAGCCGGGGTCGCCGAGCAGTCCCTGCGCGGCGAGTTGGTGGGCCAGGGCGGCGCGCAGCTGCCCGGCGGCGGGGTCGGCGATCACGACGCGGTGGCTTCCCGGGTCAGGGCGTCGGCGATGGCCGAGGCGATCGCGTCGCGCAGCGGGTGCTCCCAGGCCCATTGACCGGCCGGGTTGGCCTCGATGAGCCACCACGTTCCGGCGTGATCGACGCACAGGTCGCAGGCGGCGAATCGCAGGCCCAGGCGGTCGAGGAAGTCCAGCAGTGCCGCCCGCACCGGTCTCGGGACCTCGATCGGCTCCCAGGCGATCGCGGTGTGGTCAACCCGCCAGTCCAGCGGGATCGTGGCCCCGGGTCCACGCGGGGTGATGGCGAAGACGTGCCCGTCGATGCAGGTGACGCGGGCATCGCACGCCTTTCGACGCGGGTCTGCAGCATGATCGGGGCGAGGCGGATCGCCTCGCTGCGGCACTGCTCGACGCTGATCGGTGTCGCGTAGGTGAGGTGGGTCCGGCCCTCGATGCGGACCGGGTTGCCACGAAACGCCTTGTACAGCACTGGCCCCGCGGCCTCAGCGAAGCGGGCCGCGCAGTCGGGGTCGTTCACGATGGCAGTCCGAGGGACCGGCAGGTTGCACGTCACGGCGGTGGCCAACTGATGCGGTTTGTGTTCGGCAGCGTGAACAGCGGGGGGCCAATTGATCCACAACTCGTGGGGCAAGGCCGCGAGCAGGCCACGCAGCCCCCAGCGCGTCTCGGTCTCGATCCACGCCCCGACCTCGGGATCCGTACCTGGTGGAGCCGCCGGAGGGGAGGGCCGCCGGTAGTAGATGCCGATCGCTTCCTCGATTCGGGTGGTCCGGGTCGGTGTACGCAGTTGGCCGATCCAGCCGGAGCCACTCAGCTCAGCGGCCACTGTGATGTCGTTCAGGTCAAACCGCACCACCGGCACGTCGCGGCGGTTCAGCTCATCGATCACGACATCGGCTGTGGCGTCCAGCGAACGCGTCACCACCCACACCGACGACCCGCAACGGCGCACCTGATCAATCCTCGGTGTAGTCCTCGTCGGTCTCCGGGCCACCTTGGCCATCGGTGTTGCTGTTGGTGTTCGTCACCCCAGTCGAATGCCTGCACCACGGCATCAACCTGTCGGTCTGCCCATCCCGGATCAGCGTGATCTGCCGGTCGGAGTCGTAGACCAAGGCGGTGAGATCAACCTCCTCAACGGCGAGGGGCTCCCGGGCGGCCACGGCCAACCCGAGCGGAATAGATACCTCGACAGCAGCCATGGGACAATACCACTAAGTTAGGCAGCTGCCCGGATGCGGATCGTGGGTGGGCCGTCGTGATGCGTTTCCCGATGATGCGAA
>JAVKSM010000127.1:0-8118 GCA_039583705.1 Pseudonocardiaceae bacterium
ACCCGCACGTGCTCGCCGGCCACCGCCCCCAGGGCGGCCGCGGTGACCGGGTCGGTCACGGTGGGTGCCGCCCACGCCAACGCCCGCAGCGCCTCGGCCGGGTCGGTCGCGACGACCGCCGAGGCCAGCCCGGCGGCGGCGTCCTCGACCCCTGCGGGCACGTCCTCCCCGTCCCACCGCCAGGCACCGGCGGCCGTCTCGGCACCGGCCGGGCCGGCCAGCCGCCGGGCGCGCCGGATCCGCCCGCGGGTGAACGGGAGCACCGGGCGGGCCTGCGGGTACTCCGGGTAGCGGCCGAGGACCACGCAGCGGCTGTCGGTGACGATCTCGGGGGTGAGCAGCACGACCGCCGAGCGCGCCGGCTCCCGGTCAGGGGGGAGGTCGGCGGCCCAGACGACGAGCGGGACGCCGGTCGGCGGGTCGCCGCCTCGGTCCCACAACGCGGCGTCACAGGGCCTGGCCGCCGCGGTGAGGTCGCAGGCGGCGGCCAGGTCGCAGACCCGGACCAGCCGGTGCAGCACGACCTGCAGCCGCGGCTCGACTGGAGCGCTGAGCAGCGTCGCGAGGTGCGGCCGCGCCACGGCGGTGCTCACCGGGCTCACCGGGGCAGCAGGGTGGCGACCACACGGTCCCAGCTCAGATCGGTCACCCGTTCCCGACCGGCGGCGCCCAACCGCGCTGCCAGCGCCGGATCCGCCGCGAGCCGGTCCACCGCGCGGCCGAGCTGCGCGGCCGAGCCGTCGGTGACGACGCCGGTCACGCCGTCCTCCACCCACTCCAGCACGCCGCCCGCGTCATGGGCGGTGACGACCGGCTTGCCGGCGTAGAAGGCCTGCAGCGTGACATAGCCGTAGTCCTCGTCGAACGGGGCGTACACGACGGCCAGCGCGCCGGCGTACAGCTCCACGAGCCGATCGTCGGAGACGAAGCCGGGGAGCTCGACACGCTCCGCGACGCCGGCTGCCGCCGCCCTGGCGACCACGCTGTCCCGCAGGCTCCCCCTCCCGGCGACCACGGCCCTGGTGCCGCTGCGCGCCGCGGCCACCGCGTCGACGACGAGTTCGGGCCGCTTGTTGGCCTCCAGCCGGGTGGGGGCGAACACGTAGTCCCCGAACGGTCCGGGGTGCAACCGGTCGTGCAGCGGCGGCGGGTGGTACAGCGGCTCACCCCGCAGCCCGTTGAACCGGGCCAGCCGGTCGGCCACCACGCCGGAGGTGGTGAAGACGTGCCGCGCCTCCCCGAGGGCGCGGGCGTCCCACTCCGTCAGTTGACGCTGGACCTCCAGCGACACGTCGTCCAACCCGATGTCGGACCACCCGGACCCCACCGCGTCGTAAGCGCCCCGGTGCTGGTGGAACAACCACACCACCTTCCGCGGGTGCCGCACGTAATAGGAGGGGAAGTTCGTCGCGACCACGACGTCCGCGTCGATGGGAACCATGCGCCACGCGAGGGCGCTGTCGAACAGCCGGCCCTTCTCCCAGGCCACCGGCAGCCGGACCAGCTCGGCCCGGTGCCCCGCGGACCCCAGGGCGGCCACCAGGTTCCGCATGTGGAGCTCGGCACCCCCGGTGGTGAACGGGACCTGTGCCCCGCAGACGACGACATCCACCTCGTACGGCTCCTCGGTGGGTCGGCCGGCTGAGGTGGCGGACTCTACTCTCCATGACCGCCTCGTCCGCCTCGGGCGGTGCGACCCTCGACGCGCGCCGCCGCAACGCTCCGACCAACCGGCTGCGCAGCGCCGCCTCGCGCACCCGCACCCTGACGACGGTCGCACAGGGCCAGACCGCCGGGCGAGGCCGGGGTGACGGCGACCTGATTTGGTCTCTGGTCCGTTTCAAGATATTCAGTGGCTCTCCAGCCAGAGGCTGCCGCCGTCCACCGGGGTGGCCGGGTGCAGCGCGGCGGCCAGCACGTCGGCGTGGCGCAGGTACAGCAGTGACGGCCACAGGGTGATACGCCACCGCGGGTTCTGGATGAGGAAGGCGCGCAGCAGGTAGGCCTCGTTCCACGCCCGGCCCTCCAGCACCCACTCCCGGGGGTACTCGAACGGGTAGGCAACGTCGTGCACGTGCACGTGGATTCCAGGAGCGAGGCAGGGCAGCACGTCGAAGAGGAGGTGGTTGACGTCGCTGCCCACCTTCGACACGTGCGACGAGTCGATGAACAGGACGTCCCCGGGCCGCAGGTCGGCCAGGACCGCGGGACCGGTGTCCTGGACCCGCTGCGCCAGCAGGGTGACCCGGTCCCGGTCGGAGGGCAGCATGACCGAGTGCAGGCGCTCGGGGTTGGGCTCGATGCAGGTGACCCGGGTCGCCAGGTCGTGGCGCTCGACGGTGTCGAGCAGCAGCCCGGAGCTCCAGCCGCTGCCGACCTCCACCACGCGGCGGGGCCGCCACCGCCGCAGCAGCGCGTACCACAATTGGCTGTCGGTCCAGCCGAAGAAGTCGTTGTCGGGCCGGTACCGCAGCGACCGGTACCGCAGAGGTGGGCGGACCTGCCCGTCCGCGGGCTCCCCGGCGGCGTCCGGCCGCTCGGTCGGGTCCGGCGGCTGGGCGTAGGGCCATCCCGCGATGAGCGGGCGGAGCTCCTCGAGCAGCGCGAGCTGGTCCGGCAGGCCCAGGTTGACCCCTGCAACGTCCCCGGACCGGTCGAACAGGTGCCCGGCGTCGGCGGCCACCTCGTCGAGATCCGGCTGCGCGGAGTGGAAGTGGCCCGGAGGGTACAGGTCATAGGCGGCTCGGGGGGCTCCCCGCGTCCCGGCGGGCTCCGGCCCGGGCGCTGGTTCCTCCTGCCGGCTGCGGGCCTGCCCGCGAGCGGCTTCCAGTTCGGCCTCGAGCGCCAGCACGCGGGCCGCGAAGCAGTCGCGCTGACGGCGCAGCCGTCCCAGCGGAGGAAGGACGGCCGCCAGATCGTAGAGCCGGTTCCGGCACCGGGCCACAGCCCGAGACTAGGACCCGTTTCGTTGATCTCCAAACGGGCTCCGACGGGGGCGGCCGACGATCCCGGCGATCTTGTCGCCGTCCTGGTGGGCCACCCGGGCGGCCACGCGCGGTACGACTCCCCGGTGCCGGAAGTACGATTCCCCGTGACCTGGAGGCGGGGCGTGGGCGGCAGTGCCGGCGCCCGGAGGCAGAGGTGGCTTGCGCATGCTGTCCGACCGTCCGGCGGCGTTCGACCGTTCGACGGCGTGCGACCGTCCGACGGGATTGCCGCGTCACGAGCTGGAGCCGGGCCACGCCGGCGGGGCCGCGGCGGCCCCGCTGCGGCTGGTCCACCCGCCGCGGTCGTTCGCGAGGGGTTTCCTCCCCGACGTCGCCGACGTCTGGGCCTACCGCGAGCTTCTCGGCAACCTGGTCCGCAAGGAGCTCAAGGTCCGCTACAAGGACTCGGTGCTGGGGTTCCTGTGGACCCTCGTGCGGCCCCTGCTGCAGCTTTTCATCTACGCGATCGCGATCGGGGTCTTCCTGGGGCAGGGTCGCGCGATCCCGGACTTCGGCGTGTACCTGTTCACCGGTCTGGTGGCGTGGACGCTGTTCACCGACGTCATCGGCGGGTGCACCGGGACGATCGTGTCCAACGCCGGGCTGGTCAAGAAGGTGTACCTCCCGCGTGAGCTCTTCCCGCTGTCGGTCGTCGGGGCCGCCGTCGTCAACTTCGCGCTGCAACTCGTCGTCCTGGTGGCCGCCTATGCCGTGACCGAATCCTGGCCGCGGCCGGCCGACCTGCCGCTCGTGCCGCTCGCGCTGGCCGTGCTCGTCGTGTTCGGCACCGCGCTCGGGCTGGTCCTAGCCGCCGCGAACGTCTACCTCCGCGACGTGCAGTACCTGGTCGAGATCGGCCTGCTGCTGTGGTTTTGGATGACCCCCATCGTGTACGACTGGACGAAGGTGCGGACCAACCTGGTCGACCACCACGGGCTGTCCTGGCTCTTCCAGATCTACCTGGCCAACCCCATGGCCAACGTCGTGCTGGCGTTCCAGAAGGCCCTGTGGCCCGGTGGCGACACCCGCCAGGGACAGCCCTTCGCCTACGACGGCGACCTGTACCTGCGCCTCGGCGTGCTGCTGCTGGTGTGCACCGCCCTGCTGTGGTGCGCCCAGCGGATCTTCGCCCGGACGCAGGGCAACTTCGCGCAGGAGCTCTGAACCACGTGGGCAACCCCGTCATCCGGGTTGACGGTGTCTCCAAGCGCTTCACGATCCGCAAGGACAAGTCGCTCAAGGAGCGGCTGGTCAACTTCCGCCGCTCGGCGGCGCACGCCGAGGTCTTCTGGGCGCTGCGCGAGGTGAGCTTCGAGCTCGACCCGGCGACGACCCTGGCGCTGATCGGCCACAACGGGTCCGGCAAGTCCACCCTGCTCAAGATCATCGGCGGGATCCTCGCCCCGACCACCGGAACGGTGGCGCGGCGCGGCCGGCTCGCCGCGCTGCTCGAGCTGGGCGCCGGCTTCCACGGCGACCTCACCGGCCGGGAGAACGTCTACCTCAACGCCTCGATCCTGGGTCTGACCCGCGCGCAGACCGCTCGCCACTTCGACGAGATCGTCGAGTTCTCCGGGATCGAGGAGTTCATCGACACGCAGGTGAAGTTCTATTCCAGCGGCATGCACGTGCGGCTGGCCTTCGCCGTCGCGGTGCACGTCGACCCCGAGATCATGCTCATCGACGAGGTGCTGGCCGTCGGCGACGAGCCCTTCCAACGCAAGTGCCTGGAGCGGATCAAGCGCTTCCAGCAGGAGGGCCGGACGATCGTGCTGGTGACGCACGGCTTGGACGTGGTGCACCAGCTCTGCGACCGGGCGGTCGTGCTCGACCACGGCCAGCTCGTGCTCGACGGCACGCCGGTGCAGGCGGTGCGCGCCCTGCGGGACCGCTACGCCGAGGCGGAGCGGCTCGCGGCGCCGGAAGCCGGCGGGGCCCGGTCGGTGCACATCACCGACGTCCGGGTGCTCGACACGTCCGGCGCCCCGCTGCGGGCGATCGACTCCGGTGGTGCGCTCGTGCTGGAGGTGGACGTCGAGTCCGCCGTCCGCCGCGAGGAGTGGGTGGTCGGCATCGCCCTGCGCAACCACATGGACCTGCTGGTCTACGGCACGAACACCCGGCTGCTCGGGCACCGGCCGCCGCCCCTGCACGGCCGTCGCACCGCGCGCTTCGTGCTGCCGTCGCTGCCGTTGGTGGACGGGCAGTACTACGTGACGACGGCCGTGCACCCACCCGTCGGGCCGGAGTGGCACCGTCTCGACCGGACCGCCGTGTTCCGCATCAACAGCGATGGCGGCGAGGACGGCGTGCTGCACGTGGACCCGAAGTTCGAGGTGGTGGAGGGCGAGGGGCTGACGTGAGTGACCGCACCGGCCGGCTGGCCTTCTGCCCGGCCCGCTTCGGACCCGGGATCGTCGGCGGGGCCGAGATCGTGCTCGCCAAGATGGCCGCCGGCCTGCAGGAGCGCGGTTGGGAGGTCGAGATCCTCACCACGTGCGCGACCGACCACCACTCGTGGCGCAACGTGGTCGCGTCCGGCGCGTCGGTCGAGGACGGCCTTCGGGTGCGGCGTTTCCCGGTCGTCGACGACCACATCGCGGAGCGAGCCGAGCTCGAGCGGCGCATCCTCGGCCTGGAGCCGCTCACCCTGGCCGAGCAGCAGCGGTGGATGAACGCCGGGATGCGCGTACCCGAGCTGTTCCACCACATCATGGACTCGGCCGAGGACTATCGGGCGCTGGTGTTCACGCCCTACCCGTTCTGGGTGACGTTCGCGTGCTCGCAGGTGGCGCCGGAGCGCAGCGTGCTGTGGACCTGCCTGCACGACGAGCCCTACGCCTACCTGGAGCTGTTCCAGCCGGTGCTGAGCGGGGTCTGCGGACTGTTCCTGCAGAGCGGTCCCGAGCACGACCTCGCCCACCGGCTGGTGCCCAACCTGGCGCCGCACGCGCAGGTCGGCTGCGGGGTCGAGGTACCGGACGGCTACGACCGGGAGGGCTTCCGGGAGCGCTACGGCATCTCCGGGCGGTTCCTGCTGTACGCGGGTCGCCGCGAGGGGGCCAAAGGCTGGGACGAGTTGCTGCACGCCTACGCCGCCGCGACCCGGCACCACGACCTGCCGTTCTCCATCGTGACGATGGGCGGCGGCGAGGTCCGGCCCCCCGCGGAGATCGCCGACCGGGTCGTCGACCTCGGTTTCCTGCCGGACCGGGAACGGGACAACGCCTTCGCCGCGGCGGACGCCTACCTGCAGCCGAGCCGGTACGAGGCGTTCTCCCGCACGGTCATGGAGGCGTGGCTCGCCGGGATCCCGGTGGTCGCCAACGCCGGCAGCGAGGTGGTGGCCTGGCACTGCCGGCGCTCCGGGGCCGGCCTGGTGTACTCCGACGCGCACGAGTTGGAGCAGTGCCTGCTGTTCCTCGCCGACGCCCCGGAGGCCGCGGCCCGGCTGGCCGAAGGCGGCCGCAGCTACGTGCTGGAGAACTACCGGTGGGATGCGGTGCTCGACCGCGTCGAAGCGTCCCTGCACGAGTGGACCAGTGGGAAGAGCTGACCGTGCGCATCCTCATGATCACACCGTACCCGCCGATGCGCGACGGCATCGCGAGCTACGCGATGCAGTCGGTCGCGGCCCTGCGGGCCGACGGGCACGACGTGGAGGTGCTCTCCCCGGGACCGTCGGCGGCGCACCACCACCTGGACCTGCTGGGCCCGCGGGGCGGCCTCGCCGTCGCGAAACGCGTCGCCCGCTACGACCGCGTCGTCGTGCAGTTCCACCCCGACTTCTTCTACCCGCCCGGCGGGGGCCGGCTGGGCCGGGCGCGGGTCAGCCTGGCCTACGCCGTGGCGTTCGCGCGGGCCGCCCGGACCGAGGTCGTCGTCCACGAGATCAATTATCTGGAGGGGCGGGGCGGCGGGCCGGACGCCGTCGCGGCCCGGGTGATGTGGCGCCGGGTCGACCGCGTCGTGGTGCACACCGAGCGGGAGCGGGGCGACTTCGTCCGGGCGTTCGGCGTCCGGCCCGGCCGGGTCGAGCTCAACCCGCATGGCTCTTCCTTCCGCCGCCGGACGCGGTCCGACCGGGCGTCCGCCCGCCGGTCGCTGGGGATCCCGCAGGACGTCACCACGTTCCTCGCCGTCGGCTTCATCCAGCCCCACAAGGGATTCGACCGGGCCGTGCGGGCGTTCGCCGGCCTGCACGGCCATGCCCGTCTCGACATCGTCGGCTCGGTGCGGGTCGACGAGCCGGCCTACCTCGCCCACGCGGTCGAGCTGGAACGCCTCGTCGGGCACACCGCCGGTACCCACCTGCACGAGGGGTTCATCAGCGACGAGCTGTTCGACCGCTGGATCGTGGCGGCCGACGTCCTCGTGCTGCCCTACCGCCACATCTGGTCCTCCGGGGTGCTCGAGCGCGCGGCGTTGTACGACCGGCCGGTCATCGCGACCCTGGTCGGCGGGCTCGCCGACCAGGCTGCCGACCGGCCCGGCATCACCCTGGTCGCCGACGACGAGGAGTTGCGGACGGCGATGTGGCGGGCGGCGCACCGCCCGGTGGCCCTGGTGCGGGAACCGTGGCCGACGCCGGCCGCGGACCTGCGGGCGGCGGTGCAGGCCGAGGTCGTCCGCCGGGGCGCATCGCAGCGCGGGTCGGCGCTCCTCGGGCCGGCAGGGTCGGACCCTCGGGGCCGCCACCCCGGCCTCGCCTGGACCGACCTGTCCGAGGCCACCGCCCCGCTGCGCCGGGTCGGGGAGGCACGGGTGCCGGGCGTGCCGGCGATGCGCGGTCCGCGGTGGGCGGTCAAGCGCGCGGTGCGCCGGGCGACCGCCTGGGAGGTGGAGCCGGTGGCCCACCAGGTCAACGCGCTGCGGTCGGCGACGCTCGAGGCGGTGGAGCGGCTGGCCCGCATTCTCGCCGCGAGCGCGGCTGCGCACGGCTCGAACGGCGAGACCGACGCCCCACCCCTGAGCCGGGTGCCGGGCACCGGGCCCGCGGTGGGGGCGCCGGGCACCGGGCGCCGGGGGATGCGCCGCGGCCGGTCGTGACGCTGATGGCTCACGGCAGGCGCGCGAGCCGCTGCGCCGCGGCCTCGCGGTACACCTCGGTCAGGTCGGTGGCCACCTTCGT
>JAVKSM010000128.1:0-8108 GCA_039583705.1 Pseudonocardiaceae bacterium
GTCGCCGGGGGGGCCGGTGCGGCCGGTGGGCCGGACGCCGCGGGGTGTGTCGGCGGCGGCGTGCGCGTGGGGCCGACGACCACGACCGGTGCCGCCGCCGAGCCGCCGCCGAGCAGCGAGCTCATCTTGATCCCCACCCAGCCGAGGGCGAGCACGGTGGCCAGCACGACCAGGGTCATCCCGATCCGCAGCTTGCGGCGCCGGGCCGGGTCGGGCACGGGCGCCGGCCCGCTCTCGGGCTGCCACACCGTGTGGGTGTCCACGCCGACCTGGGCGCCTTCCTCGGCGATCGGGAGCAGCACCTGGTCGTCCTGCAGGTTCGCAAGCAGGTAGGCCAGCAGCTGCGCCACGGCTGCGGCGGTGCGGATCCCGCTGTCCCGGTCCAGTGCCCGGTCGACGAGCGCGGAGACGTCCACCGGGATCGACGGCCGCAGTTCGCGCACCGGCAGCGGCCCGCCGTCGGCGTCGCGGGGCGCCGCGGGCAGGGCGGCCGGCGGCGGTCCCGGCAGCGCCCAGTGGCCGGTGAGCAGCAGGTAGAGCGCGGCGCCGAGACCGTGGACGTCGTCGTCGCCGCACACGTCGGCCCGGGGCAGCGCAAAGGCCATCCGGGCGGTGTCGGCGGCGGAGAGCCGGACCCGCTGCGGGTGGTCGCAGCCGAGCACGAAACCCGCCTGGTGAGCGGCGGCGACGGCCGCGGCGAGCGGCTGCACCACCTGGAGCGCGACCGAAGGGCGCAGCGGGCCCACGGCGACCAGTTCGGCGAGGTCGGGTCCGGGGATCCAATCGGTGACGGCGGCACCGATCACCCCGTGCGGCAGACCCGGGGAGCGGGGCGGCAGCACGTCGAGCACGCGGGCGCGCGCCGGGTGGTCGAACTGGGCGGCACGCAACGCCCTGGTGGTGGCGGTGGCGGCCGCCGCCTCCTGCCCGGCGCCGCCGACCAGGAGCGTGACCGCGACATCCCGTTCCAGCGTGACGTCCCAGCCACGCCACAGCTCGGCGCCAGCCGCCTCGTCCCGCCCCACCAGGGTGAGCAGATGGTACCGGTCACCGAAGACGGTGCCGGACGTCAATCCGGACCCGCGGGACCCCAGCTCTCCGGGCACCCGCGGCGTCGGCGTCGGTCTCCAACCCACGGCACTCCTGTCTCGACATGAGCAGTCCCCGACGCGGTGAAAGGTTACGTCACCGGGCATCCGTCTGCTGTGAGATCGGCCACCGCGCGCGGGGCAGGTCAGGAACGGCGACGTAGCAGGCCGCCGACCCGGGCCAGCACCGGTGTCAGCTCCTCCACCTGGAGCAGCCGCATCGCCGCCAGCAGCACCGCGCCCCCGACCGCGACCCCCACCAGCAGCGTCAGCCATGCCTGGCCGACCACGCCCACCGCGGATCCCAGCAGTTGCCGCAGCAGCGTGGCGGCGATGACGGCGACCAGGGCGGCGAGCACCGAGGCGAGCGCGGTGAGCACGACCGTGCGCAGCATCCGGGCGCTGCCCAGCCGCCCCAGCCGGGCCCTCAGCCACAGCTCGCCGATGACAGCGCCGACGACGAACGTCAGCGAGTTGACGAATGACAACCCGAGCACGACCTGGTCGTCGGGCAGCACGAGCGCGCACGCGTAGCACAGCGGCACCTTGAGCACCGTCATGATCACCATGATGAGGGTGGGGGTCCGGGCGTCGGTGAGCGCGTAGAAGACCCGGAGCTGCAGCAGCACCACGGCGTAGGGCAGCAGCCCGAAGGCCGACACGGCCACCGCCGCGCCCAGCCGGGTGCTGTCGGACAGGTCGGAGTGGCCCAGCGAGAACAACGCCACCCCGATCGTGCCCCCGAAGGCGGTCATGAGCGCGGTCACCGGCAGCAGGGCGACGGCGGAGAGCCGGCTGCCCAGCGAGAGGTCCGCGACGACCTGGTCGACCCGACCGGCGGCGGCCGCCGCGCTCATCCGGGGCATCAGGACGGTGAGCAACGAGACCCCGAGCACGCCGTAGGGAACCTGGAAGAGGTTCCAGGCGTAGGAGTAGATCGCGATGCCGCTGCGGTCGGCTGCGGAGGCGACCCGGTTGACGACGACGTAGCCGAGCTGGCTCACCAGCACGTACCCGACGACCCACGCCGCGAGCCCGCCGAACTCCGACAGCCGCCGGTCCCATCCCCACCGCCACCGCAGGTCCAGCCGACGCATCGCCGGCACCATCACCACCGCCTGCACGACGATCCCCAGCGTCGTGCCCAGGCCGAGCACGAGCAGTTGAGCGGTGCCGACCCCGGCTGTGTCGGTGGCACCGGAACCGTGCGGGAGGAACCAGTAACCCCCGAGCGCGGCCAGCACGACGACGTTGTTGACCACGGGCGCCCATGCCGGGGGCCCGAAGACCCCCCGGGCGTTGAGCACCGCCCCGAACAGTGCGCCCACCCCGTAGAAGAAGATTTCCGGAAGCAGCAGGTATCCGAAGGTGGTGGCGAGGTGAGGGTCGGTCTTGTTGCCCGGCGAGAGGTAGATCCGGACGAGCAGCGGCGCCGCCGCGACCGCGACCACGGTGGCCAGCGCCAGGACGACCGCCGACACGGTGAGCAGTTGCTGGGTGAAGATCTCACCGCCGTCCCGGTCCTCGCGCGCGGCCCGTACCAGCACCGGCACGACGATGCTGGTGAGCACGCCGCCGAGCAGCAGCTCGTAGACGATGTTGGGCAGGGTGTTGGCGACGGTGTAGGAACTGTTGACAAGACCGAGCCCGAGCGTGGCTGCCAGCGCCACCTTGGACAGGAACCCGGTGAGCCGGCTGACCAGCGTCGCCACCGCGATCGAGCCGCTGACCCGGACCAGGGCGTCGTCGTCGCGTCCGGTGGCCGCCGCCTCCCGGAGGCTCGGGAGCGGCGTCGTGGGGGCATCAGCCGCGTCGAGACCGGGCCGGAACGCCGGCAGCAGGAGGGTCGGCTCAGCTGCGGTCAGCGGGTTCCACTCGGCGCTGTGGCCGCCGGTGCGGCGGTGCCCGGCTTCGCCCGGCCGCCGCCAGGTCCGTCCCCGGACGGGCGGCGGTGCGCCCCGCCCGGCGGTTCGCGCATCCGGCGCGCGATCCGCAGGCCGGCCAGCAGCACCAGGACTGCCCCCGCGGAACCTGTCAACCACACTGTGATGGTGCCGTAGGCGGTCGATCGCAGCAGCAGACGACTGGCCGGTCCCAGCGCTCCCCCGCTGGGCGTCGTGGCCCGTGCTTCGACGCTGAACTGCCCGGAGCGGGACACCGTCGCGGTCACGCGCACCTGGATCCGTCCCTGAGCCGGCACCCGCAGCAGCGGCACCGGATGGGTGCGCAGCCCCGGTGTCGGCGACAGCGTGAGCCGCACGTCGACGGCCACCGGAAGCTGGTTCTCGACGCTGATGAGCAACGGCGCGTCGTCGGAGCCGAGCGAGTACGGGCCGGGCGGCTGCACCACGTCGACCATCGACCGCAGCGTGTCGATCCGGCTCGCGGCGGCGGCGACGGCGGCCGCGGCGGCGGCGGGTCGGGGACGCCAGGCAGCCGACAGCCCGCGCAGCAGATCAGCCTCGACAGGCTCGAACAACGCCGCCGGCGGCAGCGAGCCCACCCGGTCCTGCTCGCTCGCCGTGAACAGGTCACGCTGCTCGTCCCGGGCCTTGCGGGCGGCGGACGTCACGCCGACCGGCAGCTCCTCGGCGCCGGCAGCCAGCGGGTAGGACAGCGCGGTCGTCGGGCCGGCAGCCCCGTCCGCCAGCCCGGCAATGTCCGCGGGGACGGCCAGCCCTGCCCGCATCACCTGCGCCACCCCCGTGAGCAGCGCCCCGGCCTCGGCGGCGTCGACCTGCCACCGCCGGGGCGGGGCGGCGAGCACCACCCGGGGGCTGCTCACCGGCGAGGTCACGGATCCGCTGGAGGATCCGCTGGAGCCGACGGTCGCCCGGTACACCAGCGCGCCGAGCCCGTCCTGGGTCGCCAGCGGAGCGGCGGTACCGGCGGGGGTGTCGCTCACGGAGCCGTCCGGGGAGTCGGACGCGGAGCCGTCCGGGGAGCCGCCGCCGGGCAGGCCGGTGTGCTCCTCCGCGAGGTCGCCGCCCAGTGCGGTCGAGACCAGCGGGTCGGTGACCAGAGCGGTGACGTCGCTGCCCGCCAACCGGGTCACCCCGCCGGCGGGGAGCCCCCCGCCGGCGAGGCTCCCCGGCGAGAGCACCACGGCCCGGCCGCCGCCGGCCGAGATGTCGGCGAGCGTGCGGTCGTCGATGCGCCCGCCGGGTGGCCAGCTCGTCCCGGGGAGCGGTGTGACGCCCAGCTCGGCGGCGGTCACCCGGGCTCCGTCCACGGTGGCGTAGTCGGCGAGGTCGGCCAGGTCGGCGCGGGACATCGCCACGAGGTCGGCGTCGGCGTAGGGCAGCGACAGCAGGCAGCGGCCCTGGGCGGTGGCCTTCAACGTGTCGAGCCACTGCGCGGCGGCCAGCGCGCCACGTCCGTCGATGACGCCGGTCGGCGTCCGGACCCGGTAGCCGGCCGCCATCGCGGCAGCCGTCTGCACCAGGTCGGGGTCGACGACCAGGCAGGTCGCCGCGGCCAACGGGGAACCGGGCGGCGCTGCGGACGCCAGCGCGGAGAGCAGCCCCGACAGCCGCCCACCGGGCGCCAGCGAGGTCGCCAGCTCGTCGTCGGTGAGCAACGCCGGCTCCCGGGGTCCGGTCGGCAGCCGGCGCGGCACGTCGACCAGGGGGTACAGCAGCCCGATCCGGACCGGAGGGGTCGCCGGGGGGGTCGTGCGCATCGGCGGGGCGGTGTCGGCCACCGGTGGCGAGCCCGCCGGCGGCGGCAGCCCCAGCACCGGCAGCAGCAGCCGGACCGCGGCCAGCCGCGCCCGGCCGCCGAAGTCCGGCACCCCGTTGACGTTGACCAACAGTGGGTAGGTCCCGGGCTGGGTGATCGACAGCGACGCCGGATCGGGTCCGCGCAGCGGGATCGACAGCGCGAACGGCTGGGTCTGCCCGGGTGCCAGCATCTCGGCCAGGTCGCTGAAGGCGGGGGTGACGGCGTCGGCCGGCGCGGTCCCCGCCAGCGCGGCGGCCATGTCGCGGTCGGTGAGCAGCGCCGGGCCGCGCTGCACCCGCAGCTCCAGCCCGTGCAGCCACCGGTCACCGGTGTTGCTCACCGAACCGGTGATGCTCAGCGTCGGCGCGGCGTCGACGGTGACGATCCGCGGAGCCAGCGAGTCCAACCGCAGCACGAGCCCGACACCCATGGCGGCATGCGCCGGGACGACCGCGACGAGCAGCCCGGCCCCGGCAGCCAGCAGGCTGGCGAGCAGGGCTGCGAGCCACCTCACGCGGCCCATCTCAGGCGCCCCGTCTCACGCCGATTCCTCCAGGATCTCGCTGGCGCGGCGCACCAGCCGCCGCTCGTCGGCGTAGGCCAGCAGCCCACCCAGCTCCTCGAGCGGCACCCAGGCGACCTCCGTCACCTCGATGTCCGCGTCGGAGAGCTCCCCTCCGACGGCCCGCAGCAGGAAGTGGTGCACGGTCTTGTGCACCCGGCGGTCCTCGGCGAGGAACCAGTAGTCGATCGTGCCCAGCGGCGCCTGCACCCGGGTCAGGATCCCGGTCTCCTCCGCGACCTCCCGCATCGCTGCCTGCTCGGCGGTCTCCCCGTGCTCGATGTGCCCCTTGGGCAGGGACCACAACAGCCGGCCGCGGCGGTCCAACCGTCCGATCACGGCCGCCTGCCGGGTGTCGTCGAGCACCAGCCCGCCGGCCGAGATCTCGTCCACGGTCCGCATCCGTCGCGGGCGAGGCGAGCGGCGGGAGCGGGGCGACGGGGGCATCCTCCGATCGTAACGACTCGTTACACTGCCTCCCCGTGCCGAACGCCGTCGTGACCACCGGCCCCGCACCGCACAATGCGGTGATGGAGCTGCTGCGGATCGCTCCGGTCGCCGACGAGCTCGCGGAGCGGTTCGTCGCGGCCGGACACCGGCTCTACCTGGTCGGCGGCAGCGTGCGGGACGCCCTGCTCGGTCGGCTGGGTGCCCGGGAGGACGGCGGCGACCTGGACTTCTCCACCGACGCCCACCCCGGGGCGGTGCAGCGGATCCTGGCCGGCTGGGCGGACGCCGTGTGGGACACCGGCATCGCCTTCGGCACCGTGGGCGCGGCCCGGCGCGGTGTCCGGTGTGAGATCACGACGTTCCGAGCGGACGCCTATGACCGGATCGGACGTCACCCGCAGGTCGTTTTCGGCGACTCGCTGGAGGAGGACCTGGCGCGCCGCGACTTCACCGTCAACGCGATGGCCGTCGAGCTGCCGGTGGGGGGCCTGCCGGTGCGGGACCCCGACGCGGCGTCGGGCTCCTCCTCCCCCGGTGGGCGCCTGATCGACCCGTACGGCGGCGTGGCCGCGCTCGCCGCCCGGGTGCTGGACACCCCGGCCACCCCGCAGGAGTCCTTCGCCGACGACCCGCTGCGGATGCTGCGGGCGGCCCGGTTCGCCTCCCAGCTGGGCTTCACCGTCGCCCCCAGGGTGATCGCCGCCATGGCCGACATGGCACCGCAGCTCGCCCGGATCACCTCCGAGCGGGTGGCGGCCGAGCTGAGCAAGCTCGTCTGCGCCGCCCACCCGCGCCATGGCATCGAGCTGCTGGTGGACACCGGCCTGGCGGACGTCGTGCTGCCCGAGCTTCCGGCGATGCGGTTGGAGATTGACGAGCACGCCCAGCACAAGGACGTCTACCAGCACTCGCTGGTGGTGCTCGAGCAGGCGGTGGCACGGGAGGGGCCGGACGGCCCGGACCTCGTGCTGCGGCTGGCCGCGCTGCTGCACGACGTGGGCAAACCGGCGACCCGCCGGGTGGAGCCCGACGGGCGCGTGAGCTTCCACCACCACGAGGTGGTCGGGGCGAAGCTGGTGCGCAAGCGGCTGCGTGAGCTGCGCTGCTCCAGGCAGGTGGTGGAGGACGTCGCGACGCTGGTTTTCCTGCACCTGCGCTTCCACGGTTACGGCACCGGGGCCTGGACCGACGCAGCGGTACGCCGCTACGTCGCCGACGCCGGGCCGCTGTTGCCGCGGCTGCACCGGCTGGTGCGTTCCGACTGCACCACCCGTAACCGGCGCCGGGCGGCGGCGTTGCAGCGCAGCTACGACGATCTCGAGGCGCGCATCGAGCGGCTCGCCGTCGAGGAGGATCTCGCCCGGGTCCGTCCCGACCTCGACGGCAACGAGATCATGGAGCTGCTCGGGGTGGCGCCCGGCCCGGTCGTCGGGCGCGCCTGGCGTCACCTCAAGGAGCTGCGGGTGGAGCGCGGGCCGCTCACCCGCGAGGAGGCGGAGGCCGAGCTGCTGCGCTGGGCCCGGGCGGAGGGCGTCGCGCCGCCCGCGTGAGCTGCGGCGCACGGTGGATGACGCCGCGGGGGTTGCGGATGCGACGATGGCACGGTGGCCGGAGAGGGTGCTGCGGGCGCTCGCGGGACCGACGACGACTCCCGGGTCGAGCCGGGCGCGTTGCTCGTCGCCGCGCCCGGGCTGGTGGACCCGAACTTCCGCCGCACCGTCGTCTACGTCATCGACCATTGCGGTGAGGGCACCCTCGGCGTCGTGCTCAACCGGCCCAGCGAGGTCGCGGTGATCGACGTGCTGCCGTCCTGGGGGCCGCACACCACCCGTCCGCATGCGGTCTTCGTCGGTGGTCCGGTGGAGCGGAGGACCGCCCTGTGCCTGGCCGCGCTGCGCACCGGGGAGGACGCGGCGAGCGTCGCCGGTGTGGTCGGGGTCCGTGGGCCGGTGGCACTGGTCGATCTCGACGGCGACCCGGACACGTTGGCGCCCCGGGTGCGCGGCCTGCGGGTGTTCGCGGGCTACGCCGGGTGGGACTCGGGACAGCTCGCCGGGGAGATCGGTCGCGGGGACTGGATCGTGGTGGCGGCTCTGCCCGACGACGTCCTCGCCCCGGCTGGCTTCGACCTGTGGGGCCACGTGCTGCGCCGCCAGGGCATGCCGTTGGCGCTGCTGGCGACCCACCCGACCGACGTCACCCGCAACTGAGCTGGCCGGCCCGTCACCGGCCCGGACCTCGCGGGCCCGGCGCGCCCCCTCCGGACCGCCGCCGCCCCCCCGCCC
>JAVKSM010000129.1:0-7814 GCA_039583705.1 Pseudonocardiaceae bacterium
GTGGACCGTCGCGGCGTATCCGACGACGTCGGCGGCCGCCACCACGAGCCGTGGCGCCCCGTCCGGCGTGCTCACCACCCGCCCGACCCAGCGGCGCGGGTCTCCCCTGAAGGTCCCCGTTGACACCGGCTCACCGGCCGCCAGCAGCCGGACCTCCCGGCCGTCCAGGGCAGGGCGCGGACCGCCGTCGACCGGCGTCCCCGCGGTGTCGAGCACCCGCACGTCGATCTCCCCGGCGGAGCGCGCCGGTCGTCCGGCGGTGACGGCGTCGGCTGCTGCGCTGACGGCCGGACGCAGCTCGCCGTCCACCGCGTCGGTCAGCGCGGAACCGACCAACCCGGCCGCCAGGCGCGCCAGCAGCAGGAACGCGCCCAGTGCCACCGCCGTCACCACGATCGTGATCCGCACGGGCAGCGGGCGCCGTCCCCACCACCCACTGCGGCGCCGTCCCCACCACCCCCTCCCGAGCTGGGCCGCCGGTCCCCGGCCTCGGGTCACCGGCTGGCCACCAGGTAGCCGTGCCCCCGGACGGTGCGCAGCAGCTCCCCTCCCCCCACCGCGTCCAGCTTCCGCCGCAGGTACCCGACGTAGACCTCCACCGCGTTGCGGCTGGCCGCTTGCTCGTCGCCCCATACCGCGCGCAGCAGGTCGTCCTTGCTCAGCACCGTGTCGGGCCGGCTCGCCAGCGCATGCAGCACGGCGAACTCGCGCGGCGAGAGCGCGACCGGACGCCCTGCCCAGCTCACCTGCCGGGTCACCGGGTCGACGAGCAGCTCGCCCAGCCGCAGCCGCCGGCCGTCGGCCGGGGCGGGGCGGCGGCGCAGCAGCGCCCGCACCTGGGCGACGAGCACGACGAAGGAAAACGGCTTGACGAGATACCCGTCGGCACCGAGGTCCAGCCCGTCAGCCTGGTCGACCTCGCCGTCCTTGGCGGACACGAGCAACACCGGAACCGTGGAGCCCTCGGCGCGCAGCCGCTGCAAGACCCGGTAGCCGGAAAGGCCGGGCAGCAGGATGTCGAGCAGGATGACGTCGAAGCTGCCGGTCAGGGCGGCCGCCAGGCCGGAAGGGCCGTCGACGGCGGTCACCACCTCCATGCCCTCGGCGGACAGGCCCCGACGCAGCGCGCTGCGCACCCCGGCCTCGTCGTCGACCACCAGCACCCGCGGTTGCACACCACACAGCATGCCGCGCTCACCGGGGGTCTCAGCCTTCTCTCAGACCAGGGGGTGCAGGCTGCCCCTATGAAGACCCGCAGGATCGCGGCCAGCAGGGTCGCAATGGCCGTCGCGGTGGCGGGTGCCGTCGGGCTCGGGCTGCTCGCGGTCCCGCGCGGGGCCGGCGCCGCGCCGTCGCTGCCTCCGGTCACCCCCCAGGATCTCGTCGCATCGGTGCTCACCGCGCACCCCGGCGGGTTCGCCGGCACCGTCGAGGTGGACAACGCCCTCGGCATCCCCGCTCTGCCCATGCTGCCGCAGCTCGCCGACGGCACGAGCACGGCGCGGGTGTGGTCCTCCGGGGACGGCAAGGCCCGGATCTCGCTGCCGCAGGGCCAGGACGAGCGCACTCTCGTCGAGGACGGCTCGACCCTGTGGCTCTACGACTCCGCCCAACGCACCGTCACCAAGCTGATCCGCCCGACGGCGACGACGCCCGGCACCCCGCGCAGCACTCCGGACCGGGCGCCGGCCGAGCTCTCCAACCCGGTGACGGCGGCCGGCACCCTCATCCAGGCGCTGCGGCAGTCCAGCACGCTGTCCGTCGACGGCACCGACGAGGTCGCGGGGCGACCGGCCTACGACCTCGTGCTCACCCCCAGGCCCGACGAACGCACGTTGGTGCGCGAGGTGCGGGTCGCGGTGGACGCGCAACGGCGAGTGCCGTTGCAGCTCTCGCTCTTAGCCGACGGCTCGCCCGACCCGGCGCTGCGGATCGGGTTCACCCACCTCGCCTTCGCCGGACAGGATCCGTCGCTGTTCACCTTCACCCCACCGCCGGGCGCGACCCTCACCCAGCCCAGCCGGGAGGCGGCCGGGACGGGCCAGCCGCCCGCTGCCCGAAGCGGTGGGCCGAAGGTCGTCGGCCAGGGCTGGGACAGCGTCCTCGTTGCCACGCTGCCCGCGCGGCAGCCGTCGACCCCCCGGCAGGGCCTGGACCCGCTGGCAGTGGCGCGACGGGTCGGCACCCCGGTGAGCGGACCGTGGGGTTCCGGCTGGCTGGTCTCCACGAAGGTCGCCTCGGCGATCGTCACCTCCGACGGCCGGATCGCCGTCGGTGCCGTGCCGGAGCAGGTGCTCGCCCAGGCACTGGCCAGGTGACGCTCACCGACGTCGAGCCCGCCGGGATCGGGCCGCGAGCGGCCGGCGACGGGCAGGCCGGCGGGCTCGCCGGGCCCGCGATGCGGGCGCGCGGGCTGCGCAAGACGTTCGGGCCGACCGTCGCGGTGGACGGGGTCGACCTCGACGTCCCGGCGGGCTCCGTGCTCGGCGTGCTCGGGCCGAACGGCTCGGGCAAGACGACGCTCATCCGGTTGCTGCTCGGGCTGTCCCGGCCGACCGCGGGCGATGTCGAGCTGCTCGGCGCGCCGATGCCTGCGGCGGCCGGTGACGCGTTGCCGCATGTCGGCGCGCTGGTCGAGGGTCCGGGCTTCCACCCGTTCCTGTCCGGGCGGGAGAACCTGCGCCGGGTGGCCGCCGCCGAGCCGCTGCTGGCGACCCGGGAGATCCCCGCCGCGGTGGACGAAGCGCTGAAACGGGTCGGGCTGATCGACGTCGCGCGGCGGCGGTATCGGGCCTATTCGCTGGGCATGAAGCAGCGACTCGGGCTGGCCGCGGCGCTGCTCGTGCCCCGTCGGCTGGTCGTGCTCGACGAGCCCACCAACGGCCTGGATCCGGCGGGCACCCGCGAGGTCCGCCGGGTCGTGGCCGAGCTGCACGCCACGGGGGTGACCGTGCTGGTCTCCTCACACCTGCTGGCCGAGGTGGAGGCCAGTTGCACCCACGTCGCCGTCATGCAGGCCGGCACCGTGGTCGCGGCGGGCGAACTGCGCGCCCTGCTGGAGTCCGACGCGCCCCGGCTCGCGGTGTCCACCCCGGATGCCGCGGCGGCGCTGGAGGCATTGCGGGTGGCGGGGATCGCGGCTCACCGCGAGCGCGACGACGTGATGGTCGACCTCGCCTCGGCGACCGCTCCGGAAGCAGTCGCCTGCCTGGTGCACGCCGGGGTCGCGGTGCACGAGGCGCGACGGCGGCGCACCGGCCTGGAGGAGCTCTTCGCCCGGCTCACCGAGGACGGTGCCCGGTGACCGCGCCAGGTGTGGCCCACCGCGCTGCGAGCTCGACACCGGCGCCCTCGAACCGCGGGTCAGGCGCAGTGCTGTCGGGCTCGGCGACACCGGCGAGGTCCGCCCCGCTGCTGCGGCTGCTGCGCTCGGAGCTGCGGTGGGTGCTGCGCCGGCCCCGCACCCTCGTGCTGCTGGGGCTGCTCGCGCTGCTCCCGGTGGCGATCGGGGTCGGTGTCGCGCTGACCTCGTCGGCCCGCGGCGGCGCGGGCGGCGGGCTGCTGGCGGCGACGGTCAACAACGGGCTGGTGCTGCCGGTGGCCTCACTGACCATCGCGCTGGCGTTGCTGCTCCCGCTCGGGGTGTCCATGGCCGCGGCGGACGCGCTGGCGGGGGAGACGGCGCACGGCACGCTGCGGGGCCTGTTGCTGGCCCCGGTGAGCCGGCTGCGGCTGGTGGGCATGAAGTCGCTCGGCGTGCTCGCCGTGGCCACGGTCGCGGTGCTGCTCGTGGCCGCCGTCGGGGTGGTGACCGGGCTGGTCGCGGACGGCGGCAGCAGCGGCCTGCTCACGCTGTCCGGCACCACGGTGGGCTTCGGCTCGGCGCTGGCCCGCATCGGGCTTGCCGTGGCGTGGACGGTGCTGCAGGTGGCAGCCGTCGGTGCCGTCGCGCTGGCTGTCTCCTCGCTCACCGAACACCCGCTGGTGGTGATGGCGGTCACGGTCGGCGGCGTGATCGTCTTCGGGGTGCTCTCGTCGATCCCGACGCTGTCCGGCCTGGCGCCGTGGCTGCTCACCAGCGGCTGGGGTGCGCTGGTAGACGTGCTGCGCGACCCGGTGCCGTCCGACGCGCTGCTGCGCAGCTCCGCCCGGGCCGGTTGCTACCTGGTGATCGGGCTCGGCCTGGCGACCGCCCGCACCCTCACCCGGGACGCTTGACGGACGCGTACCCTGCGCCGCATGGCGCTGTTGAACGATGCGGCGCTCGGCGAGGCGCTGAGCCGGCTGCCCGGCTGGGAGCTGGACGGCGACGCGCTGACCCGCACGGCGAAGCTGCCGAGCTTCCCGGCCGCGATCGGCGTCGTGGACCGGGTGGCCGAGATCGCCGAGGAACGCAACCACCACCCTGACATCGACATTCGCTGGCGCACGCTGACGTTCCGCTGCTCGACGCACTCCGAGGGTGGGGTGACCGACAAGGACGTCGAGCTGGCCGGTCAGATCTCCGCCGTGCTGGACGCCGCCGGCGCCTGATACGGACATTCAGGGCTTTCCCTGGTGGTCTGCGGTGCGGTCGTCGGCTGCCCGCTGCCGGGCCGCGAGGTGGCCGCCGTCATCGACACCGGGGATGCCGCAGGGTCTCACCGGCGCGGTTGAGGACGCAGGACTCACCGTGCCGGTCGCCCATCTCACGGAACAGGGCCAGCGCCTGCCGGTGGTGCTCGGCTGCCTGCTGGTGATGACCCTGCCAGCCTTCGACGTTGCCGAGGTTGAGCAACGCGCGGGCTTCACCGACCCGGTCGCCGATCTCCCGGAACCGGGTGAGAGCCCGCTCGTGGCGGTGCCGGCGGTCGACGCTGCCGAGGTTGAGCAACGCGCGGGCTTCGGTGGCCCGATCCCCCGCCGCGCGTGCGACGGCGAGCGCCCGCCAGTACCGCTCGCCCGCCTGCTCGGAGCGGCCCTGCCGGCGGTCGAGGTTGCCGAGGTTGAGCAACGCGCGGGCTTCCGTGGCCTCATCCCCCGCCGCGCGTGCGACGGCGAGCGCCCGCCGGTACCGCTCGCCCGCCTGCTCGTCGTTGCCCTGCTGCCAACCGGCCCCGGCCCGGTCGGGTACGACCGCCGGGCGGCGCGTGCGCACCGCCGCCAGGGCCGTGAGCGCGCCGACCAGCAGCAGTCCCTCCACGGCGAGCGAGGCCACCCCGAGCGGCTCGGTCCAGTTGCCGATGTCGTCGGTGGAGCCGGGCAACCCGACGCTGCGCGCCAGCACGTAGCCGACGATCGGGCCGGTGGCAATCCCCAGCGCGATCACCCAGCCGGCCAGGACGGCCCGCCGGGTGAGCAGGCCCAGCACGGCGAGCACGCCGGAGATCTCCAGTACGTAGTAGAGGTAGCCGATGTATGCCGGGGTCTTCAGTGCGGTGGGGCCGCCCTGGTCGATCACGTGGATCACGACGACGCCGGCGCACAGGACGGCCCCGGCCAGCGGCAGCGGCGCCGAGCGGTACCGGGCCGAGGCGGCTGAGGCGGCGGACGACTGGGCGTGTGGCGGGAAGACCCCAGGCATCGACTCCTCGATCATCCCGACCCGGTCAGCCATAAGGCCATCTCCGTCCCGTGAGATCTTCCCTGTTATCGCAACGCTCGACGCGCCGCCGGGTTACACCTCTCAGCCACCGCAGCCGGTGTACCTGGTGACGAGGTAGCCGTTGCCGTGCTGGCGTACCAGCGTGAGCACACCGAGCCGGGGCCCGACGGAGCCGTCTGACGGGCTGCCCTCGAACGCCGGTCCCCAGGTCGCCACGCACGCGTTCACGGTGGCCATCTCGCCGCCCGGCCCACGGGTGATCGCCTCCGGGGGCAGCCTCGGGCTCTGGTACCGCGCGGGGTCACGAACCTGCTGGTGCAACACCGAGATCGCCACCGGGCAGTCGCGGGCGCCGACACTCGCGGCGAACTGCGCCTGGGCGGCGGGTGAGAAGTAGAAGCAGCCCCCCACGGTGTCGCCCGAGACGATCAGGGTGGTGAGCGAGGACAGCAGCAGCGTCGGGTCGTCCGCCAGCTCCCGGGAGGCGTCGACCTGATCGCCCTGCGCCTGCTGGAGCTGCTGCTGGACCGCCGACTCGTGGCCGCTGACCAGCAGGCCGGCGGCGCACACCACGCCGACGGCGACCGAGGCGGCCAGCACCCGCCACCGGGGCAGCCGGACCACCCCGACCGCGGTCCCGACCAGCGCCAGGGTGATCCCCCATGCCCAGCCACTGACCTGGGTGAGCAGGTAGAGGAACGTCGCGGCGAGCACCAACGGACCCAGCCAGGCCCGCAGCCGACGGGGGAACAGCGGCAGCAGCAGCAGCCGGGCGACCACCACGCCCCCCAAGGCGGCCGCCGGCACCCGCCAGGTGAAGCCGGCGAACCCCCACAGCACCACGGCGGCGGCGAGCAGCCCCAGGCCGGCGGCCCGCACCGCGCGCCGCCGGCCTGGCGTGTCCGGTGGTGTGGGCGGCATCGCGGCACCGGCGTTGGTCACGGGTCCCCACTCTGCCGGCTCCACCCGGTCTTCCGACAGGGGGGAAACGCGATCCGGGTCTGAACCGACGTGAACGTACGTTCGGTTGCTGGGCTATCTCCCTGCTCTCCTGGCCTGACCTGACACGGCTCGTGAGGCAGGGCCGTGGTGGGTCAGCCAGCCCTCGAGCAGCCGGCGGACCCGACTGGGTGACTGGAAGATGGTTCAATCCTACTGGATGAGCGTAGCGCCGGTCAGGCTGCTCCACCTGAGAAGTCGTTTGAAACGGTCAAGCGCGCGCGGATTCGCGCCTTTGCCCCCGCCACGCTCGAACCTACCGCGCGAGATCATGCCCTGAGTCGGCCGCTGGGCCTCGGTCTGCACCGCGCTGACCCATCGGACGCGGGGGCGCGGTGCAGACCACTGCGTTCACTCACGTTCGTCTCTGCCAGACTGCGTAGTCCTCCCGTGATCCAGTGACGTAGCCCTTGTCCTTGTTCTTCGACTTCCTGACGATGCTTTTGGGCGTGCACTTGGCCTTGTATATTCAGTCAAATCCTTCCCGAATACATCCGAAACTATATCCTTCACCGGCGTCGCGTTTCGAGTCGTCACGTATTCCGTCTCCTCGGCACGAGTGAAGGGCTCCGGTGACCTGGACCCGTTGGAGTGCGTGTCCCACCGCTTTGTCTCCGAGATCGACGACGAGTCCATTTCCTACGCGGCGCAATCACTGGCCCTGCTGCGCATGGATGTGATGCGCCGGGCGGCGGCAATGAGGAACCTGCCCCGCGACTTGTGCCCGGACAAGCGCATTACACGGCAGGTCGCCGACACCCGCTCGCTCGGTTTGTACCCACTGGTCTGCATCATCGACGAATGTCAAAAACCTGTTCGCGCACCCCGACTACGGCAAGCGAGTCGGAGAGGACGCCGAGTTTGTGATTAAGGTGGGGCGGGCGTTCGGGGTGAGCCTCATCCTGGCCACCCAACGCCCGGACAAAGACTCGCTGCCCACCGGGGTGTCCGGCAACGTGTCGATCCGGTTCTACCTGAAGGTCGCCGGCCAGGTCGAAAACGACATGATCCTCGGCACCAGCAGCTATCAGAACGGCCTGCGGGCGACCACCCTTCGCCCGGAAATCGACGCCGGCATCGGCTACCTCGTCGGCGCGTCGGCCACGCCGCAGGTGATCCGCGCGGCCTACCTCGACCAGCCCGCCACCGAACACATCGCCCAAGGCTCCCGAGCGGCCCGGGAGGCAGCCGGCACCCTCACCGGCCATGCCATCGGCGCACAGCCCGAACG
>JAVKSM010000130.1:0-7634 GCA_039583705.1 Pseudonocardiaceae bacterium
AGCGTTGTGGGGTGCGGATCGGACTGTTGACCCGCGAGTACCCCCCTGAGGTGTACGGCGGGGCCGGCGCTCACGTTGCCGCCCTGGTGCCGGCGCTGCGCTCCCACATCGACGTGGACGTGCACTGCTTCGGTGAGCCGCGGTCCACCGCGTGCGCGCACGACGTCGCACCGGCGCTCGCCGCGGCCAACCCCGCGCTGCGCACGCTCTCGGTGGATCTGTCCATGGTGGACAGGGTGGCCGGCGTGGACCTCGTGCACTCCCACACGTGGTACGCCAACCTGGCGGGGCACCTGGCCAAGCTGCTCTACGGGCAGCCGCACGTCCTCACCGCACACTCCCTGGAGCTGCGCCGGCCGTGGAAGGCCGACCAGCTCGGGGGTGGCTACCAGGTCTCCTCCTGGGTGGAGCGCACCGCCTATGCCAGCGCCGACGCGGTGATCGCGGTCAGCGCCGGGATGCGGACCGACGTCCTCGCCTGCCACCCCGGGCTGGACCCGGCCAGGGTGCACGTGGTGCACAACGGGATCGACACCACCGCGTTCTTCCCCGACCCCGCCACCGACGCGCTGCCGGCGCTCGGCGTCGACCCCGACCGCCCCATCGTGGCCTTCGTCGGGCGGATCACGCCGCAGAAAGGGCTGACGCACCTGCTCGCGGCCGGTCACCTGATCTCGCCGGACGCCCAGCTCGTCCTGTGCGCCGGCGCCCCGGACACCCCCGCGATCGCGATGCGGACCCGGACCGAGGTCGCCGAGCTGGCGAGCGCCCGTCCGCATGTGGTGTGGCTGCAGCAGACGCTGACCACCCGGCAGTTGCGCCAGGTGCTCTCGGCGGCGCGGGTGCTCGTCTGCCCGTCGGTGTACGAGCCGATGGGCATCGTCAACCTGGAGGCGATGGCCTGCGGCACCGCCGTGGTCGCCTCCGACGTCGGCGGCATCCCCGAAGTGGTCGCCGACGGGCACACCGGGCTGCTCGTGCACTACGACTCCGACGACGTCACGGTCTACCAGATCGCGCTGGCCAAGAGTGTGAACGCGCTGCTCGCCGACCCTGCCGGGGCCGCCAGCCTCGGCACCGCGGGCCGGGCGCGCGCCGTGGAGGCGTTCTCCTGGGTAGCCGTGGCCGAGCAGACCCTCGCGCTCTACGCCACGCTGGTCTAGAGCCCGACTGCCGGCTCAGCCTGCGGCGGTCTGACCCCGGCTCAGCCGGCGGCCGTCTGACTGCCGGCTCAGCCTGCGGCGGCCTTCAAGGCGTCCCCGAGCTCGCTTGCCTCCTCCGCCGACATCTCGACGACGAGGCGCCCCCCACCCTCCAGAGGTACGCGCATGACGATGCCGCGTCCCTCCTTCGTGACCTCGAGGGGACCGTCCCCCGTCCGCGGCTTCATGGCCGCCATAGCGTGCTCCCTCCGTGAGCTCGTCGCGCGGTGCCGGTGCACCGGCGGGCACACCCGTGGCGAGCGACATTCTCCACCCATCGGCTCTAGAGGACGAAACCACGCCGATCATCGGCGCGCCACGACGCCTCCCCCGGCGCGCCAGCACCCCACCAGGTGGTCGTCGACCATGCCGGTGGCCTGCATGAGCGCGTAACAGGTCGTGGGGCCCACGAACCGGAATCCCCGCGCGCGCAGCTCGGCAGCCATCGCGGTCGACTCCGCTGAGCTCGCCGGGACTTCGGCCGTCGAGCGCGGCCGGCGCGCCCGCCGCCGCGGCGCGAAGGACCACAGCAGCTCGTCCAACGGCACGGCCAGGGCCAGCGTCGCGCGGGCGTTGCCGATCACGGCAAGTACCTTCGCGCGGTTGCGCACGATACCCGGGTCGGCGAGCAGACGCTCCACGTCCGACGGTCCGAACCTGGCGACCTCGGCTGGCTCGAACCCGGCGAACGCCACCCGGAACGCCGCCCGCTTGCGCAGGATGACCAGCCAGGACAGCCCGGACTGGAACCCTTCCAGGCACAGCCGCTCGAACAATGCGCGCTGGCCGTGCAGCGGCACCCCCCACTCCCGGTCGTGGTAGTCGACGTACTCCGGCGCCGCCACGCCCCACGGGCACCGCGGTCGGCCGTCCTCGGCCGCGACGACACCGCTCACGAAGGGTAGCGGGCGAAAAAAGCAGCGTTGCGATCCACCGAACCGGTCACGGCTGCGCCTCGTCCTCCAGGCGCAGCCGGCTCAGTTCGTCCACCCGGGCGCGCAACGTGTCCACCTCGCCGGCGAGCCGGTCCAGCACCCAGTCCACCTCGACCATCTTGTAGCCGCGCAGCGCCTGCTGAAACCTCACCGCCCGGATGTCGGCGCCCGCCAGGTCGTGCGCCGGCAGCCGGGTCAGGGTGGCTCCGGGTGGTAGCGGCGCAAGGTCCTCGCCGCGTCCGAAGACCAGCGACACCAGCAGGTACACCACCGCGGCGACGCCGACCATGACCACCAGGTAGACCAGGGCGGTACCCATGCCACGATCGTGTCACCCGAGCCGGGGGCGCCGCAGCAGCACCTCCCTCATCGGCGGCCGGTCGCCGACGAGGACCGGCGGAAATGTGGCGGCCTCACACGTCCGATCGGCGCACGGGCCCGGGAGCGGCGCGGCCAGCCAGCGCGCGCATCGCCGCCGGCACGTCGCAGGTCCGCCGCAAGGCTTCCAGCGCCACCTCGGCGACGAAGCCTGCCGCGCACAGCCCCTCCAGCCAGCCCAGCAGCCCGTCGTAGTGCCCGTCCGGGTCCAGCAGCACCACCGGCTTGGCGTGCATGCCCAGCGTGGCCGAGGTCCAGGCCTCGAACAGCTCCTCGAGGGTGCCGATGCCGCCGGGCAGCGTGAGGAAGGCGTCGGCTCGGCAGTCCATGAGCCGCTTGCGCTCCCGCATGGTCTCGACGACGAGCAGTTCGCCGGCCTCGTGGTCGGCGACCTCGAGGTCGAGCAACGCCCGTGGGATCACCCCGACGGTCCGCCCGCCCGCCCCCCTGGCCGCGGTGGCGAGGGCACCCATCATCGACACCCGGCCGCCACCCCAGACCAGCGTCCACCCGCGCTGCGCGATCGCGGCGCCCACCGAGGCGGCGAGCCGCAGGTGCCGGTCCTCGACGCCGGAGCCGGAGGCGCAGTAGACACAGACCGCGAAGCTCAATGCGTGCGCTCCCACGCCCGGTAGGCGTCCTCGACGATCTCGACCACGTCGTCGACGTCGTCGGTGAGGTGCAGCAGCGCAAGGTCGGCGTCACCGACCTTGCCGCCATACCGCACGGTCCCCGCGATCCAGCGGTACAGACCGTCCCAGTAGTCACGGCCGAACAACACGACCGGGAACTTGGTGACCTTCTTGGTCTGCACCAGGGTGAGCGCCTCGAACAGCTCGTCCAGCGTGCCGAAGCCGCCGGGCAGGCAGACGAACGCCTGCGCGTACTTCACGAACATCGTCTTGCGGGCGAAGAAGTAGCGGAAGTTGATGCCGAGGTCCACCCACGGGTTGAGGCCCTGCTCGAAGGGCAGCTCGATGCTGAGCCCGACCGAGAGGCCGCCGGCCTCCGAGCAGCCCCGGTTCACCGCTTCCATCGTGCCCGGGCCGCCGCCCGTGATCGCGGCGTAGCCGGCGCGGGCCAGCGCCGCGCCCAATGCCCTCCCCTGGGCGTATTCCGGATCGCCGCGCCGGGTGCGGGCCGAGCCGAACACGGTGACCGCACGGGGCAGCTCGGCGAGCATCCCGAAACCCTCGACGAACTCCGCCTGGATCCGCAGCACCCGCCACGGGTCGGTGTGCACCCAGTCTGACGGCCCGCGGGAGTCCAGCAGCCGCTGGTCGGTCGTGGTCGTCTCAGCCCGGCGGTCGCGGCGCAGCACCACCGGTCCCCGCTGCTTCTCCCGCGGCCGCTCATCCTCATCGTCCTCATTGCGGGAGGTGTCTGAAACATCTGAAACGTCGGAAACACGGGCGACGTGGTTGTCCCGGTTGCCGGGAACCCCGGCGTTGCCGGCGAGCGGCTCCTCAGCCGTCATGACGCTCACCCTATGTCCGCCTCGCCGCGCACCCGGTCGGGCCTCACGGGCTGAGCAGGAAACGGCGGAGCACCTCGGCGCAGTCGCTGATCGCCGCCACCAGGACGTGCTCCTCGCGGGTGTGCGCGAGGTTCGGGTCGCCGGGGCCGTAGTTGAGCGCCGGGATACCCAGGGCCGCGAACCGGGAGACGTCGGTCCAGCCGTACTTGGCCGCCGGCTCGGCGCCGCAGGTGGCCAGGAACGCCTGCGCCGCCGGTGCGGCGAGCCCGGGCAGGGCGCCCGGCGCGAGGTCGACGACCTCGACCGGGAAGCCGTCGAAGACCTCGCGCACGTGGCGCCGCGCCCCGGCCGGGTCCCGGTCCGGCGCGAACCGGAAGTTGACGGTCACCTCGCACGCGTCGGGCACGACGTTGCCGGCGACGCCGCCCTCGATCCGCACCGCCTGCAGACCCTCCCGGAAGCGGCAGCCGTCGATCTCCACCTCCCGTGGCCGGTACTCCGTCAGCCGCGCCAGTACCTCGCCGGCGGCGTGGACGGCGTTTCGCCCCAACCAGGAGCGGGCCGAGTGCGCCCGCCGACCCGCGGTGCGGACCACCGCGCGCAGCGTGCCCTGGCAGCCGGCCTCCACGGCACCGTTCGTCGGCTCACCGAGGATGGCGAGGTCGGCCTCCAGCCACTCCCGGTGCTCCCGCTCGATGCGGCCCAGGCCGTTGCGGGCAGCCTCGACCTCCTCACAGTCGTAGAGCACCACGGTGAGGTCGGTGGCCGGGTCGGGCACCGTCGCGGCCAGGTGCAGGATCACCGCAACGCCGGATTTCATGTCCGACGTGCCGCAGCCGTGCAGCACCCCGCCCTCGCGCCGGCTCGGGAGGTTCCCGGCCGCCGGCACCGTGTCCAGGTGTCCGGCCAGCAGCACGCGGCGGCCCCGGCGCAGCGCCGTCCGGGCCAGCAGGGCGTTCCCGGAACGCAGCAGCTCCACCCACGGCGCCTGCGCGGCCAACGCCGCGGCCACGGCGTCGACCAGCTCGGCCTCCTCCCCGGAGGCGCTGGGCATGTCGACCAGCGCGGCGGTCAGCTCGACGGGGTCGGCGGACAGGTCCAGGCGCATCCCGCGCACGCTAACGTGACCGGCCATGAGCCCCGCGAGCACCGCATCCGGCGTGGGAGTCGCGACCCTCGCCGCCGACGGCACGGTGCTGGACACCTGGTTCCCCGCCCCGCAGCTCGACGCCGGGAGCGAACCCGGCACCAGCCGACTGCCGCCCGGCGGGGTGGACGAGCCGTTGCGCGGGCTGCTGGGTCCGGACCCGGACCGGGGCGTCGAGGTCGTGGGGGTACGCACGGTGATCCGGCTCGCCGACCCCCCCGCCGACGCCCCCGACGCCTACCTGCGGCTGCACCTGCTCTCCCACCGGCTGGTGCGCCCGCGCGGCGTGAGCGTCGAGGGGATCTTCGGTGTGCTCGCCAACGTGGTGTGGACCAGCCGCGGGCCGTGCCCGGTGCCCGGGTTCGAGGCCGTCCGGGCCCGGCTGCGCGGCCGCGGTCCGCTCACCGTGTACGGCGTGGACAAGTTTCCCCGGATGGCCGACTACGTGCTGCCCTCCGGCGTGCGCATCGCCGATGCGGACCGGGTCCGGCTCGGCGCGCACCTCGCGCCCGGCACCACGGTCATGCACGAGGGCTTCGTCAACTTCAACGCCGGCACCCTCGGGGTGTCCATGGTCGAGGGCCGGATCTCGGCCGGGGTGGTCGTCGGGGACGGCTCGGACATCGGCGGCGGCGCCTCGGTCATGGGCACGCTCTCCGGCGGCGGCAAGGAGACGATCTCGATCGGGGAGCGCTGTCTGCTCGGGGCCAACGCCGGGATCGGGATCTCCCTGGGCGACGACTGCGTGGTCGAGGCCGGCCTCTACGTCACCGCGGGCACCAAGGTCGTCCTGCCCGACGCCTCGACAGTCAAGGCACGCGAGCTGTCCGGGCGCCCCGGGCTGCTGCTGCGGCGCAACTCACTGTCCGGTGCGGTCGAGGCGGTTCCCCGCGGCGGTGCTTTCGCCCTCAACACCGCGCTGCACGCCAACGACTGACGCCCACGCCCTCCCGGTCCGCTACCCCATGGTCTTCGCGCCGTCGAGGGCCTCCCGGAGAATGTCGGCGTGACCGGCGTGCTGGGCGGTCTCCCCGAGCACGTGGAGCAGGGCGCGGCGAGCCGACCATCGTGCGCCGGGCTCGAACCAGGGCGCCTCCGGCAGCGGCTGCGACGCGTCCAGGTCGGGCAGCGTCGCCACCAGCTCGTCGGTCCGCCGCGCCACCTGCCCGTACTCGTCCAGCAGGCCGGCCAGCGTCTCCCCCTCCAACATGCGGAACTCCTGCGCGTGCGCGGCCACGCTGGCCTCGTCCCAGGTGCCGAACGCCGAGGGGCCGGCAAGGATGAAGTCCACCCACCTCCGCTCGGTGGCCGTGACGTGCTTGACCAGGCCGCCGAGGCACAGTTCGCTCACGGTGGTGCGCCGCGCGGCCTGCTCGTCGGTGAGGTCGCGCACCGTGAAACGCAGGAAGTGCCGGTGCGTGGCCAACGTCTGCAGCAGGTCGGCCCGCTCGCCGGTCACCCTCTGCTCGACGTCGGTCTGCCGGATGTCGGCCATGGTGTCCGCCTTCCATCGGTTCGTGAGCTGGACGGTACGGGCAGGGAGCGACAGTTTTCCGGAGCGCACCCTGCCCAGCCGAGGCGCCAGGCCGTGTCCCGGAGATCTTCTGCCTGCTGCGCGTCGCCAGGGGTAACTCTCCATCTGGGGCGGAGGGCGCCGATGCACATCGAGGGGTCTTGTTGCATCAAGCCGGCCCCCAGGCCGATGCCAGGGTGATAAAGTGTCTGCCCCGCATGTCGCCGATTGCCTCTGGTATTGCAATACGAAGACCGGTCACGCCGCCAACTGGCCGAATCGGAGTTTGTATGGTTTCCGAGTCTGCGTGCGCCTGGTCCAATCGTAACGGCGACCGGCTTGATCAGTGCGCAACGAGCCTGCGCACCTGCGACCATTTTGTCGACGTCGACGCGACTGATCTCGTTGACAAACAGATCCCTTGAATTGTCGCGCGTAGTCCGCGAACTTCTACCGGATCCAACGTCGCGAAAAAGCGCTCGATCACCGGCGCATAATGATGTGCAAGTCGATGAACGGGGATATGTTCTTCACATGCGATGTGCCACGTGCAGAAAGATCGGCCAGCATTCCAACCAGGACGCCACCATCAGTGGTGCCGCATCGCGTCCGCCGGATTGGCAACTTATTGCCGAGAGTCATCTCGAAGGACAACACGGCTCGATCCCACATCTGCGGCGACGACACGCCGCGCCTTCAAGAGAAACGATCACTTAGGACAGGGTGCGTGTCCATCCGCTTTCGGGATGGGACAGGTGGTGGGTTCCGTCGGCGTCGACCGTCAATTCGTAGTCAGACACCTTGGGTCGCCCCAACTCGTTCCATTCTGCGATCACAGCCGACAGTTCGTCCCAGAGGAGACGAGGTCCGTGTTCGGTAAGCGTGGCGAGGTCGCCGTTTGCGTGTGCCTTGGCCCAGGAACCCGATGTCGGGTCGACCAGGACATGGGTCAATACCACTAAGTTAGGTGTAACTTTGGTAG
>JAVKSM010000131.1:0-7627 GCA_039583705.1 Pseudonocardiaceae bacterium
GGCTCCAGCCATGCGCCAGTCGGAAGGCCACCCGGGCGTTGACGCGGTAACGCTGGCGGAACGCTTCGGCGACCTCGACCCAGGTCTTGCCCTGGCCACGGAGCGCCGAAGCGAGCCGGACCTGGTCCTGTTTGAGGCTGCACGCCTTGTCCGTCATCGGGCGTCCTCCTTTCACTCGGGGGTACGCGCCGTCTCATCGAGGGGTACACACGTCAGTTGGGGGAAGGACACCGTACCCCACAATCCCGACCGCGGGTCAGGGGCTCGGACGGAGGATGGACGGCGCCTTTTCCTTATGAGAGGTGGAAGGTTCCCGTCTTTCCCGGTTCGCCGGGGAGGTCGGGACGGGGTAGATCACCGACGGTCGGGATGGCCTATCCGCCACGGCGCGTCCACGATCAGGGCGAGGGCAACGATACCTTTCCAGCAAGGCAAAGGAAGCGGGAAGCCATGAGCACCTTCCACCTCCAGGTCTACACCTCAGGTTGCGCCGCCAACGGTCCCACCCGGACCGCCGAGTCTGACGATCCGATCGAGGCGATCGGCACCGGAAGGCAGTACGCCACCAGCGGCCACGTGGTGTTCATCCTCCGCCACATCCCACCACGGCGGACCTACCTCCGGTCCGGAGCGCCCGCGGAGGAGGTCTGGGAGCGTCTCGCGCTCTGCGCCGGCCGCAACGTGCTGCTCAACTTTCGCATCCCGCTTCGGGACAACCCACTCGCGCCTTACCTGGTCGGGCCCCCCAGTCGCCGAGGCTCCCGGCCCTGAGCTGCGTCACCAGGCCGGTCATCACCACCTTCTTGATCCGATCGGCATGTCACTGGAGGAAGTGCCCGGCCTGTCTCGCCAGTGCCTCCAGGCCGTACCGTTCCACGTGCTCGGCGTTGGCCGGGTCGATCGCGCGGAAGCCGTCGCGGAGCAGGCGCTCGTTGACGGCGGCCAGGTTGGTGCGCACGATCTGCCTCTCGGCGTCCGTCGTCCTGCCTCGATGTGGCCTGCCGGCATATTCGAGCGTGGCATAGTCAAGCTTGGGGGTTGTCGACGCCGGCTTGGCCTGCGTAGGCCGCTGGCGGGCAGGCTGCGCCCGGCGGAGAACGTCCGTCATGTCCATGTCACCGGCAAGCTGGTTGAACGCTTCGATCTCCATGGTGATGGTCTCCGGCTCGGCACCACCGCCCTGGTACAGCTTGAGGCTGACCAGGCTCAGCGCACCCTTTCGGATCGGTTCCACCTCGTCCGCGGCGGCTTCGATCTCCACCGGGCCACGGTGCAGCGCCGGGTGCTGTTCGACCACGATGCGCACCGCCGAATCGTCATCGTCGATGATCTCATTGGTCAGGTCCGAGAAGCGAACCATGCGTTGTGACATGCCGTGCGGTACCTCTCCTTTGTGTGGGATCACTGAGGGTGGGAAACGTTATCACACGGCAGCGCGGGGCTGCGGAAGGTGTCGGCCGGCCCGCAGGCTCCCGGTTCGTGGAACGGAGGGCCGTTTCATATCATGAAAAGGCCCCACCACGCGATCTCAGCCGAAGGTGACCAGTTCGGTGCCCTTGAGCGGGCTGTCGAGCAGCTCGTCGTAGGCGGTCTCCCCGGTGAGGTGACGCAGCAGGAACGCGGTGAGGAACGACCTGGCGACCCGGTGCGTGCCGTACTCCGGGCGGCCGTCGAGGATCAGGTCGCTCCAGTGCCTGTTCTCGGTGAAGCCGAGGTGGCTCGCCTTGGCCAGGGTGCGCAGCGATGCCGGGCCGCCCCAGGCGGCGGCGACCGGCTCGGCGTTGCCAACCGGTGGCGCCACCTTGTCCCTGCCGCCGGCCAGGTGCAGGGCGGGCACCCGCACCAGGCCGGCCGCCCCGATCGCCGACGGCCAGGTCTCGGCCACGGCGAGGGTGACCACCGCCGCGACCGGCGCGGTCCCCGCGGCTCCCACGGCGGCCGCCAGCACCGCGGCACCGCCACCCATGCCGTGTCCGGCGAGGGCGAGGCGGTCGGGATCGACGCTGATCCGGCTGCCACCGGCGGCGGCCAACCGGGCCCCGGCGCACACGTCCAGGGCGGTCCGCAGGTCGCTGGCGAGGCCGCCGGGCGAGGCGAGCGGACCGGGCTCGGTGGCCGGCGCGGCGGCGACGATCCCCCACGACGCCAGGTGCCGCAGCAGCCAGAGGTAGCGGCCGACCGGCTGCAGCCACCCGTGGCCGAAAGCGACGGCCGGCAGCCCGAGCCCCCCGGCGGGCGCGAACACCACGCCCGGCAACCCGGCCAGCGCCAAGTCGCCGCGCAGCACCTCGCGCGGCCCGGCCAGGGCGAGCTCGTCCAGCTCCCGCCGGACCGCGGACCTCCCGGGACTGCCTGCCACGGCCCCGGACCGTAGCCCATCGCCGGATACCCTGGGCGACTGTGTGCGGGATCGTGGGATATGTCGGGCACCGCAGGGCGCTGCCGGTGCTGATGGCTGGCCTGCGCCGGCTGGAGTACCGGGGCTACGACTCGGCGGGGGTCGCCGTGCTGGACGGTGCCGGCGGGCTGGAGGTGGTCCGGGCCGCCGGGCCGCTGGACAACCTGGCGACCCGGTTGGACGGTGTCAGGGCCGACGGCACGGCTGGGATGGGTCACACCCGGTGGGCCACCCACGGCGCACCCACCGACCGCAACGCCCACCCGCACCGGGACGGGACCGGCCGGCTCGCCGTGGTGCACAACGGCATCATCGAGAACTACGCGTCGCTCCGCGCCGAGCTGGAGACCGCCGGCGTGGAGCTGGCCAGCGACACCGACAGCGAGACCGTCGCGCACCTGCTGGCCCGCGCCCTCGCCGCCCGCCACGGCCCCGGGGACCTCGCCGCCCGCCACGGCCCCGGGGACCTCGCCGACGCGCTGCGCGCGGTGTGCCGGCGGCTGGCCGGCTCGTTCACGCTCGTGGTCAGCTCCGCCGACCACCCCGGGCAGGTCGTCGCCGCGCGGCGGTCCTCACCGCTGGTGGTCGGGGTCGGGCGGGGCGAGCACTTCGTGGCCTCCGACGTCGCCGCGTTCATCGACCACACCCGCGACGCCGTCGAGCTCGGCCAGGACCAGGTCGTCACGATCACCGCCGACGGGTACACGGTCACCGACCTGGACGGAGGGCCGGTCGACGGCCACCACTTCCACGTCGACTGGGACCTGTCGGCCGCCGAGAAGGGCGGCCACGACTACTTCATGCTCAAGGAGATCGAGGAACAACCAGCGGCCATCGCGGACACCCTGCGCGGGCACTTCGACGGCAGCCGCGTCATCCTCGACGAGCAGCGGCTGTCCGACCAGGAGCTGCGCGACGTCGACAAGGTCTTCGTGGTGGCGTGCGGCAGCGCCTACCACGCGGGGCTGCTCGCCAAGCACGCGATCGAGCACTGGTGCCGGATGTCCGTGGAGGTGGAGCAGGCCAGCGAGTTCCGCTACCGCGATCCCGTGCTGGACCGCGCCACGCTGGTGGTGGCGATCTCGCAGTCCGGTGAGACGGCCGACACCCTGGAGGCGGTGCGCCACGCCAGGGAGCAGAAGGCGCGCGTGCTGGCGATCTGCAACACCAACGGGGCGCAGATCCCGCGGGAGTCCGACGCGGTGCTCTACACCCACGCCGGCCCCGAGATCGGGGTCGCCGCGACCAAGACGTTCACCGCGCAGATCGCCGCGAGCTACCTCGTCGGCCTGGCGCTCGCGCAGACCCTGGGGACGAAGTACTCCGACGAGGTGGGGCGCGAGTTCCGCGAGCTGGAGGCGATGCCGGCCGCCGTCGCCGAGGTCCTGTCCACCGTGGACGCGACGCGGACGCTGGCCCGGGCGCTGGCGAGCGCCAAGGCCGTGCTGTTCCTCGGACGGCACGTCGGCTACCCGGTGGCGCTGGAGGGCGCGCTCAAGCTCAAGGAGCTGGCCTACATGCACGCCGAGGGCTTCGCCGCCGGGGAGCTCAAGCACGGACCGATCGCGCTCATCGAGCCCGACCTGCCGGTCGTCGTCGTCATGCCCTCACCCAAGAGTCGGGCGCTGCTGCACAGCAAGCTGCTCTCCAACATCCGGGAGATCCAGGCCCGCGGGGCGCGCACGATCGTCGTCGCGGAGGCAGGGGACGACACCGTGCGGCCCTTCGCCCACGACCTCATCGAGGTCCCGGTGGTCCCGACCCTGCTGCAGCCGCTGGTGGCCACGGTGCCGTTGCAGGTGCTCGCCGCCGAGATCGCCCGGACCCGCGGCTACGACGTCGACAAGCCCCGCAACCTCGCCAAGTCGGTCACGGTCGAGTAGAACCGCAGGCGGGTCGCGCAACCCGGTTGTCGAGATGAGTGTCGTGGACCCAGGCATACCGCACTGTGACCAGTCCGGTCATGTTGCCCGGGGCGGGTCGACCAGTTCGATGGCGAGGGCCACGACGCCGAGGGCTTCGCTACGACTTCACTGACCTGCCGGTGGCACCGGCGGTGCGCGGGTGGCTGGTTCGGGTGTTCGCCCGGAGGCTGCGGCCACCAGCAGCGGTCAAGCGGATCACCTCTGCCGACCCGAGTTACTGGATGCTGGGCAAGTTCGCCGAGGTCCTGGCGTCGGCCGATCACCCGGTCCTGGACGTCACCGAGGTCACGTGGGGCACGTCGAAACGTTCCGAGACCAACACGCGGGCCTGCGGTCGCAGTTGGCCTACGTCGACGTGCTGCGTGGTCTGCTGCGCGACGATCCGGAGTTGCCTGCCGAGGTGCGGGCGGCGGTGGTCACCCTCCGGCCGAAATCGGCGGTCACGGTGTCGGCGCGGGATCGTCCGCCGAGTACACCGACGAGGAGTGGCAGCAGATCACTACCGTGCTGCGCCGGGACGTGCGGGTCGCGCGGGACCGTATTCGCGCCGGCCGCGATCTGCTACGCCACTACCGGGCGGGCCTGCTGGCGCCTGGTAGCCAGGTTGAGGACCTGGGGCGGTACCTGGACGTGTTCGACCGGACCGGCGATGTGCCCCGCGCACGGTCAGGCCAGCCCCGCGAGCGGGTGCGCGAGTTGGGCGGAGTCCGGCACATCGCGGCGCAGTTGTGCGTGACCGTGCCGGAGATGACCGCGTTCGCGTTGCTTGGGCGAGGCGAACAAGCCGCGGCGCGGCCCGGACCGGGAGCACATGGTGACCGCGCTGGAGGACGTACCGGCGGGCCCGGCCGGGGTGCTGACAGCCGAGGACGGCGAGCGGCGGTTGTTCCGGTCGCCGCTGCGACTCTACGAGCTGCTGTTGGAGCTGACCGAGCTGCCCCGGCGCCACGGTGGCCACGGGGACGCCTTCGGCGCGTACACCGCGTGGCCCGCCCGCCGGGGAAAGCGCTGGCCCGTCCCGACCAGCCTCCGGGCACGTTTGGCGATGGGCCAGGGAAAACGGCTTCCCCGACGCCAACAGCGCCCACACGACAGGGATACCGCCGGTCGACGCGCGGTGGCTGCGCAACACCGCGCTGGCCCGCGCTCGCCGGCCGATAGCGCACACCCGCGCCACCCTCCACGACCGCTACCTGATGCACAGCGACCAGGTGATCCGCGAGGCGCGTGGCGTGGTCGCGCGGGCGCTGCGGCAGGAAGTGGACAAGGCTCGTGCCCGCCAGGCGGTGCCGGTGTTCACCGCCGAGTTCGTGTCTCGTCATCCAGCATCCTGCCCGACCATCCTGACCCGTGGCACCGCACCTTGATCCGCACCGACGTGGTGTCCCAGGCGATCCGCCAGACGCTCAGCCGATGAGTGTGAGGGGCGTGGGGCTGAACCGGGCCGCGAGCAGGTCGTCGAGCAGGGCCGGCAGGGTGGCGGGCAGGAGCTTGTCGCGGCACTGCCGCAGCTCGTCCGCCGCCCACCAGCGGCGCTCGATCAGCCCGGCCTTCTCGTTCTCGGTGGGCTTGAGCGCGACCTGCGGCGCGGTGGTCGGTGTGCGTCCGAGAAAGACGTGTTCGATGCGGTGGTGGTCGCGGTCCTTGTAGCGGAAGCGGGATTCGCGGACCCACAGTTTGCGGCCCAGGGCGGCGAGCATGATCCCGGATTCTTCGGCAAGCTCGCGGCGGGCGGCGTCGCGGAGATCCTCGCCCTCGTCCAGGCCGCCGCCGGGTAGTTCCCACCAGTGGCGGCCGGGGTCGGCGGGGTCGAGGGCGTGGATGAGCAGCACCCGGTCGGCCGGGTCGAGCAGCAGGACGCGGGCGCCGATGCGTGGCGTGACGATGCTGGTCGGGGCGGGCATCTGCGCGGGCCCCCTCGCGGTCGGCTGACGGTCGGTGTGGTCCGGCAGCCGACGACGAGCGGCGGAGACCTCGCGGTCAGAACAGTGTCGGCTCCGGCTCGGCGTGCGTGGCCGCGGTGGCGGGGTCCGACGTTAGCAGCGCGCCGGTGGCAATCAGCGCAAGGCGCACGGCGAGTCCGGAATGGTCGGTGAGCCGGGAGCCGTCCGGGCCGGCTTCCCGGGTTTCGTGGACGTACTCGCATGAGGTGAGCCGCTCGGCCAGCGTGCGGGAGCCGTGGGCGTGGTCGTAGCGGTAGCCCAGCTCCGGTCGGCGTGCCCAACTGTGCTCGACACGGTCGGGGTGCAGGTGCCGGAACAGGTCGACCAGGCCGTGCCGCTCGGTCAGACCGGTGTAGAAGGCGTACTCGAACGGCGCAAACTGGCCGCGATGCGCAGGCTGGTGGGTGGGTTCGAGCACGTTGAGGTCGCCGAGCAGCAACAGCGGCGCGCCGCTGGCCGTGGTGTCCAGGGCCTGGCCGAACCGCTGGATCCACACCTTCTTGCGTTCGGTTTTCTCCGCGCTGGCGTCGCGGGAGGGCACGTAGGCGCCGACGACGCGCAGCGGCCCGTCGGTGGTGTCCACCACGACCCCGGCGGCTCGGGCGGGCAGGTAGCCTCTCGCGGCGCCGAGCGGGTCGGGCCTGATGGCGAGCTTGCTGACGATCATGACGCCGAGCTCGCCGGGCGCGTGATCGGGGAAGGTCACCGCGTAGCCGGCGGCGGTGAACGCTTCGGCCAGGAACTGGCTGCCCGCGGAGGCCTTGGTTTCAGTCAGCACCAGCACATCCTCGGGGCGCCCAGCCAGCCAGCGGAGCTGGCGCTGGGCGCGATCCAGCGAGGGGGCGCCGACGTTGACGGTGATCAGGCTCAAAGACATGCCGGGCTCTTCTCGGCCCGTTCAAAGCGGCTGTGTCCGCCGCGGGCCCGCAGCCGGGCGTTGATGACCTGCGGGTCGCCGGTGAGGACGATCGACAGGTCGGGCCGGTAGACGCCGTGGTTGAGCTGCCACACCACCTCGGCGGGCAGGCCGTCGAGGCCCTGGAGCACCAGCGAGGAGGCAACGTAGCGGTCACACACCACCACCTTGCCCTCGCGCAGCGCGGGCAGGATCTCGGTGGCGAGCTGGTGGTGGCGGTCGGCGGCGCACAGGCACGCCAGCGCCATGCCCCGGTAGGTGTCGGTGCCGTGCCGGGCCAGTTCGCCCAGCGGCGCGCGGGAGGGCTGGCTGGTGGCGTGCACGGGCAGCCCGGCCTCGGTCAGCGTGTCGACGACCAGGCGAACGGCAGTGGACTTGCCCACCCCGCCGGGGCCATGCAGGGTGATCAACCTCCCGGCCAGGCGGCCGTCGACCAGGCCGGTCA
>JAVKSM010000132.1:0-7566 GCA_039583705.1 Pseudonocardiaceae bacterium
GCTTCCCGGGTGATCCCCCTCGCCTCGCGCAGCCGGCGCAGTTGGGTGCCTAACACGATGCGCAACACGGTCGGCCCGGCCGGCTGCTGGGCGGCGCGATGACCGAGGAGCGTTCCTAGCCGAGCTTCCATGAAGGCCCACCTTCAGTGAGGCTCTCCCGATCGTGAGCTTTCGGGGGCCACCAGGATGGCGCGCATGTCACCCGTTCATCGTAGACCACTGAGGGGCGCTCACCGGCAGTCAGCGGACCGGCCGGCCGTTCCGCTTCCTGGGGGAGTCCAGGATGCCACGGGTTGGGGGTACGGACCCGGCCCTCTCCGGCTGGGGAGCCCGACCTTGCGGTCGTGGTTACAGTGACGCTGCCTCGTCAGGCCAGCGGAGGGCAGCTACGCCATGGTGGAAAGCTCGGGCTCGCCCGACCGGGGAGTACCTGCGGGTATCGATACCAGCGTCGCGCACACGGCTCGGGTCTGGAACTACTGGCTGGGTGGCAAGGACTACTACCCGATCGATCAAGAGGTCGGCGAGCGGGTTCGGGCACGTATGCCGGAAATCGTCGACATCGCCCGTGCTGACCGCGGGTTCCTGGCCCGCGCGGTCCGGCACCTGGCTGGCGAGGTGGGGATCCGCCAGTTCCTCGACATCGGCACCGGCCTACCCACCGCCAACAACACCCATGAGGTCGCCCAGGCAACCGTGCCGCAGTGCCGCATCGTCTACGTCGACAACGACCCGCTGATCATGGCGTACGCCCGCGCTCTGCTCACCAGCACCCCCCAGGGCACCACCGACTACCTCCACATCGACCTGCGCGATCCTGACGCCATCCTCGCCGAAGCCGCCCGGACGCTGGACTTCACCGAGCCGATCACGCTGATGCTGTTGGGAATCATGGAACACATCCTGGACGACGACGAGGCGTACGCGCTCGTGCACCGACTGGTGGACTCCCTACCTTCCGGTAGCCATCTGGTGATGTCCGACCCGACAACAGATATGGGTGGCGAGGCGATGGCAGAGGCCATCCGGTTCTGGAACGAGAACGCCACCCCCCCGATCACTGCCCGCAGCCGGCAGGAGTTTGCGCGCTTCTTCGACTGCCTGGAACTGCTGGAGCCCGGTATCGTCTCGCCGTCGCTGTGGCGCCCCGACCCCAGGGATCTCGGCGTACCCGCCGAGGTCGCTAACCTCTGCGGTGTCGGACGAAAGCCCTGACTCCGACCTGACTCAGCGACCCAGCCCAGCTTTTGAGTCCCCTCACTTCTTGGTCTTCTTGGGGGGAGGGCGTCGTGTGGACGGTGGACGCTTCGCCGTGGCGGACGGCTTGGTGGTGCTCGTGGTGAGGGACGACGGGGTGCTCTTCACCGTAGGGGACGGCGTGGTGGTGCTCTTCACCGTGGGAGACGGCGATGCGCCCTCGCACACCGGCAGCCCCGGAACCGGGCCGCTGTCGGGCCCGCCAGCCAGGAACAGGACCGGGATCCACGCGCCCGGGCTGTTGCCCGCCCATGCCCACCAATGGTTGGCGCGGTTCCCGACCACATAGGCCGACCCGTCCGACTGGCACAAGAACGGGTAACGGTTGGCCGGCAGGGTGCCCGTGGGATCGGTCGCCCCGGGAAGAAACGCGGGTGCGTCCCGGGTGAGCGGGCAGGCAGGTTCGGTGCCGCCCGCGACACAGCCACCTGTACCGGGAACCGGCTTCCCGCTCTGCTTCGGACCGGGCGCAGCCGGAGCCGGGCCGTAGACCTTCACCGACTGCAGCGGCGACGATGCGGTGGGACTGGGGGTCGGCGTCGGGGTCGGGGTGGCGGCCACCGGACCACCCGGCATGACAGGGACCGCGCCCAGCCCGTTCGAGCCGCCGGTCGGGACGAACGGCGCGCCGCCCGGTTGCGGCAACCCGCCGCCTCCCAACCCGCCGCCTCCCCCACCCGTCGGCGGGTTGGCCAACGGGGCCGGGAGTCCGAAGGTCGCACCTGGCGCGTCGCCGCGTGGGCTGCCCGGTACGGCCGCCACCGGAGACGTCGTGCTCTCCGCAGGCGTGGACGTGCCCTTCGGCACGACGAACACAACGATGAGGATCAGCGCGGTGGCCGCCACCACGGAGACAACCGGCCACAGCAGAGCGTGCAACCGACGGCGGGGTTCCTCCGCGGGACCGGCTCCGGCGGACAGCGACCGTTCCGGCCTCATGCGCCCCCGGCCACCCGTCACCAGCTCGCCGTAGCGCCCCTCACCAGAGTCACGGTCGCCGCGTATCTCCCACCAGCGGCGATCTGAGTCCGGTCCGTTGCGGTTCGCCACCGACATTGCGTCCTCCCTCCCCAGAGCGCATGCCTCGGTCAGCCGCCCGTGGCCGGCCGCAGTCCCCGGGAGGCTATGGCGCCACGGGCCGAGCCCGCTTCCCGACCAGCGGTGACGGCAGTCGTGCCGCTTCTCTCGGCGACGAGTCGCCAGCACTCGTTCGGTCCTCTCCCGGCTACACAGCACCGCCGGGCGGTCTCGCCTATCCTAATTCCTCAGGCAACCCTTCTCCCAGATGCCACTGTCGGTTCCCGGGAAGACCTACGAGCTCAGGCGAGGGCGACCGCACGGGGGGGCGCGAACTGGGTGCGGTAGAGGTCGGCGTAGCGGCCGCCGGCGGCCAGCAGCTCGTCGTGCGTGCCACGCTCGGTCACCCGACCGTCCTCCACCACGAGGATGGCGTCCGCGCTGCGGATGGTCGACAGCCGGTGTGCGATGACGATCGCCGTGCGTCCCGACAACGCCTCGGTCAGCGCGCCCTGCACCGCGGCCTCCGACTCGGAGTCCAGGTGCGCGGTGGCCTCGTCGAGGATCACCACCCGGGGCCGGGCCAGCAGCAGCCTGGCGATGGTCAGCCGCTGCCGCTCGCCGCCGGAAAGCCGGTAGCCGCGCTCTCCCACAACGGTGTCCAGGCCGTCGGGCAGCATGTCGAGCAGGTCGCCGAGCCGGGCCCGGCGCATCGCGTCGACGATCTCGATGTCCGTAGCCTCCGGCCGCGCGTAGCGCAGGTTCGCCCGGATCGTGTCGTGGAACAGGTGCCCGTCCTGGGTCACGACGCCCACGGCGTCGCGGATAGCGTCGAACGACAGGTCCCGCACGTCCACACCCGACAGCGACACCGAGCCGGAGCGCACGTCGTAGAGTCGGGGCACCAGCGCGGCGATCGTCGACTTACCCGCGCCCGACGGCCCCACCAGCGCGACCATCTGGCCAGGCTCGACGTCCAGGTCCAGCCCGTGCAGCACCTCGGCGCCGCCGCGGGTGTCGAGCACCGCGACCTCCTCCAGCGACGCCAGCGACACCTGCTTCGCCGACGGGTAGCCGAAGCGCACCTCGCGCATCCGCACCGATACCGGCCCCGGCGGCAGCGACCGCGCGTCGGGCTTCTCGCGCAGCATCGGTTCCAGGTCCAGCACCTCGAAGACCCGCTCGAAGGACACCAGCGCGCTCATGACGTCCACCCGGGCGTTGGACAGCGCGGTCAGCGGGCTGTAGAGCCGGGTGAGCAGCAGCGCCAGCGTGACCACCGTGCCCGCCTCGATCCGACCGGTGAGCGCGAGGTAGCCACCCATGCCGTAGACCAGCGCCTGGGCCAGCACCGAGACCAGGCTGAGCGAGGTGAGGAAGACCCGGGAGACCATCGCCGTGCGGACCCCGATGTCGCGCACCCGGCTGGCCCGCAGCCCGAACTCCTCGGCCTCGGCGCGCGGCCGTCCGAACAGTTTGACGAGCGTGGCACCGGGGGCTGAGAAGCGTTCTGTCATCTGGTTGCTCATCGCGGCGTTGAGGTTGGCCGACTCGCGCTGCAGGTCGGCGATCCGCTTGCCCATCCGCCGGGCGGGCAGCACGAACACCGGCAGCAGCAGCAGCGCCAGCACGGTCACCTGCCAGGCGAGTCCGATCATGACGGCGAGCGTGAGCACGAGTTGGATGACGTTGGTGAGCAGCCCCGACAGGGTGGAGGTGAACGCCCGCTGGGCGCCGATGACATCGTTGTTGAGTCGGCTGACCAGTGCCCCGGTACGGGTGCGGGTGAAAAAAGCGATCGGCATCCGCTGCACGTGGCCGAACACCGCCCGGCGCAGGTCGAGGATGAGGCCCTCGCCGATCCGCGAGGAGAACCAGCGTTCGGCAAGCCCGAGCACCGCGTCCACGACGGCCAGGGCTGCGATGATCCCGGCCAGCTCGACGACCAGGGACAGCGGTGAACGGCCGATGATCGCGTTGACCACCCGGCCGGCCAACAGCGGTGTCGCGACTCCGATGACGGCCGAGCCGACCGTCATCACCAGGAACGCCAGCAACGTCGGGCGGTGTGGACGCGCGAAGCACCAGATCCGGCGGAACGTGCCGGGGGCCACCGACCGCGGCACGTTCCGCCGTGCGGCGCTGTACATCAACGTCCAGGCGCCGTCCATGGCGCGCTCCCCACTGTTCGTCCCCACTGGCGCTCACCGGTTTGCTCCTGGTGACGACATCGGCAACGCCCGACCAGCGCTGCGGCTTCCCGCGACCGCCTCAGCCCTCGGCCGTAGGTCAGTGGGCCTACTTCTTCTTGGTCCGGGTCGCCCCACCCCGGCCGCGCAGCGTCACCCCGGACTCGGTGAGCACTCGGTGCACGAACCCGTAGGACCTGCCGGTCTGCTCGGCCAGTGACCGGATGCTCGCGCCCTTCTCGTACTTCTTCTTCAAGTCGGTGGCGAGCTTGTCGCGCTGGGCACCCGTGATCCGGGCACCTTTCTTGAGGTCGGCCACGTCATCCGCCTTCCTGCCCCTGGTGATGCTTCCCTTGTCAGCTCCACCGTGGCGTAATGATCGTCCTAGGCGCCCCGACACGCCAGGCGATCATCTTAGTGATCGGTGAGCGGTTGCGCCGAATGGCGCACGGACAACGGGAAGCCGCCGCCCTCAGGCGAGCTGGACCAGGTCCAGGTAGTCCTCCGACCAGTGGTCCTCGGTGCCTTCTGGCAACAGGATCACCCGCTGCGGATTCAACGCCCGGACGGCGCCCGGGTCGTGCGTGACGAGGACGACCGCGCCGGTGTAGCGCCGCAACGCGTCGAGCACCTGCTCTCGGCTGACCGGGTCGAGGTTGTTCGTCGGTTCGTCCAGCAGCAGCACGTTGGCCGCACCCGAGACCAGACCGGCCAGCGCCAACCGGGTCTTTTCCCCGCCGGAGAGCGTGCCGGTCGGCTGCGCGAGCTGCTCGCCGCTGAACAGGAACGCACCCAGCAGACCGCGCAGTTGCTGCTCGGGCGTGTCCGGCGCGGCGTGCCGGATGTTCTCCCACACCGTGACGTCGAGGTCGAGGGTGTCGTGCTCCTGGCCGAAGTAGCCCACCCGCAGGCCGTGCCCCGGCTCGACCGTGCCGGAGTCAGCCGACTCCAGGCCGCCCAGCAGCCGCAGCAGGGTGGTCTTGCCGGCGCCGTTGAGACCGAGGACGACGATGCGTGAGCCACGGTCGACGGCGAGGTCCACGCCGCTGAAGACCTCCAGCGAACCGTAGGACTTCGCGAGCCGCTGCGCCGCCAGCGGGATGCGGCCGCAGCTCGCGGGCTCGGGGAACCGAATCCTGGCGACCCGGTCGGCCACCCGGGCCTCCTCCAGCCCGGCGCGCAGTTTGCCGGCCCGGCGGGCCATGTTCTGCGCGGCCATCGCCTTGGTCGCCTTGGCGCGCATCCGGTCGGCCTGCGCCTGTAGCGCACTGGCCTTCCGCTCCGCGTTGGCCCGCTCCCGGCGGCGGCGGCGCTCGTCGGTGGCGCGGGCATCGAGGTGGCGCTGCCAGGACATGTTGTAGACGTCCAGCACAGCCCTCGTGGCGTCGAGGAACCAGACCTTGTTGACCACCGCGGCGAGCAGCCCGGTGTCATGGCTGATCATCACGAGGCCACCCTGGTACGCTGTGAGGAACGACCGCAGCCAAGAGATCGAGTCGGCGTCGAGGTGATTGGTCGGCTCGTCGAGCAGCAGCGTCGGCGCCGAGCCCGCCGATCCGTCGGCGCCTGCCGCGGTGAACAGGACTCGGGCCAGCTCGACGCGTCGCCGCTGCCCGCCGGAGAGGGTCTCCACCGGCTGCGCGAGCACCCGGTCCGGCAGCCCCAGGTTGGCGCAGATCCGGGCGGCCTGGCTCTCGGCGGCGTAGCCTCCCAGCGCCGTGAAGCGCTCCTCGAGCCGCCCGTAGCGGCACACCGCGGCCTCCCGCTCCCCCGCGCCCACCAGCTCGGCCAGGGCGCCCTGCGTCTTCTCCAGCTCACGGGTCAGCTCGTCCAGGCCGCGCGCCGAGAGCACCCGGTCGCGAGCCGTCACCGAGAGGTCACCCTCCCGCGGGTCCTGCGGCAGGTATCCCACGTCACTGGTGGCACCGACCGCGCCCGCGTAGGGCTGGTCCTGGCCGGCCAGTACCCGCAGCGTCGAGGTCTTGCCCGCACCGTTGCGCCCGACCAGGCCGATCCGGTCGCCGGCCTGCACCCGCAAGGTGGTCGGCGACAGCAGGATCCGCGAGCCGGCCCGCAGCTCGAGGTCATGTGCGGTGATCACGAAGGGGCTCCCCTTGGTCGGCGGGCCGACCGGGCGCTGCTGCCCACCAACCCCGCGCGGCGTACCCGCACGCGACTGCCCTGACCCTGCCGGGCTCGCGCTGCCAGGTCCCAGCTTAGCGGTCGGCAACGAGCCACCGGGCGCTCGGGCCACCCGACGCGGCGTTTCACGTCGTCGGGTAGCCGGTCAGCTCGGCACTGATCTCCTGCAGCCGGATGGCGAGGTAACCGACCATGAAGTAGGCCTGGTCAGGCTCGCGGGCGCGCACCACGCACAGGGCAGCCCTGTCCTCGGGTACTTCTCGAACGAGGTGTGCGCAGCGGTCACAGCGCAGCAACAGACCGGTGCGCAGGTCCGGCTGGATGTCCAGCAGCCGCGCCAGCCAGCGGCCGGCGTCGTTCGCCCGCGCCACGTCACCGAAGTACAGACAGACCAACCCGAGGTGCGCGGTCGTGAGGGCGTCCGTCCCGCCCTCGCCAGACGCGGACGGTCCGCCTGTGAGGAAGCCTTCCTGGCCGGCGTGCTGACACGATCGCAGGTACCCGAAGGCGGGATAGGCGATGTCGAAGCGACCCATGCGCTGCACGGCCATCGCCAGCCAACCGTTCGGGTACGCCCAGTACTCGGTGAAAGCAGCGTTTTCGCTCTTGCGGTCGCCCGAGGTGGTGAAGTCGTGATCGGGGCGCATGAACCGGCGCTGGACGAACGTCAGCGCACCGCGCTGAGATGTACCGACTTGTCCCACTCACCGGCTACGGGCATGTGTCCGGCGGAGAATAGGGTCGCGCTGGTGAGCGACCACCACGACTTCAGCGGACGGGTAGCCCTGGTCACCGGGGCGAGCCGGGGCATCGGGCACGCGATCGCGGCCGAGCTGCTGGCCTGCGGCGCCTCGGTGACGATCACCGCACGCAAGCCGGACGAGCTCGCCGCGGCCGCTGACCAGCTGGCCGCCGGCGTGGACCATGGCGGTGAGCGCGTGCTCGGCGTGCCCGGCAACGC
>JAVKSM010000133.1:0-7428 GCA_039583705.1 Pseudonocardiaceae bacterium
CTGGTCCGGGGCCGGTGCCGACGACCGGGACCCGCAGCCGCTGGGCCGGCTCGCCAGCCGGCTGTCCACAGAACGGGGCTGGGCCTCCCGGCTGGCGTCCGCCGGCGTGTTCGGGCGGTGGGCCGAGCTGGTCGGAGCGGAGGTCGCCGAGCACGCCGTGCCGGTGTCGCTGCGGGAGGGCGAGCTGATCGTCGAGGCCAGCTCCACGGCGTGGGCCACCCAACTGCGGTTGCTCCAGCGCCAACTGCTCACGCGGCTCGCCGCCGGCCTCGGCGACGGCGTCGTGACCCGGCTGCGGATCTCCGGCCCCGCCACTCCGACCTGGCGCCGTGGTCCCCGCACCGTCCCCGGCCGGGGCCCCCGCGACACCTACGGCTGAGTGGGACGGATGGGACGGTGCTGCGCGGGCGCCGACCCCCGGCGCGCCGGCCGGGCGCCGCAGCGCCCGCCCTGACCCGGCGCCGGATGGCCCGCAGGGCTCCGGGAAAGCTGCGCCCGACGGCCAGCAGGCCGCCGTGAAGGCTGCTCTCGGCCGCTGGCACCCATCCGGCTCTCGGTTCGTGGCTCTCATCGCCTGCCAGGAGTGTCCCAGGGCCGTTTCTCATCAGTCGGACCAGTAGAATCATAGGTGCCGGTCCGATCGCGGCCGGCGGACCCCCGGCCCAGGAACGACCGCGGCGCCGGGCGCCTCTACCTGGCGAGGAGAAGCCGAGGCCCGTGGCTGGCAAGAAGAGCGACTACAGCGCGTCGTCCATCACGGTTCTCGAGGGTCTCGAAGCCGTCCGCAAGCGCCCCGGCATGTACATCGGCTCCACCGGCGAGCGCGGCCTGCACCACCTCATCCAGGAGGTCGTCGACAACGCCGTCGACGAGGCGATGGCCGGTTACGCCACCCGGATCGAGGTGACGTTGCTCGCCGACGGCGGCGTCCGGGTCTGGGACGACGGACGCGGCATCCCGGTCGACACGCACCCCGTCGAGAAGCGCCCGGCCGTCGAGCTCGTGCTCACGACACTGCACGCCGGCGGGAAGTTCGACGGGAAGTCCTACGCGGTCTCCGGCGGCCTGCACGGCGTGGGCGTCAGCGTCGTCAACGCGCTGTCCGCCGCGCTCGAGGTCGAGATCCACCGGGACGGGTGGGTGTGGCAGCAGCGTTACGAGCAGGCGAAGCCGGGCCGGCTGGTGAAGGCCGGGCCGACGCGGCGGACCGGCACCGTGGTCACCTTCTGGGCCGACCCGGCCGTCTTCGAGACCACCGTCTACAACACCGAGACGGTGTCGCGCCGCCTGCAGGAGATGGCTTTTCTCAACAAGGGCCTGACGATCGTGCTGCGCGACGAACGGGTCCGCGACGAGGACGCCGAGGCGGACCCCGGTGGCAACATCGCGCGGATCAAGGAGCGCACCTTCTGCTATCCCGGTGGCCTGGAGGATTTCGTCGCGCACATCAACCACGCCAAGGATCCGATCCACCGCAAGGTGGTGTCGTTCTCGGCCGCCGATGAGGGCCATCAGGTCGAGGTCGCGATGCAGTGGAACGCCGGCTACACCGAGTCGGTCTACACCTTCGCCAACACGATCAATACCACCGAGGGCGGCACCCACGAGGAGGGTTTCCGGGCGGCGTTGACCAGCACGGTCAACCGCTACGCCCGCGACAAGAGGTTCCTCAAGGACAAGGACGCGGCGCTGACCGGCGACGACATCCGGGAGGGCCTGGCGGCGATCGTGTCGGTCAAGGTCAAGGAGCCGCAGTTCGAGGGCCAGACCAAGACCAGGCTGGGCAACACCGAGGTCAAGTCTTTCGTGCAACGGGTCTGCAACGAGTGGCTGGCCGACTGGCTCGAGCGTAACCCGGCCGAGGCCAAGACGATCCTCACCAAGGCGGTGTCGAGTGCGCAGGCTCGACTCGCCGCCCGGAAGGCCCGCGAGTTGGTGCGTCGCAAGACCGCGGGTGACCTGGGCGGGTTGCCGGGCAAGCTCGCCGACTGCCGCTCCAACGACCCGCGCCAGTCCGAGGTCTACATCGTCGAGGGTGACTCCGCCGGCGGCTCGGCCAAGTCCGGGCGGGACTCGATGTTCCAGGCGATCCTGCCGATCCGCGGGAAGATCATCAACGTGGAGAAGGCGCGGATCGACCGGGTACTGCGCAACACCGAGGTGCAGGCGATCATCACCGCGCTCGGCACCGGCATCCACGACGAGTTCGACCTGTCCAAGCTGCGATACCACAAGATCGTGCTCATGGCCGACGCCGACGTGGACGGCCAGCACATCCGCACCCTGCTGCTCACCCTGTTGTTCCGCTTCATGCGCCCGCTGGTGGAGAACGGGCACGTCTTCCTCGCCCAGCCACCGCTCTACAAGATCAAATGGTCGAGGGCGGACGCGGAGTTCGCCTACTCCGACCGGGAGCGCGACGGCCTCATCGAAGCCGGCCGGGCGGCGGGCCGGAAGCTGCCCCGCGACGAGGGCGTGCAGCGCTACAAGGGCCTCGGCGAGATGAACGCCAAGGAGCTGTGGGAGACCACCATGGACCCGGCCAACCGGGTCCTGCTGCAGGTCACCCTGGACGACGCCGCGACCGCCGACGAGCTGTTCTCCATCCTCATGGGGGAGGACGTCGAGTCCCGCCGCTCCTTCATCACCCGCAACGCCAAGGACGTCCGGTTCCTCGACGTGTGAGGCGCCGTGACGTGTGACTGAAAGGTTCCCGTGACCGACACCTTGCTGCCTCCCGAGGGCGATCGCGTCGAGCCGGTCGACATCCAGCAGGAGATGCAGCGCTCCTACATCGACTACGCGATGAGCGTGATCGTCGGCCGGGCGCTGCCGCTGGTCGAGGACGGGCTCAAGCCGGTGCACCGCCGGGTGCTGTACTCGATGTACGACTCGGGGTTCCGCTCCGACCGTGGTTATGTCAAGTGTGCCCGGGTGGTCGGCGACGTGATGGGGAACTACCACCCGCACGGTGACGCGGCGATCTACGACGCCCTGGTGCGGCTGGCCCAGCCGTGGTCGATGCGCTACCCGCTGATCGACGGGCAGGGCAACTTCGGCTCCCCGGGCAACGACCCGGCCGCGGCCATGCGCTACACCGAGTGCCGGCTCACCCCATTGGCCATGAACATGCTCGCCGACATCGACGAGGAGACCGTCGACTTCGCGGACAACTACGACGGGCGGGCCCAGGAGCCGCTCGTCCTGCCCAGCCGCATCCCCAACCTGCTCGTCAACGGCAGCGCGGGCATCGCGGTCGGGATGGCCACCAACATCCCGCCCCACAACCTGCGCGAGGTGGCCGACGGTGTGGTGTGGGCCTTGGAGCACCACGAGGCCTCCGACGAGGAGCTCCTCGAAGCGCTCATGGCCCGGATCAAGGGCCCCGACTTCCCGACCTCGGCCCTGGTCGTCGGCTCCGACGGGATCGAGTCGGCCTACCGCACCGGCCGCGGCTCGATCCGGATGCGCGCGGTCGTCGAGGTCGAGGAGGACACGAAGGGCCGCGTCACCCTCGTCGTCACCCAGCTGCCCTACCAGGTCAACCCCGACAACCTCATCGAGTCGATCGCCGGGCTGGTCCGTGACAGTCGGCTCGCCGGCATCGCCGAGATCAACGACGAGTCCTCCGACCGGGTCGGGATGCGCGTCGTCATCACGTTGCGCCGGGACGCCATCGCCAAGGTGGTGCTCAACAACCTCTACAAGCACACCCAGCTCCAGACGAGCTTCGGCGTCAACATGCTGGCGATCGTCGACGGGGTGCCGCGCACGCTGCGGCTGGACCAGGTCGTCAAGGCCTATGTCCGGCACCAGATCGAGGTCATCGTCCGGCGCACCCGCTACCGGCTGCGCAAGGCCGAAGAGCGGGCCCACATCCTGCGGGGGCTGGTCAAGGCGCTGGACCGGCTCGACGAGGTCATCGCGCTGATCCGCGCCTCGCAGACCGTCGACGTCGCCCGCGCCGGCCTCATCGCGCTGCTCGACATCGACGAGGTGCAGGCGCAGGCCATCCTCGACATGCAGTTGCGCCGGCTGGCCGCGCTGGAACGTCAGAAGATCGTCGACGAGCTGGCCGAGATCGAGCGGGAGATCGCCGACCTGCAGGACATCCTCGCCCGGCCCGAGCGGCAGCGGCAGATCGTGCGCGACGAGCTGACCGAGATCGTCGAGCGCTACGGCGACGACCGCAAGACCCGGCTGATCGCCTACGACGGCGATGTCTCCAACGAGGACCTCATCGCCGTGGAGGACGTGGTCGTCACGATCACGCGCACCGGCTACGCCAAGCGCACCAGGACCGAGCTGTACCGGGCGCAGCGCCGTGGCGGCAAGGGTGTTCAGGGCGCCGGGCTCAAGCAGGACGACATCGTGGCGCACTTCTTCGTGTGCTCCACACACGACTGGATCCTGTTCTTCACCACCAAGGGCCGGGTGTACCGCGCCAAGGCATACGAGCTGCCGGAGGCCAACCGGAGCGCCCGCGGCCAGCATGTCGCCAACCTGCTCGCCTTCCAGCCCGACGAGCAGATCGCCCAGGTCATGCAGATCAAGGACTACGCCGCGGTGCCGTACCTCGTGCTCGCGACGAGGAGCGGGCTGGTGAAGAAGTCCCGGCTGTCGGACTTCGACTCCAACCGTTCGGGCGGGCTCATCGGCATCAACCTGCGCGAGGACGACGAGCTGGTCGGAGCGGTGCTGTGCTCGGCGGAGGACGACCTGCTGCTGATCTCCGCGCAGGGTCAGTCGATCCGGTTCCACGCCGACGACGAGGCACTGCGGCCGATGGGCCGGGCCACCTCCGGCGTCTACGGGATGCGGTTCAACGCCGGTGACGAGCTGCTGTCGCTCAACGTGGTCCGGCCCGCCACGTTCGTGCTGGTGGCGACCGGGGGCGGGTACGCCAAGCGCACCCCGATCGAGGACTACCCGCTGCAGGGGCGGGGCGGCAAGGGTGTGCTCACCATCCAGTACGACCGCCGACGTGGCAGGCTGGTGGGCGCGCTGGTCGTCGAGGCCGACGACGAGCTGTACGCGATCACCTCGACCGGAGGGGTGATCCGGACGTTGGCCAAGCAGGTGCGCAAGGCGGGTCGACAGACCAAGGGCGTGCGGTTGATGAACCTGGCCGATGGGGCCACGCTTCTCGCGGTGGCGCGCAACGCCGACGAGGCGGGCGACGACCCGGCCGTCGGCGGTCTGGCCGACGGCTGAGAGTGACGGACGAGACGGCAGGCAGGCTCCTCGTGACCAATCCGTACGACCGGCAACGCGCTGCATCTGGTCTCGGCAACCCGTTCGCGGCGGAACGGCTCGGCATGCGACTCGAGCCGCCGCCGTCCTACCGGACCGGAGACGATCCCGACGTCGAGGAGGAGTACGAGCGGCGGGCTCCGTCCGCGGCCGCCGACCGGCCCCTGCCCGGCCGGGTGCCTCGCCGGGCGGTCCTGCAGCTCAAGCGGGTGGACCCGTGGTCGGTGCTCAAGCTGGCGGCGGTGCTCGGCGTGGCGCTGTTCCTGGTGTGGATGTTCGCCGTCGGTGTGCTCTACGCGATCCTCGACGGAATGGGCGTCTGGGACAAGATCAACGGCACCTTCTCGGAGCTGACGCCCGGCTCGACGACCGGCGGTCCGTTGATCACCGCCGGTGGGGTGTTCGGGGTGGCCACGCTCGTCGGTCTGATCAACACGATCCTGTTCATCGCGCTCACCAGCGTCGCGGCGTTCATCTACAACGTTTCGGCCGACCTCACAGGCGGGGTCGAGGTCACGCTCTCCGAGCTCGACTAGCTTGCTCGGTGGCCTCGCCGGCTGGCTTGCCTGGGGGCCGCGCCGGCCCTGTCCGCTGTGAGGGCGGGTGGGGCGGTCGTGCCTGCTGGAGTAACGTCGTGTCCGCCCTCGACGGGCCCATAGCTCAGCCGGTTAGAGCGCGTCGCTGATAACGACGAGGTCGCTGGTTCAAGTCCAGCTGGGCCCACCAGTGTCCTGGAAGCGAAGTTCCTCGCTTCCAGGACGCCAGGTGCTGTTCCAGGACGCCAGGTGCGCGAGCGTGGGGACATGACGGACATGCACAACGTCACAGGTGTGCGGGAACCGGTCGGCGGCGTCGGCCGGCGCTTCGACGACCGGGACGAGCGGCGCCAGGCGAACCGGGCGGTCGGCTTCAGCGCGCTCGGGTTGGCGGCGACCGGTCTGGTCGAGCTGCTCATCGCCGTGGTGACGGGGTCGGTGGGCCTGCTGGGGGACGCGCTGCACAACCTGTCTGACGTGTCCACCAGCGCGGTGGTGTTCCTGGGTTTCCGGATCAGCCGGCGGACGGCGTCGGAGCGCTACCCGTACGGGTTGGAACGCGCGGAGGACCTGGCTGGGCTCGGCGTGGCGCTGGTGATCTGGGCCAGCGCGGTCTTCGCCGGGGTGGAGAGCGTCCGCAAGCTGCTGTCCCACGCCGGGACCAGCCACGTGGGACTCGGCATCGCCGCCGCGGCGCTGGGCATCCTGGGCAACCAACTCGTCGCCCGCTACAAGCTCGTGGTGGGCCGGCGCATCCAGTCGGCGACCCTGGTCAGTGACGCCAGGCACTCCTGGCTGGACGCAATGTCCTCGGGCGGCGCCCTGGTGGGGCTGATCGCGGTAGGCGCCGGGCAGCGGTGGGGCGACCCGGTCGCGGGAATTGCGGTGACCCTGTTCATCTGTCACGTCGGCTACGAGGTCACCCGCGACGTCGGCCACCGGTTGCTGGACGGTGTCGACGCCGGGGTGCTGACCGCCGCGGAGCGGGCTGCCGGCGAAGTCGCCGGGGTGAGCCACGCGCACGCCCGTGCCCGATGGACGGGCCGCACGCTGCGCATCGACATCGAGGGGTGGGTCGACGCCGACCTGCCGGTGTCCGCCGCCGACCGGATCGGCCAGCAGGTCGGCGACGCGGTGCAGGCTGCCGTCGCCGAGGCCCGGGCGGTGACGTTCACGCCGCGCGCGATGTCGGGATCCGGCGTGGGCGCGACCGCCTGACGGCGCGGCCGCGAGCACCTGACGCAGCGCCGCCATCGGTGAGCCGCGGCGCCGTCGCTGAGGACGGCGACCTGGCCCGGGAAGGCACCTGGCTGCCGGGAGACCGACTGCTAGCCTCGCACCCGGGGCCATTGCGGCCCGTTCCATGCGCCTAGTCCAGGGAAGTGATCGTCGATGAAGAAGCTGCTGATGTTGGCCGTCGCCGCCGCGGGAGGTGCTCTGTTCCTGCTGCGTCGCAAGAAGGAGGCACGCGCCGAGGCCGACCTCTGGCGTGAGGCGACCGCATCGACGGACCACTGAGCCGGCGCGGTCGGGGGACGTAGCTCAACTGGCAGAGCACCGCCCTTGCACGGCGGGGGTTGAGGGTTCGAGTCCCTTCGTCTCCACCACATTAGTCACGAACTCCTTCCTTCGAGGCCCT
>JAVKSM010000134.1:0-7352 GCA_039583705.1 Pseudonocardiaceae bacterium
CCCACGCCGGCGTCCCGGTGACCGACGCCGAGCTCGCCGCACTCGCCGAGGCGCTGCTCGCCTCGGACACCCCCCGGTCGAACCCGGATCCCCCCCATCCCGACCTCGTCGAGCGCGGCCAGCGCCCGTCGCTGACCGCCGAGCACATCCGCCGCCACACCGCCCGGCTGTCGGCGGTCGAGGTGGCCGCGCTCGCCGCCGCGGTCGACGACGGCACCCCCGTGGTGATCGACTACATCGACACCGGAGGCGCGGCCACCCGCCGCACGGTCGAGCCGACCGTGTTCCGCCCTCCCATGCTCGTCGCCTGGTGTTATCTGCGCGACGACGAGCGCGACTTCCTGCTCGACCGGATCCTGGCGGTCCACCCCGCCTGAGGCGCTCAGCCGCCGAAGGTGTCCGGGTCCGGCCCCACCCGGCCCCGTGGTGAGCCCAGGCCGCTGACGGCGGCCATGTCCGCCGCGCTGAGCTCGAAGCCGAAGAGGTCGATGTTCTCCCGGATCCGCCGCGGGGTCACTGATTTCGGGATGGCGATGACGCCGAGCTGCAGGTGCCAGCGCAGCACGACCTGCGCCGGGCTCCTGCCGTACCGCTCGGCCAGCCCGGTGATCGTCGGATCGTCGAGCAGGGTGCCCTGCGCCAGCGGCGACCACGCCTCGGTGGCGATCCCGTGCTCGCGGTGGAGGTCGCGCAACCCGGCCTGCGGGAACCGCGGGTGCAGCTCGATCTGGTTGAGCGCCGGGACCGTGCCGGTCTCGTCGAGCAGGCGCCGCAGGTGCGCCGGCTGGAAGTTGGAGACGCCGATCGCGCGTACCCGGCCGTCGGCCTCCAGCTTCTCGAACGCCTTCCACGCCTCGACGTACCGGCCGCGGCGCGGCAGCGGCCAGTGGATCAAGAACAGGTCGACGTAGTCCAGGCCGAGCACCCGCCGGCTGGCGTCGAAGGCCGCGAGCGCCTGGTCGTAGCCGTGCTCGCCGTTGTCGAGCTTGGTCGTGACGAACAGCTCCTCGCGCGGCAGCCCGCTGGTCCGCACCGCCTCGCCGACGCCCCGCTCGTTGCGGTACATCTGGGCGGTGTCGACGCTGCGGTAGCCGGCCTCCAGCGCCGTCCGCACGACCTGCGCCGTGTCCGGCGGAGGCACCTGGAACACGCCGAAGCCGAGTTGGGGGATCCGCACGCCGTTGTTCAACGTCACGGTGGGAACGCTGCTCATGCCCATGAGAACGGGGTGAGCCCGCGCCAGGCTTCCCAAACGGGAGACCTTCCGCTCACCGGGGGGCGTCGCCGCGGCGGTAGCCGACGGTCAGCTCGTCGAGCCGCTTGGCGAGGTCGTCGTCGAGCCTGACCTCGGCGGCGGTCAGCGTGGCGTCGAGCTGGTCGGGGTGGCTGGCGCCGACGATCGGCGCGGTGACCGCCGGGTGCCGCAGCACCCACGCCACCGCCAGCGTGGGCAGCGCCAGCGCGGCTTCGTCGGCCAGCGCCCGCAGCGCGTCGACGGTGTCGAAGACGTGGGAGTGCCAGTAGCGGTCCTGGTAGATCGAGGCCGCCGAGCCGAGCGTGAAACGGCTGCCCGCGGTGGGTGTCGAGCCCCGGACATGCTTTCCGGACAGCATGCCGCCAGCGAGCGGGTTGTACGGGAGAATCCCGAGCCCTTCCTCGAGGCACAACGGGAACAGCTCGCGCTCGAACTGTCGGAACAGCAGGTTGTAGCGGGGCTGCACGCTCTCGAAACGCGCGAGGCCGCGCGCCTCGCTGATCCCGATCGCCCGGGCCACCCGGTAGGCGAGGTAGTTGGAGCACCCGACGTAGCGCACCTTCCCGGCCCGCACCAGTTCGTCCAGCGCGGTCAGCGACTCCGCCAGCGGGGTGTCCCGGTCGTCGCTGTGCAACTGGTACAGGTCGATCCAGTCGGTGCCCAGCCGGCGCAGCGACGACTCGACCGCATCCATGACGTGCCGGCGGCTGGCGCCGCGGTCCCACGGCGCCGGGCCGACCGGGGAGACGCACTTGGTGGCGAGCACGAACCGCTCCCGCCGACCGCGAAGCCACCGGCCCACGATCTCCTCGGTGCGCCCCACGGTCGTGAGGTCGCCGCCGAGCGGGTACACATCCGCGGTGTCGAGGAACGTGACACCGCCCTCGGCGGCGCGGTCGAGCACCGCCGAGGCCGCGTCCTCGTCGATCTGCAGACCGAAGGTCATGGTGCCCAGGCACAGCCGGGACACCCGCAGCCCGGTCCGGCCGAGTCGCACGTGCTCCATGGCCTCGCCCTCCCTCTCCCGCCAGCCTCGCACACCGCGGCGCCCCGGCCGGGACGACGGGTAGCGTCGCGGGCCATGAGCGGGCAGGTGAGCCGGTTCGGCGTGGTGGAGCTCGACGACCTGCCCGCGGACCTGCGGGAGCGCGTCGGCGCGATCGCCGCTGGGTCCGGTTTCGTGCCCAACGTTCGCGATGTCCAACCTGCTGGCGCACCTCACGGCGCTGCGGCCCAACCCGGAGTTCTTCATGATGGACAGGTGACGGACGTGACTCGCGTAGCCCTGCTGGGAACCGGGATCATGGGCTCGGGGATGGCCCGCAACCTCCTCCAGGCGGGCCTGGACCTGACGGTCTGGAACCGCAGCCGGGAGAAGGCCCTTCCGTTCGCCGACGAGGGCGCCAAGGTCGCGCATCAGCCGGCCGACGCGGTGTCCGACGCCGACGTCGTCGTGACGATGCTGTTCGACGCCGACGCGGTGGAAGAGGTCATGGCGGGCGCGCTCGAGGCGATGCCCGGACCGGCGGTGTGGGCGCAGACCAGCACGGTGGGCCTGGCGGGCACCCAGCGCCTCGCCGAGCTGGCGGCCCGGCACGGCCGGGCCTTCGTCGACGCGCCGGTGCTGGGCACCAGGCAGCCCGCCGAGCAGGGCGAGCTGGTCGTCCTCGCTTCCGGGCCGCGGGAGCTGGCCGGCCGGGTGGCGCCGGTGTTCGATGCGGTCGGGACCAGGACCGTGTGGGTCGGCGAGCGGCCCGGGCAGGGCCACCGGCTCAAGCTGGCGGTCAATTCCTGGATTCTCTCGATCACGGCCGCGACGGGGCAGGCGATCGCGCTGGCCCGCGACCTGGGCGTCGACCCGCAGTCGTTCCTCGACACCATCGCCGGCGGCGGCACCGACAGCCCGTACGCCCAGCTCAAGGGAAAGGCGATGATCGTCGAAGAGTTCCCGCCCTCGTTCGGCCTCGCCGGCGCGGTGAAGGACTCCGAGCTCATCGTCGACGCGCTGCGCGAGGCCGGCGACGACCCCTCGCTGATGGCAGCGGTGCGGGGGCTCATGGCGAAGGCAGCCGACGCGGGGCACGGCGAGGAGGACATGGCCGCGGTCGTGCTCGCGTTCTCCTGAGCGTTTCCTCCTGAGCGTTTTCTCGAGGGCGTCGCCGACGGGGATGCCGGTCACGGGTGAGGCGTTGCTGACCGGGCGGCGCCGGCCTCGTCGGATTGGACGGTGTCGTCGGATTGGACGGTGTCGTCGGATTGGACGGCGTAGCGGCGCTGGCAGTGGTCGGAGCAGAAATAGCTGACCTGGCCGTCGTGGACAGCGGTGGCCGGGGCGGTGGCCTTCTCCACCTGCATGCCGCAGACCGGGTCCCTGGCGTAGCCGGCGCCGCCGCCGAAACGCACCCGGTTGCTGGAGAGCCAGTACAGGACGGCGAAGCCGATCAGAGCGATGATGTCGAGGATCGTCGTGTAATTCCAGTGCACGCCCTCCATCGCCACCAGATGTGGGCGGGTGGCGGGGACCAGCCCGGCGGCGCGGAACAGGTACTCGGTGAGCAGCCCGGCGGCGCTCATGACGGCCCAGAACACGACGAGCAGCCGCAGCGTCAGCCGGGTGCCGTAGTAACGGCGATAGATCAACAGCAACGGGAGTGTGATCAAGTCGGCGAACACGAAGGAGACCACCCCGCCGAAGCTGATCCCGCCGACCCACAGCGCCGCGGCCAGGGGGACGTTGCCCACCGAGCAGACGAAGGCGAGGATCGCCAGCAGCGGGCCGAGCGCCACGTCCGCCAGGCTGGAGGCGAAGCCGTGGCCGGTGAGGAACAGCGCCTGCCACGTCCCGGCCGGCACCAGCACGGTGGCGAACCCGGCGACGAGGAACCCGATGAGCAGTTCCTTGCGGAGCATCGTGAGGTCGCTGACCGTGTAGCCGGCGGCATCCGTCCAGCCGGCCAGGCTGCGGATCCGCTCCCGCAGCGGACGCCGCCCCTGCTCGCCGAGGTCCCCGGTGGGCTCGCCGTGCCCGACGTGGGCGATGGGTGCAGCCGGGCCCGGGTCGAGCCGGTCGCGGGCCACCTCGACCAAGCGCGCCGGGACGACACGGGGGAGCACCAGCGCCAGCAGCGTGATCATGATGACGCCGCCGACCAACTCGGCCACCGCGAACTGCCACCCGAGCAGCAGCCACAGCACGATGCCCAGCTCCACCACGAGGTTGGTGGAGGCGAACATGAACACCATCGAGGAGGTGAAGTCCGCGCCGCGGGCGAACAACGACTTGCCCAGCGCCGCGGCGGCATACGAGCACGACGAGGACACCATCCCCAGGAACCCCGCCTTGCCGAGGGTCCTCGGACGGTGGTCTCCCAACACACGCTGCATCTGGCCGCGCGAGACGAACGCCTGCACCGCCCCGGAGAGCCCGAAACCGAGCACCAGCGCCCACAGCGTCTGCCATGCCATCGAGAAGGCCTCGTAGAGGCTGTCCCCGAACGCGGTCAGCACGCTCACCGCCACCCCCTGAGCCGGCACCCGGGGCCGCCCACGGCGCCGGCGCTCACGACCTGACCAGCCGGGCGATCGCGGCGGAGGCCTCGGTGACCTTGTCCTGGGCGCCCGGGCCGCCGGCGGCGATGGCGTCGGTGACGCAGTGGCTGAGGTGGTCCTCGAGCAGCCCGAGAGCGACCGCCTGCAGTGCCCGGGTCGTCGCCGAGACCTGGGTGAGGATGTCGATGCAGTAGGTGTCGGCCTCCACCATCCGGGCCAGCCCCCGGACCTGGCCCTCGATCCGGCGCAGCCGTTTGAGCATCGCGTCCTTGTTCTCGCCGTAGCCGTACATGCCCCGATCCTATACCCTCCAAGGGTATGTGGGGCGACCCGCTTCCCGGTCGCCGCGGCGGATCGTAGCGGGCGCATCTCCCGCCGGTCGGCGTCGGCACGCGCCCTGGCCGGCACGGCGCCGTGCCAGGATGGCGGAGGGAGCGTGCCGCGCCCGGGCGTCGGCTCCGGTCCGGTCCGCGCACCGCCATGTACCGCTGCACCCGACCGGACGAGGAGCACGCAGATGCCCGACGCACCCTCCTGGAGCGCCAGCTTCCCCGGCGCCGACGGGGCTGCGGCCACCCCGGCTCAGGTCATCGCCGGCCTCCGGGCGACCGCCGAAGGCGGGGAGGATCTCGTCCAACTGCTCACCCCGGAGGGCCAGCGGGTCAGCCACGCCGAGTTCACCCTGGACATCGGGCTGGAGGAGATCAAGAGCCTGTACCGTGACATGGTGCTGGTCCGCCGCTTCGACCGGGAGGCGAACGCGTTGCAGCGGCAGGGTCAGCTCGGCATCTGGGTACCCCTGCTCGGTCAGGAGGCCGCGCAGGTCGGCGCCGGGCGGGCGATGGCGCCGCAGGACATGGCCTTTCCTTCCTACCGCGAACACGGCGTCGCCTGGTGTCGCGGCGTCGACCCCACCGAGCTGCTGGGAATCTTCCGCGGTACCGACCACGGCTCCTGGGATCCCCAGACCACCGGCATGCACCTGTACACGATCGTCATCGGCAACCAGTGCCTCAACGCGACCGGCTACGCGATGGGCCAACGCTTCGAGGGCAAGGTCGGCGACGTCGAGACCGGGCAAGCCACGATCTGCTTCTTCGGCGACGGCGCCACCAGCCAGGGCGACGTGCACGAGGGCTTCGTGTGGGCCGCGGTCTACGACGCGCCAGTGGTCTTCTTCTGCCAGAACAACCAGTGGGCGATCTCTGAGCCGCTGGAGCGCCAGACCCGGGTGCCGCTCTACCGCCGTGCCGAGGGCTACGGCTTCCGCGGCATCCGGGTGGACGGCAACGACGTGCTAGCCACGCTGGCCGTGACCCGGTGGGCGCTGGACGAGTGCCGCACCGGCAACGGCCCGGTGCTCATCGAGGCCTACACCTACCGCATGGACGCCCACACCACGTCCGACGACCCCAGCCGCTACCGGCTGTCCAGCGAACTGGAGGCGTGGAAGCTCAAGGACCCCATCGAGCGGGTTCGGGCGTACCTGGTGCGCGAGGAGCAGGTGGGGCCGGAGTTCTTCACCCAGCTCGCCGCGGAGTCCGAGGCGCTGGCCCGGCGCATCCGGGAGTCCGTCACGGCGATGCCCGACCCGGGCCCCGAGCGAATCTTCTCCCAGGTCTACGCCGAGCCCTCGCCTCCCCTCGAAGCGGCGCGGCAGGCGTTTCTCGCCTACCACCGCACCCTCGCCGACTGAGTGCCCGAGTCCGGTCACGGCCGCGGGGCGGTTCCCCGCGGCCGTGACCGGAATCGCCCCGTGCGTGGTCCGGCGCCTGGCCGCGCCTGGCCGCGCACGGGCTGAGCATGCCCGCCCGGCGTGCCAGGATGGCGTCAGTACCGCTAGGACCGCTCCGCTCACGAGGCGGGGACGCCGAGGCGGCACGCCGGCATCGTCACGAGCGGCGTCGGCCGGATCGACGAGGAGACCCGCGATGGCCACTGCCGTGCTCGGAGGGTCCAGCACCGACCGGTCCGGCCCATCGGACACGTCGGGCACCCAGACCCTCACGCTCGCCAAGGCGCTCAACAACGGTTTGCGGGCCGCGATGGAGGCCGACCCCAGGGTCGTCGTCATGGGTGAGGACGTCGGCAGGCTCGGCGGTGTCTTCCGGGTCACCGACGGGCTGGCCAAGGACTTCGGCGAGCAACGGGTGCTCGACACCCCGCTCGCCGAGTCCGGGATCATCGGTACCGCGGTCGGCCTCGCCATCCGCGGGTTCCGGCCGGTGTGCGAGATCCAGTTCGACGGCTTCGTCTTCCCCGGCTTCGACCAGATCGTCTCCCAGCTCGCCAAGCTGCACTACCGCTCGCAGGGTCGGGTGTCGATGCCGGTGGTGGTGCGGATCCCGTTCGGCGGGGGGATCGGGGCGGTCGAGCACCACAGCGAGTCCCCGGAGTCGCTGTTCGCGCACGTCGCCGGGCTGCGGGTGGTCGCATGCTCCAACCCCGCCGACGGTTACTGGATGATCCAGCAGGCGATCGCCTGCGACGACCCGGTGATCTTCTTCGAGCCGAAGCGGCGGTACTGGGAGAAGGGCCGGCTCGATCT
>JAVKSM010000135.1:0-7308 GCA_039583705.1 Pseudonocardiaceae bacterium
GGCCACGGGCGCGGCGGCGGAAACGACCGGCGCGGCGGCGGAGACCACGGGCGCGGCGGCGGAAACGACCGGCGCGGCGACGGAGACCACCGGGGCACCGGACACCGCGGCCACCGACACCGGCGGCACAGTGGGAACGGACGGCTCGGCTGCGGCCGACCCCGACCCGAGGAACCACGCCAACGCCACCATTGCACTGGTGAGGCCGACGGTCGCCGCGACCCGGCCCAGGGCGCGGCGAAACCCGGCAAGCGCCGAACCCGCACCCGTCACCGCGCACCCTCCGACACCACACCGGGTACTCCAGCGACCAATGTAACGGGCCGGATGCCAGCCCGATACGGCGTCGCCCATATCACGTAACACGGATCGAGGGGCAGACGGTCGCGAGGGCGTGTCGGGTGAAGCCGGGGAGAGCCGCTGGGCACCGGGGAGGGCGGGCCGTCCTTCGCTCGATCCCCGGGAACCGCCCACAGCGGGCACAATCGAGCGGGTGCAGACCCGGACTGAGGCGACGCCCACGCCGCGTCCGCCCGGACCCACCGGCGTGTCGGCGACCGCGGTGCTGGCGGGCTCCGTGCTCGGCGGGCGTGACGAGGCCGTCGGCCGGCGCGAGCTGCGCCGCGGCAAGGCGGTGGCGTTGGCATTCCTGCTCGCCGCGACGGTCGTCTTCCTCGGTTTCCGGGCCTGGGAGCTGCATGGCGGTCCGGCCTGGGCGGCCTACGTCCGGGCCGCCGCCGAGGCCGGCATGGTGGGCGCGCTGGCGGACTGGTTCGCGGTCACGGCGCTGTTCCGGCACCCGCTGGGCATCCCGATCCCGCACACGGCGATCATCCCGACGAAGAAGGACGCCCTGGGCCACAGCCTCAGCGACTTCGTCGGGTCCAACTTCCTGGCCGTCGATGTCATCACCGACAAGCTGCGACGGGCGCAGGTGCCGCTGCGGTTCGGCCGCTGGCTCGCCCAGCGGGCCAATGCGGACCGGGCCACCGCCGAGCTGGCGACGATGGTGCGCGGCGCGGTCGCGGTGCTGCGCGACGAGGACGTCCAGGCCGTCATCGACCAGGTGATCACCCGGCGGCTGCTGGCCCAGCCGTGGGGTCCGGCCCTGGGCAAGCTGCTCGGTCAGGTGCTCGCTGACGCCGCCCACAGCAACCTCGTCGACCTGGTGTGCGACCGCGCCTACGACTGGGTGCGCGACAACCACGAGAGCGTGGCGCGGGTGGTGTCCGAGCACTCGCCGAGCTGGTCGCCCCGCTTCGTCGACGACCTGCTCGGCGACAAGGTGTACTCCGAGGTGCTGTCGCTGGCCTGGGAGGTGAAAACCGACCCGGACCACCCCATGCGGAAAGCCGTCGACGGCTTCCTGTCCGACTTCGCCGAGGACCTGCAGCACGATCCGGACACGATCGCCCGCGCCGAGCAGTTCAAGCGGCAGATCCTCGCGCACCCTGAGGTCCACGGCCTCATCTCGGCGGCGTGGAGCACCGCCAAGACGATGCTGCTCGACGCCGCCGAGGACCCGTCCAGCGAGCTGCGCCTGCGGGTCACGGAAACGCTGATGCAGGTCGGCCGCCGGCTGGTCTTCGACGCCGGGCTGCGCGAGAAGCTGGACGGCTGGCTGGCCGACGCCGCCGGCTACGTCGTGCGGCACTACGCGGCGGAGATCACCACAGTGATCACCGACACCGTGGAGCGGTGGGACGGCGCGGAGACCGCCCGCAAGGTAGAGCTGCAGGTCGGCCGGGACCTGCAGTTCATCCGGATCAACGGCACGGTCGTCGGCGCGTTCGCCGGCCTGCTCATCTACACGATCTCCCAGCTCGTGCTCTGAGCCGGCGCGGGTCCGGAGACTCGTGCAGCCGTCCCACGCGACCGTATCTCTGCTCGTCTACCCTCGTCAGGTGGCCCGACCCACGGCCGGCCCCGCCGTCGCAGCGCAGTCGCTGGTGAAGACCTACGGTCCCACCCGCGCCCTTGACGGCGTGGACCTGGAGATCGCGGCGGGCACGGTGTTCGGGCTGCTCGGGCCGAACGGCGCCGGCAAGACCACGACGGTCCGCATCCTCACCACGCTGCTGCGGCCCACTTACGGCCGGGCCTGGGTGGCCGGGCGCGACGTGCTCGCCGAGCCGGAGGCGGTGCGCCGGCGCATCGGGCTGTCCGGCCAGTACGCCGCCGTCGACGAGAACCTCACCGGCCGGGAGAACCTCTACCTCGTCGGCCGGCTCTACGGGATGTCGCGCAGCGACGCGACGGACCGGGCGGGTGAGCTGCTGGGCCGTTTCCGGCTCATCGAGGAGGCCGACCGCCCCTCCCGCACCTACTCCGGCGGCACCCGACGGCGCCTGGACCTGGCCGGCGCGTTGGTGGCCAGCCCACCGGTCGTCGTGCTCGACGAGCCCACCACCGGGCTGGACCCTCGGGGCCGCGCCGACACCTGGGAGGCCATCGGGGAGCTGGTCGGCGACGGCACGACCGTGCTGCTCACGACCCAGTACCTGGAGGAGGCCGACCAGCTCGCGTCGATGATCGCCGTCATCGACCGCGGCCGCGTGATCGCACACGGCAGCGCCGCAGAGCTCAAGGCCAGGTTGGGCGGCGAGCGGCTGGAGCTGGCCGTGGACGCCTCGCGCGACCTGCCGCTGGCGGCCCGGGTGCTGGCCGAGGTCGGCACCGGAGCGCCGGTGCTCGACGACCGGCTCGGCCGGGCGTCGGTGGTGGTCGAGCACGGTGCCGGGGCGCTGGTGGCGGCGCTGCGCCGGCTGGAGTGGCACGGCGTCGCGGTCCACGACGTGGGGCTGCACCGGCCGACCCTGGACGACGTGTTCCTCGCGCTGACCGGGCAGTCCGCGCACCACGAGCCGGAGCGGCGCCTGGGGCGGGGCCGTCACCGCATGTCACGGAGCATGCGGTGAGCACGTCGGAGATCGCCGCGAACGGCCGGGGTCGGCTGCCGAGGGCAGGCGAGCGGTACCGTCCCGACCCGGCCGACCTCGCCGGGGACCTCACCGCGCCGCTGCCCGGGGTTGCGGGAGTGCCACTGGACACCGCCGTTCCCGCCGGGTTCGCACCGGGCGCGTCGGGCCCGCTCAAGATTCTCCGTGACGCCGGCCTGGTGATCTGGCGCAACGTCGTGACGATGCGGCGGATGCCCGACACCCTGGTCACCGCGATGGTGCAGCCGCTGATGTTCGTGCTGCTCTTCGCCTACGTCTTCGCGGGCAGCCTGGGCGGTGCGTCCTACCGGGAGTTCCTGCTCGCCGGCATCTGTGTCCAGACGGTCACCTTCCACGCCGCCTTCACCACCGTCGGGATGGCCAACGACCTGCACAAGGGCATCATCGAGCGGTTCCGGTCGTTGCCGATCTCCCGGCTGGCGGTGATCCTCGGCCGCACCTGCTCCGACCTGGTGCTCAACGCGCTGTCGCTGGCCGTGGTCTCGGTGCTCGGGCTGCTCGTGGGCTGGCGGATCCACGGCAGCCCGCTCGACGCGGTCACAGCCTACCTGCTGCTGCTGGCCTTCGCCTTCGCGCTGTCCTGGGTCGGGGCGCTCATCGGGCTGGTCGTGCGCAGCGTCGAGGTGGCACAGGCGGTGGGGTTGTTGTGGTTGTTCCCGCTGACGTTCGTCTCCTCGGCGTTCGTCTCGGCGCAGAACATGCCGGGGCCGCTGCGGGCCTTCGCCGAGTGGAACCCCGTCACCGCCGTCGCCGACGCGGCCAGGAAGCTGTTCGGCAACCCCATCCCACCCAGCCTACCGCAGCCTGAGGGCTGGCCGGCCCAGCATGCGGTGTCCTACGCGGCGCTGTGCTCGGTGCTCATCGTCGTCACGTTCATGCCGCTGGCGGCGGCCCGCTACCGCACGGTCTGCAGCCGGTAGGCCGGGCATACCATTCGCCGCCATGACGCAGCCGGCAGTCGTCCACCAGCTCGGCGAGGAGTTCCAGTGCGACCCGTACGCGGTCTACCGGCGGCTGCAGGCCGCGGGTCCGGTGCACCGGGTACGCACTCCCGACGGCGTGCAGGCGTGGCTCGTCACCAGCTACGAGCACGGCCGGCTGGCGCTGGCCGACCCCCGGCTCAGCCGCGACGTCGGGCGGGCCCTGGCGGACGGCGGCGCCACCCCCGAGCAGGTCGCCGCCGCCCAGCGCAACCCCGCGCTGCGCCGGCACATGCTCAACGCCGACCCGCCGGACCACACGCGGCTGCGCACCCTGGTCGGGAAGGCGTTCACCATGCGCCGGGTCGAGGCGCTGCGGCCCCGGATCGAGGCGATCACCGACGAGTTGCTCGACGTCGTCGCACCGTGCGGGCACGCCGACCTCATCGACGAGTTCGCCTTCCCACTCCCGATGACCGTGATCTGTGAGCTGGTCGGGGTGCCGACGGCGGACCGCGAGACGTTCCGACGGCTGTCGAACGTCATCGTCCAGGACGACTGCGACGCGGCTGAGATGGCCGCGGCTGCCGGAGAGATGGACGACTACCTCGTCGCGCTCGTCGCCGCGAAGCGGGAGGCGCCCGGCGAGGATCTGCTCAGCGGCCTGGTGGCGGCCCGCGACGAGGGCGACCGGCTGTCGGAGGACGAGCTGGTCGCCATGCTCCTGCTGCTCCTGGTGGCCGGCTACGAGACCACGGTCAACCTCATCGGCAACGGTGCCCTCGCGCTGTTGCGGCACCCGGCGCAGCTTGCGGCGCTGCGCCGCGACCCCTCCCGGGCCGACGCCGCGGTCGAGGAGATGCTGCGGCTGGACGCCCCGCTCGGCACGTCCCTGATGCGCTTCGCCACCGTGGACCTGGAGATCGGCGGGGTGCGGGTAGCCCCCGGCGAGCTGGTGCTCGTCGCCCTGGGCGCGATCGGCCGGGACCCGGACCGTTTCCCCGACCCGGACGTGCTCGAGCCGGCGCGGGGCGACCGCGGCCACCTGAGTTTCGGGTTCGGCGTGCACCACTGCGTGGGCGCGCCGCTGGCCCGGCTGGAGGGCCGCATCGCGGTGCGGGAACTGCTGCGGCGGCTGCCGGGTCTGCGCCTGGCGGTTCCCGTGGAGCGGCTGCAGTGGCGGCCCAGCATGCTGATGCGCGGCCTGCGGCATCTGCCGGTGAGCTTCGCCCCGCAGCCGGCCGCCCAGTGACCGCTGGCGCGTGTCGATCCGCAAGCAACGTGCTTGCTGAAGCTAGCGTCTCCGGGTACGTTCGGTGGTGTCATCGAGACCTCGACGAGGGGTGATCCCGGTGGGCAGGGTCCCCGCCAAGGTGGAGGACGCGTTCGGCCTGCAGGGGGTGTCACAGGCCGTCGAGGACCTCGGCAGCTTCATCCGCAGGCAGCGGGAAGGCGCGCGGGTGTCGTTGCGTCAGCTCGCGAAGCTCGCCGGGGTCAGCAACCCTTACCTCAGCCAAGTCGAGCGGGGCCTGCGCAAGCCCTCCGCCGAGATCCTGCAGCAGATCGCCAGAGCCCTGCGGATCTCCGCCGAGGTGCTCTACGTCCGGGCCGGGATCCTCGAACAACGCGCCGCCTCTCCCGTGGCCGACGCGCTGCTGGCCGACCCCGTGCTCAGCGAGCGCCAGAAGCAGGTACTGCTCGACGTCTACGAGTCGTTCCGGCGGGAAAGCCCGGGTTCGGTGTCCCGCGTCCAGACGCCATGAGCCCCTCGCGGGGACGACCGACCACCGAACCGTCCCACGAGGAGTGATCAGGATGCCGGTCAACCTTCCCACCGCCAAGGACGTGCGGGACGCGCGCGCCCGGGCGACCAAGGCCCTCAACGAGAACCTCGAACCGGTCCGGGCACCGTTCCTGGCCTGGGTGGGCGCCAACGACTGGGCCGCCAGCGCCGTCCGTGGGGCGCTGCAGCGGGCCCGCACCCGCGCCGAGGCGGTCCAGGGTCAGCTTCCCCGCGACCTCGACGAGTTGCGGGGCCAACTGCGCCGTGAGGAACTGGGCAAGCTGGCGCAGAGCTACCGCTCGGCGGCTCGTGACACCTACCAGGACCTGGTGCGGCGCGGCGAGGCCACCGTCGAGCGGCTGCGGAGCCGGCCCCCGGTCAAACGGGTGCTCGACAGGCTCGATGAGGTCTCGGATCAGGTCGAGGGCCGCGTCGAGGAGATGGTCGAGGACTTCCGCAAGCGCGGCACCGACGCGCTGGGCCGGCTGGGCCGGACGACCCGATCGGCCGGCGAGCAGACGGCCCGCACCACCCAGCGCCTCGGCAACCGCGCCGCCGAGGCCGTCAGCGACGCCGGTGAGGACGTCGCCGAGGCCGTGACCGAGGCCGGTGAGGACGTCGCCCGCGCCACCCGCGGCACGACCCGCAAGGCCGCCAACCGGGTGACGCCCGCCAAGCCGGCGACGCACCGCAGCGCCCCGAAGCGGCCGGCTGGCGACACCGGGGCGCACCGGGCCGGGCACACCGGGACCCACGAGGGCTGAGAACCGCGCCGGGTTGGTGGGAGGACAGCGGAGCTCGCCGCTGTCGCGGCCCCCGCGTAGGCTTGCCGCGTGGGCGTGTTGTCGCAGCTCGACCAGTGGATCCTCAGGGTGATCTGGTTCGCGGGCATGCCGCTCGGGCTGTTCGCCTTCATCCACGCCCTCATGCAGCGCTCCGACGCCTTCACCGCCGCCGACAAGCTCAGCAAACCGGCGTGGCTGGGCATCACCGGGGCCGGCCTGGTGGTGCTCGTGCTCCTGCCGGGGCCAATGACGATCATCTGGATCGCGGGACTGGTCGCCGTGCTCGTCTACCTCATCGACGTGCGCCCGCGTGTCGTCGAGGTTCAGCGCGGCCCCCGCTGGTGACCCGGCGCACTCATGGGCCACCCGGGCATGCCGGCCGCCTGGCCAGGTGCTATCCCGGCGCCCTTCCCTGAGACATCCACCGCAGGGTGAACGCGGTTTCCTGATCGAGCAGCCACACCAGGTTGTCGGCGATCACGGCCTCCAGCCTGGCGCCGAGCAACGGCACGTTCATCCTCGTCGCCCCGTCGACGACCAGTTCCGAGCCCCCGCCGGGGAGGTCGAAGAGCCGCATGGTGCCGCGGATCCAGCCCGGCACGCCGCGCACGCCGGCCTCGACGGTTCCGGCGTAGTCACCGGGAGCGGACCGACGCCAGGTCTCGCTGCGCTCGACGGCGAGGTCAGCCGGCGCGAAACCGCGCACGATCGGCGGCAGGTTCGCCGCCGGGACCCCGTGGCGGATGCGGTAGGCGGCGGCGCCGTCGGCGGCGGAGTACTCGAGCACGGCCGCGCCCGGGCCGCCGAGTTCGCGCAGCCGGGCGACGAGGTAGTCCCGGTCCACCAGCGTGGCGTAGACC
>JAVKSM010000136.1:0-7133 GCA_039583705.1 Pseudonocardiaceae bacterium
CTGGATCCCCGGCTGGTCCAGCTGGCCCGGCTGCGCCCGGGCGCACCCCGGCCCACGGCGTGGGAGCTGGTCGCCGAGTTCCCACCCAAGCAGCGATCCGCTGCCCGGCGCGAGTGACGGGACACCGGGCGTGCCTTCCTCCCCCTAGGTCGGTGGCCCGCCCGGCTAGCTCGCTAGGGCCGACGAAGTCGGCAAGATTGAGTCAAGTTTGGGTTTATGCGGCGAGTCCGGCCTGGTGGGTGAGGCAACCCGGGGTGCCTCAGACTGCCGGTCGACCAGGTCACTGGGGCGGGCCGCGGCCGGGTCGGCGACGGTGGTGCGCACCCTGTTGGTGCGGGTGACTCCGCGCCACCCGTTGGCGCGCATCAGCCGCTCTACCGTGCACCGGGCCACCTCGATGCCCTCCCGGTTCAGCTGCGCCCACATCTTCGCCGCGCCCTACAGCGACTCCGGCGGCCGGCGGCCCTGCTCATCGGGCTGGTAGACCCCGGATAGCACCTCGGTGATCGTGGCGTCCCACAGCGCCCGCCTCGACGGCGCCCCAGACAGCTGCGCACAGGAGGTTCTCGGGGCGATCGGCGTGCCCAGCTCGGTGAGCGCAGGGCAGATCGGAACGACCCCGAACTGCTCACGGTGCCCAGTGATGAACTCGCAGATCAACGCGGCAGCGGGTCGCTCTCCCGCGTGAAGAAAGCCGTCGCCGCCTTCAGGATCTCGATCGTGCGCTCCAACTCGGCGTTCTTACGCTTCAACGCCCGGATCTCCGCCGACTCCCCGCTGCTCACCTCCGGCCGCTGACCAGCATCAACCCCGGCCTGCCGCAACCACTTCCGCAGCGTCTCGGCGTTCATCCCCAGTCGGCTAGACACAGCCTTGATCGCCGCCCACTCCCTCGGGTAGTCCTCGGCATGGTCGCGCACCAACCGGAGCGCCTTCTCCCGGATCTGCTCGTCGTACTTGCTCGGCATCGCGACATCCTTCCCAACTCAGAAGGTGTGCCCGAAACCCGGGGCGGTTCAAGGGTGCCCGGTGTCTTGCTGCCGACCGTTGCGCTTGATCGACCGCGGCCCAACTCCTTGCGGACCATGCCTCCGTCCTCCAGGACTGCTGCCGGCGAGTGCCAGACATGGCCAGACGCGTGCCTCCCCTGCCTGGCTCGCCTAGGTAAACCTCCAGGTCACACAGTGGGCATGCCTGGGGGTCTGACCCCCGGCGGGAGTCAGGCGGCCAGATACGGGACCTGGACGGTGAGCAGCTCGCCGTCGCCGAGGTGGAGCAGGCCGCGGCCGGCGTGGACCGGCTGGCCGATGACACTGCGGGGCAGTCGGATGCCGATCAGGTCACCCTCGGTGGTGGACTGTGGGGCGAGCAGGAGCCCACGCCGCGCCTTCTTCATCTCCACCTGCCAGCCGGAGAAGCCGGCGCAGACACCCTCGGCGTCCCCGGCGATCACCAGCGCCCGGCCGGAGCCGGTGCCGGCGCGCAGCAACCCGAGCAGCTCGTCGCCCGCCTGGCAGTCCCGTTGCAGCTCCGCGTCGTCGACGACCACCACGGCCCGCTCCGGCGCGCTGTGCAGCGCGGCGGCCAGGTCGGCGGAGCTCAGGCCGGGGCCGGCCAGCACGATCGCGCCGTGATCGGCGAGCCCGCCCAGCGGCGAGGACCGGGGGGTGACCGCGATGACACCGACCCCGACGCGCAGCAGCGACCGGGCCATCACGAGCAGCGCCGTGCTGCGGCCGGAGCCGGGCGGACCGGCCACCACGAAGCCCGGGGTGCCGGTGGCCAGATTGGAACCGTAGGCGCGCAGCGTGTCCCCACCGACCCCGACCAACGCCCGCATCGAGCCGGGCTGCCCGGCATCCTCGCGCATCCCCCATGCCTGCTCGAAGCTCACCCGGGCCGGCAGGACGTCGACGCGGAACGGCCGCAGCCCGGGTGGCAGCTCGGCCTCCCGCTTGCGCGCCTGCTCGGCGATGCGGGCCAACGCGCTGGCCTGGCCCTGACCCGTCGGATCCGGGGCGAGCAGCGCGACCTGGGTCTCCACGGCGGACTCCGCCCGCAGTGCGCGACCCGGCGGCATGGTGTCGGCGAGCTTGCGCGGGTTGATGCCGACCAGCGAGAAGTCGGTGCGGTCGGGTAGCTGGAAGACCATCTTGTTCTCGGTCAGGGTGGACATCCGCCCGGACAGCAGCGAGCGGTCCCCCGTGATGACCAGGTGCAGGCCGACACTGGCACCCTCTCGCAGGATGCGCTGGATCTCGTCGGTGAGCCGCCCGTTGTCGATCTCGCCGAGTGAGATCGTGAAGGACTCCCATCTGTCGATCAGCGCCACGAGGTGCGGCAGGCGCCGCTCGGGGGCCACGGCGGCCCGCTGCTCGTCGACGTCGGCGAAGCCGGACTCACCGAGCGTCTCGACCCGGCGAGCCATCTCGCCGGTCAATCGGGTGATCAGCCGGACGGCTCTTTCGGTCTGCGTGTTGCGTACCACCGCGCCGCAGTGCGGCAGCTCGGCGATCGGAAGCAGCGCGCCGTTGCCGCAGTCGATCCCGTACATGTGCACGTCCGCCGCCGAGTGCACCCGGCCGATCGATCCGGCGATCGTTCGCAGGATCTGCGAGCGTCCGGTGCGAGGGCCCCCGGCGACGAACATGTGACCGAACGTGGGAAGGTCCAGGCATGCCACGCGTTGCTGCTGGTCGGCCGGCAGGTCGTCGACCGCGTAGGGGACCGGGGCGAGCCGTCCCGGCACGGCCTCCGGCGCCTGCAGGTCGTTGAGGACGATCCGCTCCGACAGCGCCGGTAGCCACGGTCTGGGCTGGGGTGGAACGCCGAGGGCTTGGTTGGCCTTGCGGATCGCCTCGACGAGCACGGCCAAGTCGGTGACCTCCTCGTCGGCCACGGCTCGCCTGGGCGCCGCCGGCGGCGGCTGGCCGAGCCGGGACGGGTCGAGGGTGGCCGCCCAGGGTTGCGCCAGCCCGGCCGGCCCGGTGCCGGGGCGACGGCCACCGACCCGGCCGGTCTGCACCGGGACCAGCGAACTCGCGCCGCACCGGACGTAGGCCCGGCCCGGGGTCGCCTTCGTGATCCGGGCAGCGTCCGGACCGTCGATCACGTCGGCGGACTCGGCGGCGTCGGTGACCCGCAGCGCGATCCGCAGGTCGGTGTTCGCCCGAATCTCCGGCGAGACCACTCCGCTGGGTCGCTGGGTCGCCAGGATCAGGTGGATACCCAGCGACCGGCCGCGGCGGGCCAGGTCGACCAGGCCGGTGACGAAGTCCGGCAGCTCGCGGACCAGCGAGGCGAACTCGTCGATGACGATCAGCAGCCGCGGCAACGGAGGCAGCTCCGGGTTGGCGCCGGCGACGAGCAGGTACGCCTCGATGTCCGCGGCGCCGGCCTGGGCGAGCAGCCGCTCCCGGCGGCGCAGCTCGGCCGAGATCGACTCCAGCGCCCGCTCCACGAGATGCGCATCCAGGTCGGTGACCATGCCAGCGGTGTGCGGCAGGTCCATGCAGTCCTTGAACGCGCTGCCACCTTTGTAGTCGACCAGCACGAACGTCATCGCGTCCGGCCGGTTGGCCACCGCGAGCGAGGCCACCAGGGTCTGCAGGAGTTCGGACTTGCCGGCTCCGGTGGTGCCGGCCACCAGCCCGTGCGGGCCGTCCCGGCGGATGTCGATCGCGAACGAGCCGTCGAGCGAGGCCCCCAGCAGCGCCTCGGTGCTGCGCCCGCCGGCCCGCCACCGCGCGATGACCGCCTCCGGGGTCGGGGGCTCCAACCCCAGCAGGTCCAACAGCCGGCAGGAACCCGGCAGCGCCGCCTCCTCCTCCGTACCGCTGACGTCGCGCAGCGGGGCCAGGCCGCGGGCCAGCCGCTCGCACCAACCCGGCGTGACGTACTCGGGGCGGACGTTCTCCACCGCAGCCTCGCCGGTCTGGCGCACCTGCAGGCCACCGGCCGGGTCCACCGTTACCGTCGCCTGGCACTCCGCGGGCAGCAGCCGCCCGTCGGCGTCCAGGCACACCGCGTGGACGCCGACCGAGGGGCCCTCCTTGAGGATCTGGACCACCCCCGGAAGCGAGCGAAACCGCCGGGCGCCGTCGAGGACGACCACGATGTCCGGGTCGGTGAAGGCGACCGCTCCGGACTCGCGCAGCGCCTTGCGCCGCGCCGACACGACCGCGCCCAACTCGGTCACGCGCCGGCCGACGGTCTCGGTGTCGGCGCCGACCAACGCGGTGGTGTAGGAGGCGTCAGGCGGCCGAGCGTGCGGCAGCCATCGCACCCAGCGCCAGTAGGCCAGGCCCGCGGCGTCGGTCAGGACGTAGATCTGCAGGTCGTTGGGACTGTGCAGCACCGCGGTCTGGGCGAGCACCCAGCGGGCCAGTGCCCGGGGCGTCTCTGCCGGCCCGGCGATGCCCAGCACGCCGCGCTCGTGCAGCGGCACGGTGACCGGCACGTCCAAGGCCGTCCAGGCCACCGAGCGCCGGTGCTCCTCGCGGCTCGGGTCGTCGAGCACGACATCGGACGGCAGGTCGCCGGTGCCAACCCGAAGCACCAGGTAGTCGGGGTCGTCGCGGCGGCGTTGCCACAACCCGCTGCGCGGGCCGGCCGCGGTGAGCAGGATGGCTGCCGGGTCCGGGCACTGGACGCGTCGACTCGTCTCCTCAGCGTGCAGCGCAGTCCTGGCTTCCACCTCGAGGGCGGTCTTGCGCTGCAGGTACTCGGCGTGCCGCTGCCGATAGGACCGGCGACCGGACCGTCGGTCGGTGACGTAGCTCCCGATCACCATGACCGGGCTGAGCAGGGCGAAGCCGAGGTAGCCAAACGACTTCTGGAAGTACGCCATGCCTCCCGCCAGGACAAGCGGGGCGATGGCCATGAGGATCGGCAACGGCCGGCGCTCACCCTGGGTCGGTGCCGGCGGGACCCGGAACCGGGTCTGCAGGGTCGGCGGTCGCAGCCGGGGCGGCCGGTTGTAGTCCAAGCCGGCCCCGTCCTCCGACCGCTGCACCGCAGCGTCCGGCGCTGCCGGGACGGCGAGCTCGAAGACGGTCCACCCGACGATCAACTGGCCACCGACCGGCCACGCTGCCGGGCCGGTGAGCCGCTCGCCGTCCAGCCAGGAAGGCAGCTCGGCCCTCGGGGTCACCGTGACGGTGCCGTCAGCAGCCACCTCGACCTCGACGGCGACCGGCGGCAGCGTGGGATCTTCGACGGTGACCGCGACGTCCGCTCCGCTCCCGATCAGCTCGACCCCCGGGTCCAGCCGGAAGACACCGCCCGCATCCGGGCCGCTGACCACCCGCACCTCCACCAGGCCGGCCGGCTCCGGCCGTGGGCAGCCCTCCGGGCCGTCCAGGCTCACCAGCGCGCCATCCCGCAGCGGTGAGGCGGACAGTGGCGCCCCCGCAGGCACGACCTCGCCGTCGACGTAGAGGGGCACGGAGCCCCCGCCTGGCCGCACCAATCCAGTGACCGCGGCGCTGACCTGGCCCACCGTCGCCTCCGGCTCGGTGTCAACCAGGACGTCCGAATGCCGTCCGGCAACCGGGTCGACGACCGTGAACGTCAGGCGCACCATGTCTTCCCCCTCCTGTTGCGGCCGTGCTCCGACCCTCGAACGGTCACCGCAACGAACCCCCATGGTGGATCAGCGACCGACCCGGTACGGTGGAAACGCTATCGACGGACCGCGGGCCGAGTCGGACAGCAGCCAGCGTACGTGCTGAACGACCACTCTGCGGTAGTGGGGAAGGGAGCACCAGCATGCCGAACGTCAACGTGACCTACGAGGAGATGCGGAACGCCGGCAGGCAACTCCAAGCAGGCAAGAACGACATCGAGACCCGCCTGAGCCAGCTCAAGGGCCAGGTCGACCAGCTCGTCGCGGGGGGGTACGTCACCGACGTGTCGAGCAAGCAGTTCCAGACCTCCTACGACGAGTTCAACAAGGGCGCCCGCCAGACGATCGAGGGCTTGGAGGGCATGAGCTCCTACCTGAACGGCGCCGCCGACGCATTCCAGCAGACCGACCAGCAGCTCTCACAGCAGCTTCACCGCTAGCCCCGTTCAGCGGCGGACGCTGGCTTCGACCAGGTCGAGCACCCGGCCGAGTTTCTCGGCAGGCAGGCCCGTCGCGAGGTGGGACACCAGGCCCTCGAGGAGCAGTTCGAGGTAGGCGGCGAGCACGTCGAGGTCGACATCGCCGCGCAGCGCGCCAGCGTCCCGCTGGCGCTGCAGCCGGGCTCGAGCCGCGGCGGTCAGGGTGGCGGACCTGCGTTCCCAGGCCACCCGGAAGTCCGGGTCGGTGCGAAGCCGGCGGGAGATCTCCAGCCAGCTTCCGAGCCACTCGGCGGGTTCGTTGGCGAGCAGCTCGCGCATGACTTGGACGAGACCCTGCTTCGCGACGACCGCCGCCATCCGTTGCGCGTCGTCCTCGGCGAGCGCGAGGAACAGCGACTCCTTGTCCCGGAAGTGATGGAAGATCGCTCCCCGGGAGAGCCCGATGGTCTGCTCCAGCCGCCGCACGGTCGCGCCCTCGTAGCCGTGCCGGGCGAAGCACGCGCGTGCGCCGTCGAGGATATGGCGGCGTCGCGCAGCGAGGTGGTCGGCGCTGACGCGGGGCATCTTGCCAGGCTAGCCGCGTAACACGACGGACATACGTCTTGTGGGTGGTGCCCCCCGACCCGGTGCAGCGGTCAGGCCCGAGATGTAACGTCGGGGAGCAACCGATGGTCAAGGGGAGCGTGAGGTGCTACCGACCAGTCCCGGGCTCGCCTTGTCCGACGACGAGCCGGACCGGAGGCCAGCCGTCCTCCGCGACCGCGCCGCCGCCGAGGCCTACGTCGCGTCGGTGTGCTTCAAGCACGGGCCGCCCCGGCTGCTCGGCGTCGAGCTGGAGTGGCTGGTGAACCATGCGGCCGACCCCTCCCGTCCCACCCGCCCCCGCGATCTCGTCGACGCCCTCGGCCCCCATACCCCGTCTTCCCTGCTCCCCGGCTCCGCTTCCCGGCCACTGCCCCGGGGCTCCACCGTCACGGTCGAGCCCGGCGGTCAGGTCGAGATCGCCAGCCCTCCGTTCGCCTCGGTGGCCGACCTGGTGGACACCGTCTCGGCGGACGTGGCCACCC
>JAVKSM010000137.1:0-7033 GCA_039583705.1 Pseudonocardiaceae bacterium
GAGGGGGATCGCCGCGGGGATGGGGGTGCTCGGCGCCGTCACCTCACCGACCTTCGTGCTCGCCCGGGAGCACCGGCCGGCACCAGGGGGGGGTGGGGTGGCGCTGGTCCACGTCGATGCCTACCGACTCGGGGGCCTGGGCGAGCTGGACGCGCTCGACCTCGACACCGACCTGTCGCAGGCCGCCGTCGTCGTCGAGTGGGGTGAGGGGCTTGCCGAGCGGCTCGCGGCCGAGCACCTGCTGGTGCGGCTGTCCCGGCGCGCGGAGGACGAGGTCCGGATCGCCCAGCTCGTCGGCCCACCCCGGCTCGTGCCGGGCTAGGGACACAGCCCAGCCAACGCCGGTGGCGGCGGTCTCGCCGGACCGTCCGGCCGTGGCGGGCGACCATGATTAGCTACTCACTACTTGCCATAATCTGTTGTCGCTGCTGTACTTACGTCTGCGGTGAGGACATCGTGAGACAGCAGGTGGTCGATCGAGGAGGTGGTCGTCTGACCCGTCGACAGTCGTCGTTCGTCGTGAATCACTGGGTAGGGGCCTGGCCGGCGGCCGGGTCCCTACCCGTCGGGGTGGCCGACGGTGGGCGTGGGCCGGCTCGACGATGAGGACTACCCGGCGCTGAGCATGGGGCAGGCCGCGGAACTGCTGGGGGTGCAGCCCGCGTTCCTGCGCAGCCTGGACGCCGCCGAGGTGCTGCGACCGAGCCGCTCCAGCGGCGGTCATCGCCGCTACTCGCGCCGCGAGCTGGTCCTGGCTTCGCGCATCCGGGCGTTGTTCGACGAGGGGCTGAGCCTGGACGCCGCGCACCGCATCGTGGTCCTGGAGGACCAGCTCGAGGGCGCCCGCCAGCGGATCGCCGAGCTGGAACGGCGTTTGGGCGAGCACGGGTGGGGTCGGCGTCGCGAGCACTCCTGAGGCCCCCGCCGTAAGGAACACGGGCGAGATGCCCCCCCAGGTCAGCACGGGCGGGGGTGGCGGCGCACCGGCCCCACCCGAATCCAGGGCTGGGGGTTGGACGGACCGTGCCGGTAGCGCACCGGGATCGGGATCGGCACGGACGTCCCAGCGCTGATCGCGTCCTGGCGAGAGCCAGGCTCTGCCCGCTGGGCGGCTCGGGTGCGGTCATAGCCGGCCCGGCGGGCCGGGTCGCGGAGCACGGTGTAGGCGTGGAGCACGTCGCCCAGGCTGGGCGCGGCGGGGCCGCCAGCCTGATCCTCGCCGTGGCGCTGGCCATGGGTGTCGGGGTGAAGCTGGCGGAGCCGCCGTCGGTAGGCGCGACCCAACTCGCCGAGCTCCGCGTCCGGCGACACGCCCAAGACCGCGTACAGGTCGGTCGTGTGCCCGGCCGAGTCGTGGCGGTCGGAGGGCCGCTGCGAAGCTGTCATTGGGGTGCCTGCGGGATGGTCAGCGGTCAGGGCTGGGCGCCGGGGCGTCTCAGTCCTCATCATCTCATCGGTCAGCGAGCGGCTTCCACCCATTCGGAGTAGAACGTGGGCTTGACTAGAAGAACTCTCTAGCTACCATTGCAGGTATCGGGCTGGAGCGCACAGCCCGCGACGACGCAAGTGGCATGGCATCGCCCCCACCGTGGAAGGAGATCACCTGCGATGCTGATGCGTACCGACCCGTTCCGGGAACTGGACCGGCTCACCCAGCAGTTCTTCAGTGCCCCCGGCACCGCGGCGCGTCCAGCGGCGATGCCGATGGACGCCTACCGCCACGGCGAGCACTTCGTCGTGGAGTTCGATCTGCCCGGGGTGGATCCGGCCTCGATCGACCTGGACGTGGAGCACAACGTGCTGACCGTCAAGGCCGAGCGCCGCCCGACCCTGGGCGAGCAGGTGGAGCTGCAGGTCGCCGAGCGGCCCCGCGGAGTGTTCTCCCGCCAGCTCTTTCTGGGCGACACTCTCGACACCGAGCACATCGAGGCCAGCTACGCCACTGGTGTGTTGACCCTGCGGATCCCGGTCGCCGAGCAGGCCAAGCCCCGCAAGATCGCGATCGCGTCCGCGGACGAGGCCAAGCAGCTCAACGCCTGAGGGCAGGGCCTGGCCGCCGGAAGGGGACAGTGTCAACGACCGAGAGGAGGTGCTCATCACCGATGGGGATGGGACGGCGCCGCGGCCCGGCCGCGGCGCCGTGCCGGGCGGTCGGCTCGAGGGCGACCCGGCCGAGACGGCATAGCCCCGCTCCGCCACGCCGCCGCGGAGCGGCGGATTACGCTCGGTACCCGTGCTCGTGCTGGCGCTGGACACCGCCACCCCGGCGGTCACCGCCGGGGTCGTCGAGTTCCCCACGACCGGCGAGCCGCGGGTGCTCGCGCAGCGGGTGCGCTGCGACGCCCGCGCACACGCCGAGCTGCTGACGCCGCTGCTGCGGGCCGCGTTGCGGGAAGCAGGCGCGGAGTTGTCCACCGTGGACGCAATCGTGTGCGGGGCCGGCCCGGGGCCGTTCACCGGGCTGCGGGTGGGCATGGTCACCGCCGCCGCCCTGGGCGACGCGCTGCGCCGGCCGGTGCACGGGGTGTGCAGCCTGGACGCCATCGCCTCGGCTGTGTCCGTTTCGGACGGTGCCGTTGCTGATGGTGCCGTTGCTGATGGTGCCGTTGCTGATGGTGCCGTTGCTGATGGTGCCGTTGCTGATGGTGTTTCTGATGGTGCCGCCGGGCCGCGGTCGTTGCTGGTCGCCACCGATGCCCGACGGAGCGAGGTGTACTGGGCGCGCTACGAGGACGGCCGGCGCACCGACGGCCCCCACGTGCACCGGCCCGCGGACGTCCCGGTCGGCGGCGTGACGCGGGCCGCCGGGAGCGCCGCGCACCTGCTGGGCCTGCCGGTGCTCGGCCCGCTGTCCCCGCCGCCGGCCGGGCTCGTCGCGGTGGCCGCGTCCGCCCTGCGCGCCGGTACGACGCCGGCCCCCCTCGTTCCGCTCTACCTGCGCCGCCCCGACGCCGCCACGCCGGGCTCGCGCAAGCGGGGGAGCCGGTGACCGTCTCGGTCGGCCCGCTGCGCCCAGACGAGGCGCCCCGGTGCGCGGAGCTGGAACGCGAGCTGTTCGGCGGCGAGGACCCCTGGAGCACCCCGGACTTCCTCATCGAGCTGGCCACCGGGTGCCGCTACCTCGCCGCGCGCACCGTTGACGGCGTGCTCGTCGGCTACGGCGGCATGGCTGTCCGCGGCCCGCGAGCGGAGATCCACACCCTCGGCGTCGACCCGGCCTGCCAGCGCCGTGGCATCGGCCGGGCCCTGCTGCGGGGGTTGCTGGCCTCCGCCGACGCGCTGCGCGCCTCCGTGTCCCTGGATGTGCGCACCGACAACGAGGCGGCGATCCGGCTGTACGAGAGCGAGGGCTTCACGATCGTCGGCACCCGCCGCTGCTACTACCAGCCCGGTGGAGCCGACGCCTACACGATGCGGCGGGGGAGGCAGTCATGACGGCCCTCGTGCTCGGTATCGAGACCTCGTGCGACGAGACCGGCGTCGGCCTGGTCCGGCTCGCCGGCGACGGCCGGGTAGAGCTGCTCGCCGACGAGGTCGCGTCCAGCGTCGCGGAACACGCGCGTTTCGGCGGGGTGGTCCCGGAGGTGGCTTCCCGGGCCCACCTGGAGGCGATGGTGCCGACCGTGCGGCGGGCGTTGGCCGCCGCAGCCGCCGCACCATCCGACGTGGACGCCATCGCGGTCACGGCGGGGCCGGGGCTTGCCGGGGCGCTGCTCGTCGGGCTGGCCGCCGCCAAGGCCTACGCGCTGGCCTGGGAGGTGCCGCTCTACGGCGTCAACCACCTCGCCGCGCACGTCGCCGTGGACACCGTCGAGCACGGCCCGCTGCCGCCGTGCCTGGCGCTGCTGGTGTCCGGCGGGCACTCCAGCCTGCTGTCGGTGCCGGATCTCGCCGGTCCGGTCACACCGCTCGGCGCCACCCTCGACGACGCCGCCGGCGAGGCTTTCGACAAGGTGGCCCGGCTGCTCGGGCTGGGCTTTCCCGGCGGCCCCCACGTGGACCGGGTGGCTCGCGACGGCGACCCGGCGGCGATCGCGTTCCCGCGCGGCCTGAGCGGCCCGCACGACGCCCCGTTCGACTTCTCCTTCTCAGGGCTGAAGACCGCGGTGGCCCGCTACGTCGAGGCGAACCCGGGCCACCACGTCCCCGACGTCGCCGCGTCCTTCCAGGAAGCCGTGGTCGACGTGCTCACCGCCAAGGCCGTCCGGGCCGCTCGGGAACACGGCCTGGAGGTGCTGCTCGTCGGCGGCGGGGTGGCCGCCAACTCCCGGTTGCGGGCGCTGGCCGCGCAGCGCTGCGAGCGGGCCGGGATCGCGCTCCGGGTGCCCCGGCCCCGGCTGTGCACCGACAACGGCGCGATGGTCGCCGCGCTCGGCGCGCACCTGGTGGCCGCCGGCGCGCCCGGATCGGCTGGAGAGTTTTCCGCCGATCCGGCACTGCCCGTTACCGAAGTGCTGCGGTGACCGTTAGCCCCCGGGTGGTTTTGCTCGCCCCGGTTCGGCCCTGGTTCGGCCCAGGTTCTGCCCGGCCGGCGAGGAAGACCGCTCCCCTGAAAGCTGACGGCCTCGGAGGTGTGCATGCGCCAGCGCGCGGCCGGCCGCCTGACCCTGGCCGCGGTGGCGCTGGTGGTGGTGGCCGCCGCCCTCTCCCCGGTCGCGGCTGCCGCGCCCCCGCCGCGGCTCGCGGTCACCCGCAACGTTCTGGCGGGCCTGGCGCAGGCGACCGACTTCGGCCCGGCGCCGGCCAGCACCCCGCTGCGGCTGGCGATCTCGCTGGCCCGCCCCGATCCCACGGGTGAGCAGGCGCTGCTCGACGCGGTGCACGACCCGGCCGACGCGCGCTACCGGCACTTCCTCACCGTCGCGCAGTTCGCCGCCCGTTTCGGCGTTCCCCGGCAGCGGGCCGACGCCGTGACCCGCTGGCTGCGCGCCGGGGGCCTGCACGTCGTGTCGGTCTCCGCGGCGCGCGACCTGATCGTCGTCGACGGCACCGTCAGGACGGTCGGTGCGTTGTTGCGGGTGCCGTTGCACAGCTTCGCGACCACCGCCACGGGCGCGGCCGGCGCCACGCGCACGTTCCTGGCCAACACCGTCGCGCCCGTGTTCCCGGGCGGGCTCGGTGTGCGCAACGTCGTCGGGCTCAACACTCTGCAACGGATGCGGTCGCTGGTCGGGCCGCGGTCGCTGGTCGGGCCGCGGTCGGGGGTCGGGCCGCTGCCGGCCCAGAGCCTGTGTCTGGCCGGCATGTGCACCGGCGGCGTGACGCCCGGCGACCTCTGGTCGGCCTACGGCCAGCCCGCCGCGTTCACCGGTCAGGGCCAACGGGTCGCGGTCCTCGGCGCCGGCCGGACCGACGGCGTGCTCGCCGACCTGCGCGCCTTCGAGGCCCACTTCGGGCTGCCCGTGCTGCCGGTCACGGTCAGGCACCCGGCCGGCGACCGCGACTTCTCCGACGACACGGGCCGCCTCGAATGGGACATCGACACCCAGGCGGCGAGCAGCGTCGCGCCCGGGCTGGCGGGGCTGGACCTCTACTTCGGGGAGAACCTCTCCGACCCTGACGTCGCCAAGGTGTTCAGCTCGTTCACCGACGACCCGCACAGCCCGCGGCAGGCCACGGCCAGCTACGGCGAGTGCGAGGCCATCCCGATCCTCTCACCGATCGCCGGTGTCCCCGCGCTGAGTCCGTACCCGCCGCCGGTGGTCGCGCAGGGGCTCGGCAACAACCTCGACGCGACCCTGGACACGATCACCAGACAGGCCGCCCTGGAGGGGAAGACGATCTTCGCCGCGTCCGGTGACAACGGCTCGTCCTGCCCCCTGGTGGCGGTCGGGCCGGTCGGTGGCGGCAACGGGTTGGTCAACCAGGGCGTGCCGGTCACGGACTCGCCCGCGTCGCTGCCCTACGTCGTCGCGGTCGGCGGCACCGTGCTCTACACGGGCAGCGCGGGGCAGCGGGTCCGGGAGTACGGCTGGGCTTTCAGCGGGGGCGGCTCGACGCTGTTCACCCCGGCTCCGTCCTACCAGCTCGGCACGCCGGGCGTGTGGCTGCCCTGCGTCAGCGACCCCTCGCAGGTCTGCCGCGGGATCGCGGACGTCTCGGCGCTGGCCGGCGACGCCACCGGAAACGGCTTCGACATCGTCAGCAGCGGCCAGTTCCTGGACGGCGCGGGCGGGGGCACCTCGCTGTCCGCGCCGCTGTGGGCGGGGATGTGGGCGCGCGTGCAGTCGGCGGCGGGGGGAGCCGGGCTCGGCTTCGCCAACTACGCGCTCTACCGGGTCGGCAGGAACCCGGCGAGCTATTCGCGGGATTTCTTCGACGTGACCTCGACGGACACCGCAACCGGCCTGCCGGCGATCAACGGCCTGTACCCCACCGTGCCCGGCTGGGACTACGTGACAGGGTTCGGAACCCCTCGCCTTGCCGGCCTGATCTGCGATCTCACCCGCCGCTGCGGGTCGGGGCACCCCCGTTGACGGGGCGGGGGCACCCCCGTTGAATCCCTGGCACTCTCGTCGGTAGAGTGCCAGGTGTACGGCTCGGTGGAGCCCCGGCACCCGCGACGACGGGGAGCCCCGGTGCCGTCGACACCCTCAGGACAACGCTTCGAAGACCCCAGAAGGCGGAGGTCACAACGTGGCGAGCGTGAACATCAAGCCGCTCGAGGACAAGATCGTCGTTCAGGCCAGCGAGGCCGAGACGACGACCGCGTCCGGCATCGTCATCCCGGACACGGCCAAGGAAAAGCCCCAGGAGGGCAAGGTGCTGGCGGTCGGCCCGGGCCGCATCGACGACAACGGCAACCGGGTCCCGCTGGACGTCAGCGTGGGCGACGTCGTCATCTACTCCAAGTACGGCGGCACCGAGGTCAAGTACAACGGCGAGGAGTACCTCATCCTCTCCGCCCGCGACGTGCTCGCGGTGGTCAACTGACAGCTCGGCCGTCGGCAGAGCCGACACCGGCAGCGGCGGGAGCGTGACGTTCGGGCAATCTAGCGGCCGAAACGTCACGGTCCCGCCACACTTTAGATCA
>JAVKSM010000138.1:0-7005 GCA_039583705.1 Pseudonocardiaceae bacterium
CAGGGCGAGACCGACCCGCAGCGCCAGGCCCTCGGCGAGCGCGACGTCGTCGTCGCTGTAGAGCTCCGGCGACGCCGAGCTGGCCGACAGGACGCCCAGCGTCCGGCCGTGAGCCACCAATGGCACCACCAGCGTCGCGGTGATCCCGGCCGCGCCCAGCAGGTCCGCGGTCCGCTCGTCCGGGACGAGGGCCCTACCTCGCTCGTCCGCCGGCACCGACACGATCTCCGGACGGCCGGTGGCCAGCGCCCGGTGCACCGGCGAGCCCGGTGACGGCGGCAGGGCCAGCAGCGCGTCGGCCAGCTCGGCGTACCCGGGCTCGGAGTGCGCCACCGCTGCCCGGTGCAGCGACCCGTCGGGCGTCACCAGTCTGATGACGCACAGCTCGCCCAACCGCGGGACGGCCAGCTCGGCGGCACGGTGCAACGTGTCTGTCTCATCGAGCGACGACTCGAGCAGCACCGGGCCGATCCCGGCCAGGAAGGCGGCGTGGCGCGCCGCCCGCACCGTCCCGGTGATCTCGTAACCGGTGAGCACGAGCCCCCCGATCGTGCCGTCCCCGGTGCGACGGGGCAGGCAGGACACCGCGAAGAAACGCTCCCGCAGCGTGGCGCCGTCGCGCAGCAGCACGCGGTGCTCCGGGTCGTGGTGGGGCTGCCCACCGGCGTAGACCCGGTCCAGCAGTTCGAGGCGACCCGCGGCGAGCCGCTCCGGGATGACCTCGCGCACCGGGCGTCCGACGACGTCGTCGTGACCCAGCAGCCGCCAGGCGGCCAGGTTGAGCATCTCGACGACGTGCCCGGGGCCGCGGGTCACGCAGACGGCGAACGGAACCGCCGTGAGCAACGCAGCGGTGTCCGTGTCTGCGGTGTCCATATCTGCGGCGTCCATACCTGCGGTCTCGGACGGCTGCGGCGGATCACCGGCCATCGGGTGAGCCTAGTGTCACGGAAGCGAAGTCCTCATCCCATCGACGTGAAGATACTTCGCTTTCAGGGCACCAGTGGTTCGCCCGGACCCTCGTCGTTGTCGTCGCTGTCGTCGTCGCCGCCGTTGTCAGGAGCCGACCGGGACGGCAATGTCGCCGCGGGCCGCCCGCAGCGCGATGTCGGTGCGGGCATGCCCACCTACCAGGTGCACACCCGAGAGCCGGCGGTAAGCCTGGGCACGGGCAGCCGCCAGGTCCACCCCGGTGCCGACGACCGAGAGCACGCGGCCGCCAGCCGAGACGACCGTCCCGTCGTCGCGGCGGCGGGTGCCGGCGTGCAGCACACCGTCGGCCTCGGCACCGCTGATCGGGTCGCCGGTGCGCGCGATTCCCGGGTAGCCCTCGGCGGCCAGGACGACCGCCACCGCCGCGCCGGGCGCCCAGTCCAGCGGCGGGTGGGCGGCCAGCGTGCCGGCGGCGGCGGCGGCTAGGAGCCTCGCCAGCGGGGTGCGGAGCAACGCGAGCACCGCCTGGGCCTCCGGGTCGCCGAACCGGCAGTTGAACTCCACCACCGCAGGGCCGTGCGCGGTGAGCGCCAGGCCGACGTAGAGCACCCCGGAGTACGGGCAGCCCCGCGCGGCCATCTCGCCGAGCACCGGCACCACGATCCGCGCGAGGACGTCGTCGACCAGCCCGGGGTCGGCCCACGGCAGCGGCGCGTAGGCGCCCATCCCGCCGGTGTTCGGACCGGTGTCCGCGTCGCCCAGCCGCTTGAAGTCCTGCGCCGGCAGCATCGGCACCACCGTGGCGGAGTCGACCAGGCAGAACAGCGACGCCTCCGGACCGTCCAGGTAGGACTCGACCAGCACGCGGCGGCCGGCGTCGAGCACGGTCAGGGCGTGGGCCCGCGCCACCTCGACGTCCCCGGTGACCACGACGCCCTTGCCGGCGGCAAGGCCGTCGTCCTTGACGACGTACGGCGCGGCGAAGCGGGCCAGCGCCGCGTCGAGTCGGGCCGGGGTGTCGAGCACCTCGGCCCGCGCGGTGGGCACCCCCGCCGCCGCCATGACCTCCTTGGCGAAGGTCTTCGAGCCCTCGATGCGAGCCGCGGCGGCCGACGGCCCCACGCAGGCGATCCCCTCGGCGCGCACGGCGTCCGCGGCACCTGCCACCAGCGGGGCCTCGGGGCCGACGACGACGAGGTCGGCCCGCCACTCCCGGGCCAACCGGGCCACCGGGTCGGGTCGCCCTGGGTCGGCCAGTGGAAGCTGCTCGGCCAGCGCCGCGGTGCCGGCGTTGCCCGGGGCGCACGCCAGCGCGGTCAGTGCCGGGTCGGCCGCGAGCCCCAGCGCGAGGGCGTGCTCCCGGGCACCGGAACCGACGACGAGGACGCGCATGGCGCTGGGAGGCTACCCGATCACACGAGCCGGGTGTCGACGTAGCACCAGCGCCAGGTCTCCGTGTAGCTGTTGGCTGCTACGTCTGTCTGGTGCAGCCACAACACGCACGACCGTGTCGACGGTGTCGACTCGCTTGGGGCCGGTCGTACTGGTCGAACGCTGCGGCGGGCCTACGGCCCCGGCTACGTCGTCACCCAGGTCGATGACGGTGTTCCGGCCGGCCCGCAGGGGCGGGGTCGGGTGGCGACCAGTTCGGCCTCCCGTCCCGACATCGTCGCCCTCATGCTGACCGCCGGGCACGTCGAGCCGGGGATGCGGGTGTTGGAGATCGGCACCGGCACCGGCTACACCGCCGCGCTGCTGGCCCACTATCTCGGCGCCCGGAATGTGACCAGCGTCGAGGTCGACCCGATCCTGGCGGTCCGGGCTCGCGCCGCGCTGGAGCGCGCCGGTTATGGCGAGGTGAGGGTGATAAGCGGTGACGGTGCCCGTGGGTGGGCCGAGGGGGCGCCGTTTGATCGGGTGCTGTCCACCGTCGCCGCGCCCCGGGTGCCGTATGCGTGGGTGGCGCAGACCCGCTCCGGTGGGCTGGTGCTCACCCCGTGGGGCAGCGCCTATGAGCCTGCCGGGCTGCTGTCGCTGAGCGTTGGGCCTGACGGTACCGCCGGCGGGGGTCTGGTCAACACCACGATCTCCTTCATGCCGCTGCGCGAGCAACGGATCCGCCGGCCCACGGTCGCGGAGGTGGTGCGTGACACCGACGTTCCCGACGTGGGTGACACCGATCTGCACGCCTGCCACCTGTGTAACGACGATGAGGACACACTTTTCGCGATCGGGTTTCAGGTTCCCGGTTGCCACTGGCACTACGAGCCCGCCGCCGACGGGGACGACCGCTGGTCGGTGTGGTTCCTCGACGCGGGTTCCCGCTCCTGGGCGCGTTTTGACTACCAGCCCGACACCCGGCGCTGGCCGGTGCACCAGTACGGGCCGCGGCGGCTGTTCGACGAGGTCACCGCCGCCTACCAGCGGTGGGATCAGGCTGGGCGGCCGCCGGTCACGCAATGGTGTTTCACCATCACATCGGACGGACAGCGGGTGGAGTTGACCGACGCCCAGATCAAGGACGTGAAAGGTGGGGCTGGGGGTTCCCGCGGTGACCACGCCGCCGCGGCCGGCGAGCCCCACGTACTCCCGCCGCGTGTGGCCGGTTGTCCTGGCTGAAGTCGTTATCCGGTGAGCCCGGCTTGTTTGATGTCCCGGGCCTTGACCAGCGGGGTTTGCGCGCCGTCCCGGTCGCCCGGGTCGAGGTGGGCGCGGGCGGTGTTGGTGTGGACGGCGCCCATCCGGGCGGGCGGTAGGCCGGTGTCGCGACACACACCGGCCCGGCGCGCCAACGCCGCCTGGGTGATGCCACGCGCCTTGCGCAACTCGGGGACCCGCGCCCCACCAGAGGCACAAGACGTCCGGATCGAATGCCAGCCGCCGCGGGCGGTGTGGTGATGAGCGGACTGGTCAACTGGCTGGCCGCACGGTGGCGAGGCGCCCGCCGCCGCGGCGGGCGGGCGAGGACGGTGGACGGGAGCTATCGGCTCTCCGTCCGGCTCGGGTGAGAGACGCCGGTGTGTCGTTCTCCGCCGGTATTGTCGACGAGGTGGACGTCGTCGTGCTCGTCGTCCTCGCGCCGGTGAGGTGAACGGCGTACCGTTTCCGAGGTTTCGAAGGATTTGGGGAGGGCTTCCTCATGGTGGCGAGGCTCGGGCTGAGCACGCGCACGCGAGTGCTGCTGATCGGGGTCGTGCTGGTGGGGCTGGTCTCGGCGGCTGCGTGCGGTCCGAGATCCTCGGGCTCGGCGGCCGCGCCGGCGGCGCCGAGCGGGGCGTGTCAGCAGGTGGGCAGCGTGAGGTTCGACAAGACGAAGTTCGTGCTGCATGCCGGGCTCGCCTTCGGTGCCTTCCATCACTTCATCTACGCGCCGTACAGGGCGGGGCACCTGCACGGTGTCGCCGCGCTGACCAAGGCCGGGCTGGCGGGCCTTTTCACCGTGCACGAGTTGAAGCTGGCCAAGGCGGATGCCGAGTCCTCGCCGACGCTGTGCCACCTCGCCGCCCCGTTCGACAAGGCCAGCGCGGCGATCAGCAACTCGGCCAGCACGATCAAGAGCGGCAGGGCGAGCAGCCAGAACATCGAGGGCCTGAACAACGACGTCAACGCGGTGCAACGCGGTGCGCAGGCTGACGGGGTGCCCGCACCGGACCAGGTCCCGAGCGACTCGCAGCTTGCCCACGGCGGCTGACCATCGCGGCTTGCCGCCGGGCGGGCCGATCGCGGGGCGGCCCGCCCGCGGGACGGGCCTACCGCAGGACGGTCGCGTGCCGACCTGGACCGACCCCGATCGCGGAGACCGGCGCCCCGGACAGCTCCTCCAGGCGCCGCACGTAGTCCCGGGCGGGCACCGGCAGGTCATCGAACGTCCGGCAGCCCGACAGGTCCTCCCACCAGCCCGGCAGCTCCTCGTACACCGGCACCGCGTGGTGCACCTCGGACTGGGTCATCGGCATGTCGGGCACCCGCTTGCCGTCGACGTCGTAGGCCACGCAGACCGGCACCCGCTGCAACCCGGACAGCACGTCGAGCTTGGTCAGGAACAGGTCGGTGATCCCGTTGACGCGCACCGCGTAACGGGCGACCACGGCGTCGAACCAGCCGGTGCGCCGGGCCCGTCCGGTCGTCACGCCCACTTCGCCGCCGGCTTTGCGCAGGTGCTCGCCCATCGCGTCGTGCAGCTCGGTGGGGAACGGTCCGGATCCCACCCGCGTGGTGTACGCCTTGAGGATCCCGATCACGCGGCTGATCCGCGTCGGCCCGATGCCCGAGCCCGCGCAGGCGCCGCCGGCTGTCGGGTTGGAGGAGGTGACGAACGGGTAGGTGCCGTGGTCGACGTCGAGCAGGGTGCCCTGCGAGCCCTCCAGCAGGACCGTTTCGTCACGCTCCAGCGCCTGGTTGAGCAGCAGCCTGGTGTCGGCGATGCGGTGCGCGAAGTGCTCGGCCTGCCCGAGCACGGTCTCGATGACCTCCTCGGGGCGCAGCGCTCGCCGGTTGTAGACCTTGACCAGGATCTGGTTCTTCAGCTCCAGGGCCGCCTCGACCTTCTGCCGCAGGATCTTCTCGTCGAGCAGGTCCTGCACCCGCACCCCGACCCGGGAGACCTTGTCCTGGTAGGCCGGACCGATGCCACGGCCGGTGGTGCCGATCCTGGCCTTGCCCAGGTAACGCTCGGTCACCTTGTCGATCGCCACGTGGTAGGGCATGATCAGGTGCGCGTCGGCGGAGATCACCACGGGGTGGGTGTCGACGCCCCGGCCCGCCAGGCCGGCCAGCTCGTCGAGCAGCACGCCAGGGTCGACGACCACGCCGTTGCCGATGACGTTGGTCACGCCGGGGGTGAGGATCCCGGACGGAATGAGGTGCAGCGCGAAATCCTGCCCGTCGGGCAGCACGACGGTGTGCCCGGCGTTGTTGCCGCCCTGGTAGCGGACCACCCACTGGACCTGGCCGCCGAGCAGGTCGGTCGCCTTGCCCTTGCCCTCGTCGCCCCACTGGGCACCGATCAGGACGATCGCGGGCATGTGAGACTCCAACGGTGGGCTCCTGGGGACGGGCTGAGGGTAGCCGAGTGAACTGGGACGACGCCGTGCTGATCGGCTGCGGGGACGCCCGGCTGCCCGGGGCCGGCCCGGCCGGCGGCCTGGTTGGCAGTCTGGTCGTGCGGCTGCCCGGGGCCGGCCCGGCTGGCGGCTTGGTTGGTGGCTCGGTTGGCGGCCGGGTCGTGCGGCTGCCCGCCCGGCCCGGCCGCGAGCACGTCGACCCGGTGCTGGAGTCGGCGGCGCCCGGCGCCCGGCTGGTCGTCGCGGGTGATGACGCCGACCTCGCCGCCGTCGTGCTCCGGCTGCTGCGCACCGAGCGGCTGGGCGAGCTGGCGGTCGCCTACCTGCCCGCGCGGCGGGACTCGGCGGTGGCGGCCGGGTTCGGGCTGCCGCGTTCCGCGGGTGCCGCTGTGTCGTTGGCCCGCAACGGGCGGCCGGTGCCGGCGCCGCTGCTGCGCGACGACGCCGGCGGCGTGCTGCTCGGCCGCGGCGAGCTGCGTGACGTGCGGGGTGAGTCCTACTGTGACGAGCACCTCGTGCTCCGCGGGGGGGCCGCGCGCTTCACCGTGAGCCCTGACCCTCCCGGCGGTCTGCTGGTCGAGGTGCGCCCGCCGGGGCTGGCGCGCGCGACGCGCACCTGGCGCGGGCGGGCCGTGCAGCTCGCTTGCGAGCCGGCGCGGGTGTGGCTCGACGGCGTACCGCACCCCCGCCCGGTGACACGCTGGACGTGGTACCGCCACACCGCCGACTGGCTGCTGGTCCGCCCCTGAGACCACCGGGCTCGCGGGGCTCGCGGGGCTCGCGGCGGCGGCACGCCGGCCGCTCCACGTGAGCCAGCGTCCGCCGCTGCCCATCTCGGCGTCGGCTCAGCCGACGCCGAGATGGGCCGGAGCGGTGGGGTCGGCTTCGGTGAGGAAGCTGGCGCAGCGCTCGGCCTCGTCCACCTCGCCGATGGCATCCGCGGCCCGGGCCAATGCGGCGAGCGCGCGGAGGAAGCCCTGGTTGGGGCGGTGGTCGAAGGGTACCGGGC
>JAVKSM010000139.1:0-6831 GCA_039583705.1 Pseudonocardiaceae bacterium
GTGCAGGCCGCCCCGCCCGGAACCCCGCGCGACCGGTTGGCGATCGCGCCGCTGCTGCCCGAGCAGACCGGAGTGGCCGGCCCGGTGCCCGACGACGGCCCACTACCCGCCCAGCCACGCCCAGCCGCTGCGCCGCTGCGCGCCGGGGCACGCAGCGGCTGGGCGTGGCTGTCAGGATGTCCCGGTCCGGCTGGCTAGGGTGTAGCTCTGCCCCGGACGCTGTCGCTGCCCTGCGGGACATCTTCGGGGCCGTGCCCCGTCTTGGAGGTTGCCTGTCGTGCCCCCCCGATCGTTCGTCCACCTGCACGTCCACACCGAGTACTCCATGCTCGACGGGGCTGCCAAGCTGGCGCCCCTGTTCGCGGAGGTCGGGCGACTGGGTATGCCGGCACTCGGGATGACCGATCACGGCAACATGTACGGGGCTTTCGACTTCTACCAGCACGCCACCGCCGCGGGAATCAAGCCGGTTATCGGCGTGGAAGCATATGTGGCACCGACGAGCCGGCACCAGAAGAAGAGGATATTCTGGGGGAACCAAGGGCAGCGCGAGGGCGGCGACGACGTGTCCGGTGGGGGAGCGTACACCCACCTCACCCTGTTGGCCGAGAACGCGGTCGGTCTCCGGAACCTGTTCCGCCTCTCCAGCATCGCGTCAATGGAGGGACATTACTACAAGCCCAGGGTGGACCGCGAGCTGCTTGCTGAGCATTCCGGTGGAATTATCGCGACAACGAGCTGTCCCTCTGGTGAGGTGCAGACCAGGCTGCGTCTCGGACAGGAGGCCGAAGCGCTCCAGGCGGCCGCGGACCTGCGAGACATCTTCGGAGCCGACAGCTTTTTCCTGGAGTGCATGGACCACGGTCTGGAGATCGAGCGCCGCGTTCGGGACGAACTCCGTGCCGTCGGCGAGAAGCTCAGCATCCCGCCGCTCGCGACCAACGACTCGCACTATGTCCACCGCGACGACGCCAAGGCGCACGAGGCGCTGCTGTGTGTGCAGTCCGGAAAGACGATCGCGGACCCGAACCGGTTCAAGTTCGATGGGGACGGGTATTTCATCAAGTCCGCCCAGGAGATGCGTGCGATCTGGGATGACGAGGTGCCACAGGCGTGTGACACCTCGCTGCTCATCGCCGAGCGTGTGCAGCCATACGATGAGGTCTTCACTTACGTCGACCGGATGCCGCAGTTCCCGGTACCCGATGGTGAGACCCAGGCCACCTGGTTTCGCGAAGAGGTCCGTCGCGGACTCGCTCGGCGTTTTCCCGGTGGTGCGCCCGAGGCCCATCGTCAGCGGGTGGAGTACGAGATCGACGTGATCTGCCAGATGGGGTTTCCCGCTTATTTTCTCGTCGTGACCGACCTGGTCAGCTACGCGAAGAAAGCAAACATCCGCGTCGGCCCCGGTCGCGGCTCGGCGACCGGCTGTCTGTGTGCGTACGCGCTGGGGATCACCGATCTGGATCCCTTGGAGCACCGTCTTCTTTTCGAGCGTTTTCTCAACCCGGAGCGGGTCTCGATGCCGGACATCGACCTGGACTTCGACGAGCGGCGACGTGGCGACATGATCAGGTATGTGACGGAGACCTACGGCGAGGACCGGGTGGCGCAGATCGTCACGTACGGCACTATCAAGGCCAAAGCGGCGGTCAAGGATTCCGCCCGGGTGCTCTACGGCCAGCCCGGTTACGCCGTCGCCGACCGGATCTCCAAGGCGATGCCCCCCGCGGTCATGGGCAAGGACATCCCGCTGTGCGGAATCTTCGACCCGACCCACAAGCGGTACAACGAGGCGAGCGAGGTTCGTTCGCTCTACGAGGCCGACCCGCAGGTCAAAGAGATCATCGATACCGCACGAGGGCTCGAGGGCATGATCCGGCAGGCTGGTGTCCATGCCGCCGGGGTCATCCTGTCCTCAGAACCGCTCATAGACGTGCTTCCGGTCTGGCGCCGCGAACTGGACGGCGCGATGATCACACAATGGGATTTTCCGTCATGCGAGTCGGTCGGGCTGCTCAAGATGGACTTCCTCGGGCTACGGAACCTCACCGTGCTCGACGACGCGCTGGCCAGCATCGAGGCCCACCACGGCGTGGTGCTCAACCTCGACGATCTTCCATTGGACGACGAGAAGACCTACGACCTGCTGGCTCGCGGCGACACGCTCGGGGTGTTCCAGCTCGACGGTGGGCCGATGCGCGCGCTGCTCAAGGCGATGGCGCCGACCTGCTTCGAGGACATCGCAGCCGTGATAGCGCTGTATCGGCCCGGCCCGATGGCCGCGAACGCCCACATCGACTACGCGGACCGGAAGAACGGGCGTAAGCCCGCCGCTCCGATTCACGCCGAGCTGGCCGAACCATTGTCGGACATCCTGGACGAGACGTATGGCCTGATCGTCTACCAGGAGCAGGTCATGGCCATCGCGCAGCGGGTGGCCGGCTACAGCCTGGCTGCCGCTGACCTGCTTCGACGCGCGATGGGCAAGAAGAAGAAGGAGATCCTCGACAAGGAGTTCGAGCGGTTCTCCTCCGGGATGGCCGAACGCGGGTACTCGGCAGAAGCGGTCGCCACCCTCTGGGAGATCCTGCTGCCATTTGCCGGGTACGCCTTCAACAAGAGCCACACGGCGGGCTATGGGCTGGTGTCGTACTGGACGGCCTATCTCAAGGCCAATTACCAGGCCGAGTACATGGCGGCGTTGCTCACCAGCGTGCGCGACGACAAGGACAAGGCTGCGGTCTACCTCGCCGAGTGCCGCAAGATGGGCATCACGGTGCTGCCACCGGACGTCAACTCCTCGGGCCGCGACTTCGCGCCGGTCGGCGCGGATGTCCGGTTCGGGCTGGGAGCGGTCCGCAACGTGGGCCCGAACGTCGTGGACGCCATCGCCGCGGCCCGCCGGAGCAAGGGCGACTTCACCGACTTCTCCGACTTCCTCCGCAAGGTCGACGCGCAGGTCTGCAACAAGAAGGTCATCGAGTCGCTGATCAAGGCGGGAGCGTTCGACTCGCTGGACCACCCTCGCAAGGGGCTGCTCCTGGTCCACTCCGATGCGGTCGACGCGGTGATGGACAGCAAGCGCGCCGCGGCTGTCGGTCAGTTCGACCTGTTCGGTGACGCCGGCATGGAGGACCTGACCGGCGTGTTCGACGTGCGGGTACCCGAGACGGAGTGGGAACCCAAGCAACGACTCGCGCTGGAGCGGGAGATGCTCGGCCTCTACGTCTCCGGGCACCCGCTGCGCGGCGTCGAGCAGGTGCTGGCCGCCCAGTCCGACACCGCGATCCCCGCGATCCTCGACGGCAGTGTCGCCGACGGCGCCCTGGTCACCGTCGGCGGCATCCTCGCCTCGGTGAACCGGCGGGTGAACCGCACCGGCGAGCCCTGGGCGTCGGCCCAGTTGGAGGATCTGGCAGGTGGCATCGAGGTGCTGTTCTTCCCCAAGACCTACGCCGTGGTGGGCCTCGACGTCGCCGAGGACGCGATCGTGCTCGTCAAAGCCAAGGTGAGCCGGCGCGAGGACCGCACCTCGCTCATCGCGGTCGACCTCGCCGTGCCCGAGCTGACCACCCCCGGCGGTGAAGGGACCGTGCCGGTGCGGGTCAGCCTGGAGTCGAACCGCTGCACACCGGAGCGGGTGAGCCAACTGCGGGAGGTGCTTGGCGCCCACCCCGGCACCTGCGAGGTGCACCTCAACCTGGTCAGCCCGGGCGGCAGGTCCTTCCTGCTGCGGCTGGACGACGGGCTGCGGGTGACCCCCACCCCGGCGCTCATGGGCGACCTCAAGGCCCTCCTCGGCTCGCGTTGCCTGGGCTGACCGCTCGTGCTGCGCGTCGCCACCTGGAACCTCCTGCACGGCCGGTCGATCCCCGACGGTGAGGTGCACCCCGAGCGGCTGGCGGCCGCCGCCCGGTTGCTCGACGCCGACGTGCTCGCCTTGCAGGAGGTCGACGTCGGCGCGCAACGCAGCAACGGGGTCGACCAGGCGGCAGCGGTGGCGGCGGCGCTGGGTGCCCGCTGGCATCGTTTCGCGCCGGCCGTCGTCGGCACGCCGGGGGCGGGTTCGTGGCGGGCGGCGACCGGCGACGAGGACGGGACGGACTCGCCGCGCTTCGGGGTGGCGCTGGTGTCGCGGTTGCCGGTGCGCCGGTCGTGGGTGCTGCGGCTGGCCGGCTCGCCGGTACCGGGGATGGTCGCGGACCCGCGCGGCGGCAGGCTGCTCCCGCTGCGTGACGAGCCGCGCGCGGTGCTGGTCGCCGACCTGGACGCACCCTTCGGGCCGGTGCGGGTGGCCTGCGCCCACCTGTCGTTCGTCCCGGGCTGGAACGTCGGCCAGCTCCGCCGGCTGCTGCGCGCCGCCCGGCCCGACGGCGACGGGAGCGCGCTGGTGCTCGCCGACCTCAACGTGCCCGCGGCGCTGGTTCGCCTGCTGGCCGGGCGCTGGCGGCTGCTGGCGCGGGTGCCGACCTACCCCGGGGCGGCGCCACGGATTCAGTTCGACCACGTCCTGGGTCGGGGGCCGCTGCCCCCGGTGGCCGCCGTGGACAGCCCGCAGGTCGGCGTCGGCGACCACCGGCCGGTGGTCGTGACACTGTGACACCGGAGGAGCTGCTCGCCGCCGACCGGGAGCACGTCTGGCACCCGTACGGCCCGCTGCCGCCCGCGGTGGCGCCGCTGGTCGTCGAGTCGGCGCTGGGGGTGCGGTTGCGGCTGGCGGACGGTACTGAACTGGTGGACGGCATGTCCTCGTGGTGGGCGGCGATCCACGGCTACCGCCACCCGGTGCTGGATGCGGCGCTGACCGACCAGGCCACGCGGATGAGCCACGTCATGTTCGGGGGGCTCACCCACGAGCCGGCGGTGCGGCTCGCCCGGCGGCTGGTGGAGATCACCCCGGCGCCGCTGCGGCACGTGTTCTTCACCGACTCCGGCTCCGTTTCGGTCGAGGTCGCGATCAAGATGTGCCTGCAGTACTGGTGCTGCGCCGGTCGTCCCGGCAAGCACCGGCTGCTCACCTGGCGGGGCGGCTACCACGGGGACACCTTCGGCGCGATGAGCATCTGCGACCCGGACGGCGGCATGCACTCGCTGTGGCGTGAGGTGCTGCCGCGCCAGGTGTTCGCCGACCTCCCGCCGGCCACGATGGTCCCGTCCTATGTGGAGCATCTCGCGCGGCTGGTGGAGGCCCACGCCGACGAGCTGGCGGCGGTGGTCGTCGAGCCGGTGGTGCAGGGCGCCGGCGGGATGCGGTTCTCTGACCCGCGCTACCTGCGCGTGCTGCGCGAGCTCACGCTCGCCCACGACGTGCTGTTGGTGTTCGACGAGGTCGCCACCGGGTTCGGCCGCACCGGCGAGCTGTTCGCCGCCGACCACGCTGGCGTCAGCCCGGACGTCCTGTGCCTGGGCAAGGCGCTGACCGGGGGCTACCTCACGATGGCCGCGACGCTGTGCACCACGCAGGTGGCGGCGCGGATCAGCGGCGGCGAGTCCAGCGGCGTGCCCGGCGCGCTGCTGCACGGGCCGACGTTCATGGCCAACCCGCTGGCGGCGGCGGTGGCCGACGCGTCGGTCGGCCTGCTGCTCAGCCGGGACTGGCGGGGCGAGGTGGCGCGGATCGCGGCCGGGCTACGCGCCGGGCTGGAACCGGCCCGCGGGCTGCCCGGGGTGGCCGACGTCCGGGTGCTCGGGGCGATCGGGGTCGTGCAGCTCGACCACCCGGTGGACGCCGCCGCGGCCACCGCCGCCGCGGTGGCCCGCGGCGTCTGGCTGCGCCCGTTCCGCGACCTCGTCTACACCATGCCGCCGTACGTCACCTCACCGGAGGACGTCGCCCGGATCAGCAGGGCGGTGCTCGCCGCGGCGGCGACGGGGTAGCACGTGAGGCGCCGAACGGCGCGTCCGGTCCGGGCCGGTGGCGGACCTGGGTCCGGCGCCGGATGGCGCCGGTCGGTCCGTAGGCTGCGCCAGCGTGGACGATCCGCTCGGCTGGCTGGCCAGCGCCGAAAGGCGACGGGTGGCGGCCGGGCTGCGCCGGTCGCTGCGGCCTCGGTCCTGCGACGAGGATCTGGTCGACCTGGCGTCCAACGACTATCTCGGGCTGAGCCGCGACCCGCGGATCGTCGAAGCGGGGGTGGCCGCGCTGCGCACCTGGGGCGCCGGCGCCACGGGCTCGCGGCTGGTGACCGGCTCGACCGAGCTGCACGCCGATCTGGAGGCCGAGCTGGCCCGCTTCTGCGGCGCCGAAGCGGCACTGGTGTTCTCCTCGGGCTACACGGCCAACCTGGGGGTCGTCACGGCGCTGTCGGGGCCGGACGCGCTTGTCGTCTCCGACGCCGCGAACCACGCCTCGCTGATCGACGCCTGCCGGCTGTCCCGGGCCCGGGTCGCCGTCGCGCCGCACCACGACGTCTGTGCCGTGGCGGACCTGCTCGCCGGCCGGGACGTCGAACGGGCGCTGGTCGTCACCGACTCCGTGGGCGGCGTCGACGGCGATCTCGCCCCGCTGCGCGCGCTGCACGCCGTCTGTCGGCGCCACGGCGCCGTGCTGGTCGTCGACGAGGCGCACGGGCTCGGGGTGCGCGGCAAGGGTGGCCGCGGCCTGGTTGCCGAGTGCGGCCTGGCCGGTGCGCCCGACCTCGTGGCGACCGTCACGCTGTCCAAGGCGCTGGGCGGCCAGGGCGGGGCGGTGCTCGGCAGCCGGGCGGTGATCGACCACCTGGTCGACTTGGCTCGGACCTTCATCTTCGACACCGGGCTGGCGCCGGCCTGTGTCGGCGCCGCGCTGGCCGCGCTGCGGGTGCTGGCGGCCGAGCCTGAGCGGGTGAC
>JAVKSM010000140.1:0-1996 GCA_039583705.1 Pseudonocardiaceae bacterium
GGCCGAGGTGGCCCTCGTGCATCCGGATCCGGCGCTGGTCCAGGAGACGCTGGGCGAGGTGGCCGCGGCTTCGGCGCGGCTGTCCGGGTTGCTCGCCGACCTGCTCGCGCTGGCACGGGCCGACGCCGGACGGCGCCCGCCCGCGCAGACCGTCGACCTGGTGGCCGCGGCCCGGGAGGCGGCGACACGGGTGCGGGGCGCGGGGCCGGTGGTGGTGGTCTCGACCCCGGCTCCGCTGGCCGCGCACGCGGCACCGGCGGAGGTGGCGCTCGTGCTGGACAACCTGCTGGCCAACGCGAAGCGGCACGCGGCCACGCTGGTGCGGGTTGCGGTGCTGCCGGCCGGGCGCTGGGCGCGGCTGGTGGTCGACGACGACGGTCGCGGGGTACCGGTCGGGCACCGGGACCGGGTGTTCGACCGGTTCTACCGGGTGGAGCCGGACCGGGCGCGTCTCGGCGAGGACGCCACGGGCGGAGCCGGGCTGGGTCTCGCGCTCGTCGCCGAGGTGGTGTGCGCACGGGGCGGACAGGTGTCGGTCGGTGACGCACCCGAGGGCGGCGCCCGGTTCGAGGTCCGCTGGCCCGTCGCCTGACGGGTGGCAGATGCCTGGCAGCATGGACGGCCCGCGGCGGAAGGGAGTCCAGGCGTGCACCGCTTCCGGTCCAGCCTGCTGGCCGGACCGCTCCTGCCAGCCCTGGTCCTGCCGACCCTGCTGCTGGCCGCCCTGCTGCTGGGCGGATGCGCCGCGCCGCTCCCGGTGGTGGGGCCCGGTGCGCCGGTGGCGATGCGGATGCAGCCCGGCAAGACCGCGATCGTCGTCGGCGTGGACGACCTGCCGGCGGGGTTCAACCCCCACATCCTGGCCGACGACTCGTCCACCACCCGCGCGCTGGCCACCCTGGTGCTGCCGTCGGTGTTCCGGCCCGACCCGTCAGGCGCGCTCACGTTGGACACCACCGTGGCGACCTCGGCCGAGGTGAGCGCGCAACAGCCGTTCACCGTCAGCTACCGGCTGGCCCGGGACGCGTCCTGGTCAGACAACGCGCCGATCGCCGCCGAGGATTTCAGCTACCTGTGGCAGCAGATGCGCAGCCAGCCCGGGGTCGCCGACGCGGCCGGCTACCAGCTCATCACCGGCGTCCGCTCCCAGGCGGGGGGCAAGACCGTCGAGGTGGTCTTCGACCGGTCCTACCCGGCCTGGCGCACGCTGTTCGCCGACCTGCTGCCGGCGCACCTGCTCAAGGACGCCCCGGGCGCGTGGAACGGCGCGCTGGCCGGCAGCATCCCGGTTTCCGGTGGCCCGTTCGCGGTCGATGCGGTCGACCGGGTGCGCGGCCAGATCACGCTGGTCCGCAACGACCACTACTGGGCGACCCCGGCGGTCGCCGACCGGCTCGTGCTGCAGTCCGCCGCCGACGGCGCCCTCGTCGACCGGCTGCACAGCGGGGACATCCACGTGGCGATGCTGCGCGCCGACGCCGCCACCCTGTCCCGGCTGCGGACGCTCGGCGCCGGGGTGAGGGTGCGGACCGTTCCGCAGCCCACGGTCGTGGCGTTGGTGCTGCGGTCGGACTCCGGCCCGTTGGCCGACCCCCGCCTGCGCCGGGCGGTGGCAGCCTCGCTGGACCGTGACGCGCTCATCGCCGAGGGCAGCGGTGGCGGTCCTGGGGCCGCGCTGCGCGCCGACGCGCAGGTGCTCGCCCCGTCCGCGCCGGGCTACCGCCCGACACTGCCCGCGACCGGCGTCCCCACCCACCCCGATCCGGCGCAGGCCGCCCAGGAGCTCGGTTCCGCCGGGTATGTCCGCGGCGCCGACGGCGTCTGGCGCCGCGACGGTGTGCCGTTGAAGCTCACCGTGGGTGCGCCTGACGGCGAGCAGCCCTACGCGGGGCTGGCGCAGGCGGTGGGCAGCCAGCTCGCCGCCGCCGGCTTTGGCGTCGATGTGGTGGCGCCGAGCGGGAACGCGCTGTTCACCCAGGACCTCGGTGCGTCGCCG
>JAVKSM010000140.1:2096-6716 GCA_039583705.1 Pseudonocardiaceae bacterium
GCCCGGACGCCCCGGTGCGGGTCGACGTGGCGGTGGTGCCCCATCCGGTCGGCGGGGACCCGGCCACCGAGCTGGCATCCAGCTACGGGTGCCCGCCGCGGCCCGCCGGTGGGCAGGACTCGGGATCCGCCGCGGTGCCGGCAGGGGGCGCGCTCGCGCCGTCCAACCTTTCCGGGTTCTGCGACAGCTCGATGCAGCCACTGCTCGAAGGCGCGCTGTCCGGGATCGGGACGGTGGCGACCGCGCTGGCGGTGGCCGAGCCGACGTTGTGGTCGGAGCTGCCGGTGATCCCGCTGTTCCAGCTCACCACGGTGCTGGCCACCGACGGCCAGATACCGGGCGTCGGGGTGGGCCCGTTGCTCACCGGCCCGCTGACCGGGGCCCAGACCTGGGTGCCGGCGTCCGTGGGCTGAACGTCCTGGGCCACCGTCCGTCTCCCGGCGGTGACCGCGCGTGTGACCGCGCGCGTGACCGCGCGATCGCCGACCGGCGCCGGCTCGTCACCCTTTGGTCACGATAGTCTCCGGTCGGGTGACGACGATGCACGGACTTCCTACGGTTCCATCGGTCGGTACGCCGGCCGCGCCACGTGCGGTGCCCACCGGACCGCAGGGCAGGGAACCGGACCAGGACCGTTCCCGTGAGGAGAGGGCAGGTAGTCGATGTCGAGGACGAGGGCGGTGTCGGCGTTCGCGACGGTCGCGGCGGCGGCGCTGGTGCTGGCGGCCTGCGGTGGCGGCGGAGGCGGGGCCGGTGGCGGCGGCACGAACTCCGCCCGCAACGGCACCACCGAGGGCGCGGTGCGCGGCGGCACGCTGAACCTGCTCGGGTCGGGCGACGTCGACTACATGGACCCCAACGTGAGCTACTACTCGATCGGCTACCTGGGCCTGCGGATGTGGAGCCGGCAACTGTTCACCTACCCAGCCGACCCGGCCAAGGTCACCACGGCCGTACCCGACCTCGCCGAGCAGATACCGACGACGGCCAACGGCGGGGTGAGCCAGGACGGCAAGACCTACACGATCACCCTCCGGCAGGGCGCCCGATGGAACACCAACCCGCCGCGCCAGGTCACCGCGGCCGACGAGGTGCGCGGAGTCAAACGCACCTGCAACCCGGTACAGCCCTTCGGCGGCATCCCCGACTTCGCCGACCTGATCGTCGGGTACCAGCAGTTCTGCGACGGGTTCAAGAAGGTCGGGCAGGACCCCGCAGCGATCAAGAACTACGTGGAGAGCACCCCGCTGCCCGGGGTGACGGCCAAGGACGACCGGACCGTCGTGTTCACCCTGACCCACCCGGCGACCTACTTCGTCGACATGCTCACGCTGCCGGCGTTCTCCCCGGCCCCCATCGAGGTGCTGACCTACCCGCCCGCCAGCCTGGACCTGGCCAAGCACCAGGTCTCCGACGGGCCCTACCAGGTCGGGTCCTACGACCCGACCAAGCAGATCGTGTTCACCCGCAACCCGGCGTGGGACCCCACCACCGACCCCGTCCGCAAGGCGTTCGTCGACCGGATCGTGGTCAACGAGACGGTCTCGCAGGAGTCCACCCAGGAGCAGTTGCAGACCGGCACCCCGAGCGCGGACATGGAGTGGGACAACTTCCCGCCGCCGTCCACGCTGCCCGGGCTGATCGCGGCCAACGACCCGAACCTCAACCTGGGCGAGACGGCGTCCAGCAACCCCTACATCGTGTTCGACATCGCCTCGCCGAACAACGGCAACGCGCTGGGCAACGTCAAGGTCCGCCAGGCGCTGGAGTACGCGATCAACCGGGGCGACATCATCCAGGTGCTGGGCGGCCCGAAGCTCAACCCGCCGCTGACCCACGTGCTGCCCTCGGACATCCTCGGCTCGCAGTCGGCCTCGCCCTACGCCTACGACCCGAACAAGGCCAAGCGCATGCTCGCCCAGGCCGGCTTCCCGAACGGGCTGACGCTGAAGGTGCTCTACCGCAATGCCTCCGAGGGCAGCACCAAGACCTTCACCACCGTGCAGCAGGACCTGGCCAAGGTGGGCATCACGGCGCAGGGCGTCCCGACGCCGAACGCCGACTTCTACACCAAGTACCTGGAAGTGCCGGACGTGGCCAAGCGCGGAGTGTGGGACATGGCGGTCGGCGGGTGGGAGGCCGACTGGTACGGCAACGCCGCGCTGTCGTTCTTCAACCCGCTGTTCGCCGGCCAGGCGGCATTCCCGCCGGTCGGCAGCAACTTCGGCCTGTACACCAGCCCCACCCTTTCCGGCACGATCAACCAGGCGATCAACGCCACCAGTGAGACGACCGCCGCGGCCGCCTGGGGCAGGGCCGACCAGCAGGTGATGGCGGACGCTCCGTTTTTCCCGATCACCAACCCGCGCCAGCCGAACTACCACGCGTCGCAGGTGCACAACGCCGTCTACATCCCGGCCATCCAGAACTTCGACCCGACCAACGTCTGGTTGGAACCGGGCAAGCAGGGCGGCTGAGCCCGGTGGCCCTGCTCGAGGTGGAGGACCTGCACGTCAGTTTCGGCACCCCGGACGGGGTCGTGCAGGCCGTGCGGGGCGTGTCGTTCGCGGTCGACCGCGAACGCACGCTGGGCATCGTCGGGGAGTCCGGGTCGGGCAAGAGCGTGGCCACCCAGACGATCGTCGGCCTGACCAGGGGCGCCCGCGTCTCGGGTCAGGCCACCCTCGACGGCGAGGAGCTCATCGGCGCGGACCCGGCAACCCTCCGCAGGGTCAGGGGCGCGAAGATCGGGATGATCTTCCAGGATCCGCTGTCCAGCCTGCACCCGCACTACAAGGTCGGCTGGCAGATCGTCGAGATGATCCGCGCACACGAGCGCACGTCGCGGGCGGCGGCCCGGCAACGCGCGGTGGAGCTGCTGGACGCGGTCGGGATCCCCCACCCGCGGACCCGGATCGACGACTACCCGCACGAGTTCTCCGGCGGCATGCGGCAGCGTGTGATGATCGCGATGGCGATGGCGCTGCGGCCAGCCGTGCTCGTGGCGGACGAGCCGACCACGGCGCTGGACGTCACCGTGCAAGCCCAGGTGCTCGACGTGATGCGCGACGTGCAGCAGCAGTCCGGCACCGCGATCGTGCTCATCACACACGACCTGGGGGTGGTCGCGGACATGGCCGACGAGGTGGTCGTGATGTACGCGGGCCAGGTGATGGAGCGGGCCGGGCGGGGTGAGCTGTTCCACCAGCACCATCACCCCTACACCGAGGGGCTGCTCGGGTCGCTGCCGACGGTGGGCCGAGCGGGGCGGCTCACCCCGATCCAGGGCGCCCCGCCCAGCCTGATCGACCCACCGGCTGGCTGCCCGTTCCGGCCGCGCTGCCCCCACGCGTTCAGCCGCTGCGTCGAAGAGCCGCCGCTGGCCGCCATCCCGGGTGGGCGGACGCACACCTCGGCGTGCTGGCTGCCGGTCGAGCGGGCGTACCGCCGCCGCCCGGAGGCGTCGTGACGGCACCGCTGCTGGAGCTCACCGACGTCCGCAAGGAGTTCCCGGTGGGTGGGCGCAGGCTGCTCGGCGGGTCGCGGCCGGGGCTGTGCGCGGTCGACGGGGTCAGCCTGCAGGTCCAGCGCGGTGAGACCCTCGGGCTGGTGGGCGAGACCGGCTGCGGCAAGTCCACCCTGGCCCGCTGTATGACCCGGCTGTACGAGCTGACCTCGGGGCGCGTCGTGTTCGACGGCCGGGACATCAGCGCGGCCTCGCGGCGCGAGCTGCGCCCGCTGCGCCGCCAGATGCAGATGATCTTCCAGGATCCCTACGGCTCGCTGAACCCGCGGCGGCGGGTCGGCTCGATCATCGGCGACCCGTTCGCGATCCACGGGGTGGCCGAGGGGACCGAGCGGCGCCGCCGGGTGCAGGAGCTGATGGAGCTGGTCGGGCTCAACCCGGAGCATTACAACCGCTTTCCCGCCGAGTTCTCCGGCGGGCAGCGCCAGCGGATCGGGGTGGCGCGCGCCCTCGCGCTGCGGCCCAGGCTCGTGGTCTGCGACGAGCCGGTGTCCGCGCTGGACGTCTCGATCCAGGCGCAGATCATCAACCTGCTCGCCGACCTGCAGGACCAGCTCAAGCTGACTTACATGTTCATCTCGCACGACCTGTCGGTGGTTCGCCACGTCAGCGACCGTATCGCGGTGATGTACCTCGGCCGGATCGTCGAGGTCGCCGACGTGGCGGCGCTGCACGAGCGCCCCCGGCACCCCTACACCCGGGCGTTGCTCTCCGCCGTCCCCGCGCCGGATCCGGACGCCGCGGCCAGCCGCGAGCGAATCGTGTTGTCCGGCGACCTGCCGTCCCCGGTCGCCCCGCCGTCCGGCTGCCGGTTCCACCCGCGCTGCCCCAAGGCGCGACAGCGGTGCGTCACCGAGGATCCGGCGCTCGTGCCCCGCGAGGGCGACGGGCCGGAGCACCCCGCGGCCTGCCACTTCCCGCTGCAGCCGGGCGAGCAGCTCTCCCGTGAGCGGCCGGCGATCAGCGACGACGAACGTGACCTGAGCTACGACCGGCCTGCCGCGACGGGGGGGTGGCCGGGGTGACCCGGGGCGGACGGGTCCGGGCCGGAGAGCCGGCCGGCCTGCCGCGCGCTCCGGCGACCGGGTCGGCGG
>JAVKSM010000141.1:0-6636 GCA_039583705.1 Pseudonocardiaceae bacterium
GCGCCGTGCAGGCCGGTCCGCGCCACCTCGCCGGCGGCGTAGAGCCCGGGGACGCCGGTGCGGCCGGACGTGTCGGTGCACACCCCGCCGCAGGCGTAGTGCGCCGCCGGCGAGACCGGGATCGGCTCCCGCGCCGGGTCCACGCCGACAGCGAGGCAGGCGGCGTGCACACTCGGGAAACGCGCGGCGAATCCCGCGATCATGGTGGCGTCGAGGTGGACGCACTCCGCGCCGGTCTCGGCCATCCGGCGCGTGATCGTCGCGGCGACCACGTCGCGAGGCGCGAGACTGCCCAGGGGGTGCACGCCGGCCATGAGCGCTGCCCCCCGGGGGTCGAGCAGTACCGCGCCCTCACCGCGCACGGCCTCGGTGACCAGCGGCCGGCGCCCGCGCGCCCCACGGCCGGTGTGGAGCACCGTGGGGTGGAACTGGATGAACTCCAGGTCCGCCGCGGTGGCACCGGCCCGCAGCGCCAGCGCCAGCCCGTCTCCGGTTGCGACCTCCGGGTTGGTGCTCACGGCGTAGAGTTGGCCGAGCCCCCCGGTGGCGAGCAGCACCGCGGGCGCGGACAGCACCCCCGGCTGGCCCGCACCGTCCAGGACGAGCAGCCCGGCCACCGCGCCGGCGGCGGTCCGTAGCGTGTCCACGGCGAGGTGACCGGCCAGCAGCGGCACCCGGTTGTCCCGGGTGGCCGCGAGCAGTGCCCGCATGACCTCGGCGCCGGTGGCGTCCCCACCGGCGTGGACCACGCGGAAGGCAGAGTGGCCGCCCTCACGGGCGCGGTGCAACCGCCCGGCCGTCCCGTCGAATGCCGTTCCCCGGGCGCGCAGCACGGCCACGGCGGCCGGGCCGGCGGCGAGGACGGAGCGCACCGCGGCCGGGTCGCACAGGCCCGCGCCGGCGGTCAGCGTGTCCGCCGCGTGCCTGGCGACCGAGTCTCCCGCGATGTCGCCGAGGACGACGGCCACGCCGCCCTGTGCCCACCGTGTGCTGGTCTCGTCGGGGCCGGCCTTGGTGATGACGAGCACCGCCAGACCGAGCCGCCGCGCCTCCAGCGCGGCCGTGAGCCCCGCGACCCCGGACCCGACGACGACGAGGTCGGCGGCTGCCTCCCAGATCGGCCCCTCCCAGGTCGGCCCTTCCCTGGTCGGCGTCTCCCTGGTCGGCGCCTCCCGGGTCGGCGCCTCCGAGGCGGGGGCGGTCACTCGCCGCCCCCGGAGCGCCCGACGGCGATCATCCGCTGGACCGCGGCACGGGCCCGGTCGGCCAGCGTGGGCTCCACGACCACCTCGTCCACCCCGTATTGCAGCGAGCGCAGCAGCACCGCCGGGGTGATCATCTTCATGTACCGGCAGGAGGCTCGGTCGTTGACCGCCCGGAAGTCGACATCCGGTGCCGCCCGACGCAACTGGTGCAGCATGCCGACCTCGGTGGCCACCAGTACCGAGGTCGCGGTGGTGGTGCGGGCCGCGTCCAGCATCCCGCCGGTGGACAGGATGCGTACCCGTTCCCCGGGCACCACGCCCGCTCCGGCCAGGTACAGCGCAGACGTCGCACATCCGCACTCCGGGTGCACGAACAGTTCGGCGTCGGGGTCGGCCGCGGCCAGCTCGGCGAGCGCCGACCCGTTGATGCCGGCGTGGACGTGGCACTCCCCGGCCCAGATGTGGAGGTTGTCCCGGCCGGTCTCCCGGCGCACGTGCGCGCCGAGGAACTGGTCGGGCAGGAACAGCACCTCGCGCTGCGGTGGGATCGAGGCGACCACCGCGACCGCGTTGGACGAGGTGCAGCAGATGTCGGTCTCCGCCTTGACCGCGGCCGAGGTGTTGACATAGGAGACGACCACCGCGCCGGGGTGCTCGGCCTTCCATGCCCGAAGCTGGCCGACAGTGATCGAGTCCGCCAGCGAGCAGCCCGCCCTGGCGTCGGGGATGAGCACGGTCTTGTCCGGACAGAGGATCTTGGCAGTCTCGGCCATGAAGTGCACGCCGCAGAAGACGATCGTCGCGGCCGGGGACGCCGCGGCGATGCGGGACAGCGCCAGCGAGTCCCCGGTGTGGTCGGCGACGTCCTGGACCTCGGGTAGCTGGTAGTTGTGCGCCAGCAGCACGGCGTCCCGCGCCCGGGCCAGGCTGCGCACCTGCTCCGCCCAGCCCTGGTCGACCCGGGCGGGGTCGGCCGGTGCGGTGCGGGGTTCCACGGCGAGATCCGGCACCATCGCTCCTCCTGCCAGTTTTCGCCTTATAATCGAAAACATGGACGATCGTAGCAGCCACCCGCCCCTGGGTCACGAGGTCCTCTGCGCTGTGCTGCGGATCCCGGCCGGCGCGCTGCAGGTGCTGCTGTGGCAGCGGGCCCAGCCACCGCAGGCCGGAGATTGGGCGCTCCCCGGTGGTGCCCTGCGCGGCGACGAGGACGTCGAGGCCTCGGTGCGCCGCCAGCTCGCCGAGAAGGTCGACGTGCGGGAGGTCGCCCACGTCGAGCAGCTTGCGGTGTTCAGCGCGCCGGACCGGGTGCCGGGGCCACGCCGGCTGGCCACCGCCTTCCTCGGCCTGGTACCCGCGGACGTCGATCCCGCCGTGCCCCCCGACACCCGCTGGCACGAGGTGACGAAGCTGCCCCCCACCGCGTTCGACCACGCCGCGATCGTGTGCCGGGCGCGGGACCGACTGCGCGCCAAGCTCTCCTACACCAACCTGGGCTTCGCCATCGCGCCGGCGGAGTTCACGGTCTCCGCGCTGCGCGTGCTCTACAGCGCGGCGCTGGGCCACCAGGTCACGTCCACCAACCTGCAGCGGGTGCTCACCCGCCGTGGCGTGCTCGAGCCGACCGGCGCCACCGCGATGCCCGGACCGGCGGGCGGCCGTCCCGCGGCCCTGTTCCGCTTCGCCGACCGGCGGCTGCGGGTGACCGACCCGTTCGCGGTGCTCCGACCGCCAGCCAGATCCTCGTCGCACGCCCGCCGTCCCAGGCCGCCTCGATAGCCGCGGTGCCAGGCCGTGTCCCGCCGTCGGCACCAGGGAGCGGACGGCGCGGCGAGGTCGTAGCGTGGGCACGTGGTCGAGACGCTCGCACTGTTCCCACTGGGCACGGTGCTGCTGCCCGGCACGTCGCTGCCGCTGCACGTGTTCGAGCCCCGTTACCGGCAGCTCACCATCGACCTGGTCACCGGCGCCTTGCCCGGCCGCCGCTTTGGCGTGGTCGCGGTGCGTGACGGGTGGACGCCCGACGAGGACGGCACCGCGGGCCTGCACGATGTCGGCTGCACCGCCTCGCTGCGCGAGGTGCGGCGGCTGCCCGACGGCCGCTTCGACATCGTGACGGTCGGCGAGGCCCGCTTCCGGCTGCTGGGCCTGCAGACCACCACGGCGCCCTACCTGATGGGCACGGTGGAATGGATGCCCGACCGGGAGGACGTCGACCGTGAGCAACTGCGGCCGCTCGCGGTGGCCGCTCACACCGCCCACCGCCACTACTGCGCGACGGCGTGGAACCGGGAGGACTGGGCGAAAGCCAAGCCGGAGGCCGATCCCGAACTGTTGCCGCACGTGCTGGCCTCGGACTGTCTGCTCTCGCTCGCCGACCGCCAGGAGCTGCTGGAGCAGACCGACCCGTTGGAGCGGCTCAAGCTCATCCGCCGCGTCCTGATCCGGGAGACGGGGCTGCTCGGTGAGCTGCGGGCGGTGTGGATGCCGCTGTCGAAGTTCGCCGTCGACTGCAGCCGCAACTGAGCGATCGCCTAGCTGGCGGTCCCACGGCCCAGATCCTCGCGGCTGCTCCAGGCTGCCGCCAGCACGTAGCTGAGCGCGGCTCCCAGGGGCGGCCCGAGCAGCACCGAGGAGCTGTCCAGCCGGGGCGCCACCCGGGTGACGTGCCCCGGCGGGACCGCCGGTCCGGACGGTGCGACCGCGACCCCGACCCGCATCGCGAGCCACCCGGCCAGCGCCGCGCCCGCAACCACGCAGAGCAGGGCGAACGGGCCGCGACGCTGCCGCGGCAGCCACACGGCGGCTGCCGCGAGGATCCCGGCGGCGAACCCGAGCAGCAGGAACAGCGCCATGTCGTCGAAGCGGTGCTCGCTCTCACCGGCAAGCGGCGCGGCCGAGGAACCGGCCAGGACCAGCACGAGCTGCGGCGGCGCCAGCCGCGACCACAGCAACCCCAGCGGTGGGCCCGCCGCCCCCACCAGCGACAGGACACCCAGCGCGAAGGGCAGGTCCGCCCGCAGCACGGCCCGCAAGCCGGGGCGCGCGGCGTCGGGCTCGTCGGGAGGTTGCGACGTCGGCTGCGGCTGCTTCGCCGCAGGCTGGGTCCGCGACCCGGGCTCGCTCACCGTCGATCAGCCCCGGACGGTGGTCCCGTGACGGCTGCACCGGGAGGTCCATCCGGCCGGGAGGACCTGCACGACCATCCGACGGCCACACGACGGGCAGTACCGAGGCGCCTCCAGCTCCCGCCGCTGGGCACAACGCTCGTGCCCGCCGTCCGCGGCCGGCCGTCCGCACTGGTCACAACAGGTTCCGGTCACAGCGTCGCGTTCAGCGCCTTGATCGGCATCTGCAGGTCGGCGAGCATCCGCAGGTCGGACTGCGCGGGCCGACCCAGCGTGGTGAGGTAGTTGCCGACGATCACCGCGTTGATGCCGCCGAGCACGCCGCGCCGGGCACCGAGGTCGCCCAGAGTGATCTCCCGGCCACCCGCGAAGCGCAGGATCGTGCGGGGCAGTGCGAGCCGGAACGCCGCAACGGCGCGCAGCGCGTCCGCGGCGGGCAGCACGTCGAGATCCGCGAACGGCGTGCCGGGGCGCGGGTTGAGGAAGTTCAGCGGGACCTCGTCGGGAGCCAGCTCAGCGAGCTGTCCGGCGAACTCGGCGCGTTGCTGCAGGCTCTCCCCCATCCCGAGGATGCCGCCGCAGCACACCTCCATCCCGGCGGCGCGGACCAGGCGTAGCGTCTCCCACCGCTCCTGCCAGGTGTGGCTGGTGACCACGCGGCGGAAGTAGGACCGGGCCGTCTCGAGGTTGTGGTTGTAGCGGTGCACCCCGATCTCGGCCAGCTCGTAGACCTGGGACGGGGTCAGCATGCCCAACGAGCAGGCGAGGTTGATGTCCACCTCGGCCCGGATCGCGGCGACACCGGCGCGCACCTGCGCCATGAGCCGCTCGTCAGGTCCGCGCACCGCAGCGACGATGCAGAACTCCGTGGCACCGGTCTCCGCGGTCCGCCTGGCCGCCTCCACCAGGGTCGGCACGTCCAGCCACGCCGCCCGCACCGGCGAGTCGAACCGGCCGGACTGGGAGCAGAAGTGACAGTCCTCCGGGCAGCCGCCGGTCTTGAGGCTGACGATGCCCTCGACCTCGACACCGGGACCACACCAGCGCATCCGCACCTCGTGCGCCAGCCTCAGCAGCTCTTCGAGCCGGTCGTCGGGCAGGCGCAGCACGGTGAGCACCTCGTCGGCCCCCAGCCCCTCCCCCCGCTCGAGCACCTGCTCGCGGGCCGAGTCCAGCACGTCGGTCCGGGTGGCGGGGCGCACGGTGCTCCTCAAGATCGGGCTCCCTCGGGCGAGACTCCTGGGGCCGGTGTCCTCACCCCGGTAGTCTGCCGCACCGGCGCCCCGCGACTCATCCCGCGGGGCGATCCCCCGCTCTTCTCACCGTGACGAGGTCCGCCTTACCGCCCAGCTCGGGTGCGAGACCGGCGCGGGCGGTGGCGAGGAAGGCGGGCCTGGAGAGCTGGCCGGCGCTGTCGGGAAGCGCGCCCAGCAGCGGGACGCCGGCCACTGCGGGCAGGTCGACCAGGTTACAGCGGGCGGCCAGGTCGGGTAGCGCCGGCCAGGCTCCGATGACGAGGCCGGGGCAGGCCAGCCCGCGCGCCCGTAACACCTCGGAGGTCAGCGCCGCGGCGTTGAGGGCGCCCAGGCCGGCCGCCGTGACGACGAGTACGGGGGCGCTCAGCGCCCAGGCGGCGTCCGCCAGCGTCCCGCCGGTGTCGTCGAGGTGGACGAGCAGCCCGCCCGCGCCTTCGACCAGCACCAGGTCGTGGTCCTCCGCCAGCGCGACGGCGGCGCGCGCGACCTCGGCCGGGGTCACCGCGGCTCGGTCGGCCCGGCGGGCGGCCGTCGCCGGCGCCAACGGTTCGGGGTAGCGGGCGAGTTCGTGCAGGTCGGTGACGCCGGAAAGCCGGCCCACCTCGTCGACGTCGCCGGGTTCGTCGGGGGCGATCCCGGTCTGCGCCGGCTTCAGCACGGCCACCCGCCGGCCGGCGGCGCGCGCGAGTGCCGCGATCGCCGCCGTCACGACGGTCTTGCCGACGCCGGTCCCGGTCCCGGTGACGAGCAGGACGGCCGATGCCGAACCGTGTGCCGAACCGTCTGCGGCACCGTCCACGGCGGGAGTAGCTCTCACAAGACCTCCCCGAGCACGGCGCGCACGGTGGCCAGCTCCCGCACCGACAGGGTGGCCCGGGCGGTGAGACGCAGCCGGCTGGTGCCCTTGGGCACCGACGGCGGCCGGAAGCAGCCGACCCGCACGCCGCGACGCAGGCACTGCTCCGCGGCTGCGAGCGCCACCTGGGGCTCGCCGAGTACCACCGACACCACCGCCGCCGCCGGCTTGGCGGCCGCCCCGGCGGCGGC
>JAVKSM010000142.1:0-6619 GCA_039583705.1 Pseudonocardiaceae bacterium
TCACGGCATCCACGGGGGTCACGGCATCCGCGGGGGTCACGGCATCCGCGGGGGTCACGGCATCCGCGGGGGTCACGGCACCTGCCGGGCGCGGGCCGCGCTCCCCGGCTCAGATCCCCTGCGCGGCGTCCCGCGCTCCCTCGGTGGTGGTGGCGGCCTGGGCCGCGGGTTCGCCCACGGCCTGCGGCGCCTGCTCCGAGACGCCGGCACCCTCGAGGTCGACCTCGCCCTCCATCTGCTCGGCGCTGGGCGCCTCGACGACGTTGACCACGAGGTGGTCCGCGTCGGCGCGCAGCTCGACGCCGTCCGGCAGCGGCACCTGGCGGGCCAGCACCCGGGTACCGACAACGGCCCCCTCGACGGAGACGGTGAGCGTCTCCGGGATGCGTAGCGCGTCGGCGGCGACCTCGATGCGGCCCATCTCCAGGGTCACCAGGGTGCCCGGCGCGGCGTCGCCGGTGAGGACCACCGGAACCTCGACGTTGACCTTTTCGCCGCGGCGCACGAGCAGCAGGTCGACGTGCTCGATGTAGCTCTTGATCGGGTGGGTGGTGACCATCTTGGTCAGGGCAAGCTCCCTGGCGCCCTCGCCGACCTGCAGGGTGAGCACCGCGTTTCGGCCGTGCTCACGCACCACCCGGGCGAACTCCAGCGCGGGCAGCGACAGGTGCCGCGGCTGGCTGCCGTGGCCGTACAGCACGGCGGGGATCTTCCCGGCGCGGCGGGTCCGGCGGGCGGCGCCCTTGCCGAACTCGGTGCGTGGCTCGACGTCGAGACGGACCTCGGACACGGTGATGCACTCCTCGCTGAGGCGGCGGCGGGAGGGGTGAGGGTACGCGCACCAGCGTACGGGGTGAGCCGGCGGGCGAGTGCCCCGGGTTCCCGATCACCGCGGGTGAACAGCCACCAACGACCTCAGGCGTTGCCGTCGAAGAGGCTCGTCACGGAGCCGTCGTCGAACACCTCGTGGACCGCGCGGGCGATGAGCGGGGCGATGGAGAGCACGGTCAGCGCCCCGAAGCGCTTGTGGTCCGGGATCGGCAGGGTGTTGGTGAGCACCACCTCGCGCGTCCCGGACGCGGCGAGCTTGGCCGGCGCGTCACCGGAGAGCACCCCGTGGGTCGCCGCGACCACCACGTCGGAGGCGCCGGCGGACAGCAGCGACCCGGTCGCCTTGACGACCGTGCCGCCGGTGTCGATCATGTCGTCGACCACGACGGAGAGCCGGCCGGCCACGTCCCCCACCACCCGGTCCGCGACGACCTGGTTGGGCACGAGCGGATCCCGGGTCTTGTGGATGAACGCCAGCGGGCAGCCGCCGAGCATGTCGGCCCACTTCTCGGCGACCCGCACCCGCCCGGAGTCCGGCGCGACCACGGTGACCGGGACGCCGGCGTAGGTCTGGTGCACGTGGTCGGCGAGCAGGGTGTGGGCGAGCAGGTGGTCCACCGGGCCGTCGAAGAAGCCCTGGATCTGTGCGGTGTGCAGGTCCACCGTCATGATCCGGTCGGCGCCGGCCGTCTTGAACAAGTCGGCCACCAGCCGCGCCGAGATCGGCTCCCGACCGCGGTGCTTCTTGTCCTGGCGGGAGTAGGGGTAGAACGGCATGACGACCGTGATCCGCTTGGCGGACGCCCGCTTGAGCGCGTCCACCATGATCAACTGTTCCATGAGCCAGGTGTTGATCGGCTGGCAGTGGCTCTGGATGACGAACGCGTCGCAGCCGCGCACCGACTCCTCGAAGCGGACGAAGATCTCGCCATTGGCGAACTCGTAAGCCGACTGCGGTGTGATCGTCACGTCGAGGTGCTTGGCCACCTCTTCGGCCAGCTCGGGGTGCGCCCGACCGGAGAAGAGCATCAGGCGTTTCTTCGGCATCGCCGACATCGCTGACACAGTTACCGCGCCTCCCGCGCCTCATTCTCCTCGCGTGCCCTGCGCGCGGCCGTGGCGGCGGCGCTGCCGGGGCGTTTGCGCTCGACCCAGCCCTCGATCGTCCGCTGTGGGCCGCCGGAGACCGCCAGCGCGCCCGGTGGCACGTCCTGCCGGACCACCGTACCGGCGCCGGTGTACGCGCCGTCCCCGACGGTGACCGGCGCGACGAACATGGTGTCCGAGCCCGTCCGGACGTACGAGCCCACCACTGTGCGGTGCTTGTCGACCCCGTCGTAGTTGACGAACACCGAGGATGCCCCGATGTTGCTGTGCTCGCCGATGGTCGCGTCGCCCACGTAGGTCAGGTGCGGCACCTTGCTGCCGGTGCCGATCTCGGAGTTCTTCGCCTCGACGAACGTGCCGATCTTCGCGGCAACGCCGAGCCGGACACCGGGCCGCAGGAACGCGAACGGTCCGACCGATGCGCCGGCGCCGATCTCCGAGGCCACCGCGTGGGTGCGCACCACGCTCGCCCCGGCGCCGACGACGACGTCGGTGAGCGTGGTGTCCGGCCCGATCACCGCACCCTCGCCCACCGCGGTCGCGCCGTGCAGTTGCACACCGGGGTGCAGCACCACGTCGCGCTCCAGTCGCACCCCGACGTCGACCCAGGTGGACGCCGGGTCCACCACCGTCACCCCGCCGCGCATCCAGCCCACCAGCAGCCGCCGGTTGAGCTCGCCGCCCACGGCGGCCAACTGCACGCGGTCATTGACGCCCTGGGCCAGCCACGGGTCGGCGCTGCGCAGGGCACCGACCCGCCGCCGGTCGCGGCGCGCGATCGCGACAACGTCGGTGAGGTAGAGCTCGCCCTGCGCGTTGCGCGCCGACAGCCGGGACAGCGCGTCGCGCAGCACCGCCGCGTCGAAGGCGTAGGCACCCGCGTTCACCTCGGTCAGAGCCAGCGTCGACGGGTCGGCGTCGGCGTGCTCGACGACGGCCTCGACGGTTCCGCCGGCGTCCCGGACCACCCGTCCGTAGCCGGTCGGGTCGGCGAGCGAGGCGGTGAGCAGCGTGACGGCGTTGCCGGCCGCGACGTGCTCGGCGTGCAGGGCGCGCAGCGTGCCGGTGCCGAGCAGCGGCACGTCGGCGTAGGTCACCAGCACGACGCCCGGGAGCCCCGCCGGGAGCGCGGCGAGCCCAGCACCCACCGCGTGCCCGGTGCCGCGCTGCCGGTCCTGGACGGCCGGCAGGAGCGGCCGGCCGAGCTCGCCGGCCAGCGTGTCGAGGTGCTCGCAGACCCGCTCCCGGCCGTGCCCGACGACGACGACCAGGTGCTCGGGAGCCACCCCGACGGCGGCGTGCACGGCGTGCCCGAGCAAGCTGCAACCGGCGAGCGGGTGCAGCACCTTCGGCGTCGCCGACCGCATCCGGGCGCCCTCACCAGCGGCGAGGACCACCACGGCGGTCGGGCTCAGGAGCATGCACGCTCGTTTCAGATGGTTGTTTCAGGAGGGTCGGCTGAGGGTGGTCGGCTGAAGGTGATCGGCGTGGGCACGATCATACGTCCCGCCTCACCGACCCTTGCCGTCAGCTCAGCGGGCGCGCCGCGGCGCCGCCGGGCGGGGGTGCCGCGGCGCACCCAGCGGCGCCGTCCCGGATCCGGCGGCCGCGCTCCGGGACGCGCTCCGGGACACGCCCGATGATGCCGGCTTCGCCGGGACACGCCCTAGGTCCCGACGAACACCTGGTTGCCGCCGCGCCGCTTGGCGGCATACATCGCGGCGTCGGCGCGCTCCAGCAGTGCCGCCGTGTCCTCCCCGGCACGGGCCGACGTGACGCCGGCGGACAGGGTCACGGCTCTGGCGAGCCCGACGGGCAGCCTGGCCACCGCCCGCGCCGCGCGGACGAGCGCCGCGGCGGCCGCCTGGCTCGGGGTCCTCGGCAGCAGCACGACGAACTCGTCACCGCCGTAGCGGGCTACAAGATCCCCGCCGCGCAGCGCATTCCGCAGGGCGGTGGCCACCGCCCGCAGCACCTCGTCGCCCCTGGCGTGCGAACTGCGGTCGTTGACGTCCTTGAACCCGTCGAGGTCCACGACCGCGACCGCGAGCGGCAGCGTCGCCGGGTCGTGCAGCGCGTCGGCCAGCTCCGTGTCCAGTGCGCGGCGGTTGGGCAGGCCGGTGAGGGGGTCGGACATCGCCTGCGCGGCGACCGCCCCGTGTTCGCGCCGCAGCCGCTCGTTCGCCACCCGGGCCCGGAGCGCGGCGATCCTGGCCTCCCGCGTCGACCACAGCTCCGACTCCAACTCGGCGGCGTAACCCCGCAGCACGTCGGTGGCGGTCCCGTCGGGGTCCAGGCCGGCCCGCAGTCGGCCCAGCTCCCGGACCAGCGCCAGGTGCAGCGTCCGGTCCCCGGCGTGGACCTCACCGTGCGCGCGGGTGAGATCGCGGACGGCCTCCTCCGGGTGCCCGGCGGCTGCCCGCGCCCTGGCCAGCGCGATCTGGGCGAGCCGCCGGTCGTCACGGCACGTCGCACCGGCCAGTTGCCGGACCAGCTCGGCGGCGACCGCGTCGGGATCCGCGGCGGGTTCGCCCAGTGCGCGGGCGGCGGCAAGCAGCGCGTGGTGCCCAACCGGCACGTCGGCGTCGGCGGCCGTGGTCGCCAGCATCCGCGCCACCCCGGCCGCGGCGGTCAGGCACTGGTGGGCCGCGGAGATCCGGGCGGCCCGTTCCAGTCGCAGCCCCCACCCGAGCATCAGCCGGATCCGGTGGTAGCCGCACAGCACCAGAGCAGGCCCGTCCGCGGCGGCCAGCGCGGTCCGCTCGGCCCTTCCCAGGATCGGCTCGGCCAGCTCGTGCACCCCGAGCTGAGTGAGGACGACCGCCACGCCCAGGTAGGTCGCGTGCAGGGTGCGCTGCCACTCGGCTTCGCCGAGCGGGGCGTCGGGGTGCAGCGGCTCGTCCAGTCGGGCCATCGCCGAGGCGATGGCGGTCATCGCCGCGTCCTCGTCGCCGCGCACCAGGGCCAGCCGGGCCGCGATGGCGTGCCCGTCGGCCTCGAACAGCACCAGCCCGTGCCGGGCGGCGTGGCCGAGCAGCTCGTCCAGCAGTGCGTCGACCTGCCCCAGCGGGGCGCCCGGTGAGTCGGCGGCGAGGCGGACGGCGGCGGCGGCGCGCAGCAGGCGGGCGAGCACGCCGGGGTGCGCGCTGTGCCGGGCCTGGGTGACGAGCGTGTCCACGGCCCCGGTCGCGTCGACCGGCGCATGTCGGCAGCCCTGCTGGACCTGCGCGAGCAGCTCACCGGCACGGCTGACGAGAGCGGCGTCATCGAGGCCGGCCTCGGTGGGGGAGACGGCAGGTGGGGCGGGAACCGTGCCGGGGGCCAGACGGACCACCTCCATCCCGTAGCCAACCTGACACGAGGAGTGCGGCCAGCCACGATGGAGCAGTAACCTACCGAACCCCGGCTCGGGTCTCGGGACCGCGGTCGAACCTTGGTGAGCCTGACCTCGACGGACGTGACCAGGACGGCGACCGGGCCGCCCGCGGAGAGGTCCGGCTCCGCTGTAGCCGTCCTTGGTGGCCACCTGCCCCCTGATCTGGGCCCGGGTTGGTCCCCGGGTTGGTCCCGGGTCGAGAGCCGCACGGAGACCTCCTCACGTTGTCGGCCCGCTAACGTGCTGCCATGGCCGAGACACCCAGACTGCCGAAGTACGACGAGCTCATGTGGCCGGTGCTGGCCGCGCTGAAAGAGCTCGGTGGTTCGGGGACTGTCCAGGAGATTTATGAACACGTCATCGAGAATGAGCATTTCACGGAGGCCCAGCAGTCCGTTTTGGCGCCGGACGGACGTATGACGCAAATTGCGTATCGACTGCATTGGGCACGCACTCATCTGAAGAAAATCGGCGCGGTCTCCAATAGCGCTCGCGGAGTATGGGCAATTACCGACAAAGGTCAAAATATGACGCCCGAGCAGGTACGGGCGGAACACAAGGAATGGCGCGGTCAGCTCAGGACGACGAGATCGAAGCGCCGTGAGGAAGTCAGCGATGAGCTTGGTGCAACGGTCGAGGAAGACGAACCCTCGTGGAAGGATACCCTCATTGACCGCCTGCTTGCGCTACCGCCGCACGGGTTCGAGCGCCTAGCGCAGCGTCTACTGCGAGAAGCCGGCTTCGTGAACGTCGTCGTGACCGGCCGGAGCGGTGACGGCGGACTTGACGGCGTCGGCGTCTACAGGTTGTCCCTCGTTAGTTTTCCGTTGTACTTCCAGTGCAAACGCTACCGCGGAGCAGTTCGGGCGCATGCTGTTCGTGATTTCCGCGGAGCAATCCGGAGTTCTTTGCAAAGTTCGAGTGAGGACAGACAAGATCGGCTCCGGGACGCTCAAAGAACGTACGGCTGGGCCGGGGGTTGGGCCGGGGTGCAGCTCCCGTGCCGCGGCCTCACCGTGATTCTGCAAGATCACAAGGATGCAGGGCGCGACAGACCGACCGCGGCGCGGAACTCGGGCAGCCAGTCCGAAGCCGGCCGGTACCCAGGCACGACCCGGTCGGCAACCTCCGCGGGCCGGGTGTCGATGCTCTCACGCCCCACGATCCGGGCACCAGGGCTTGGTCGCTCCTCCGCGGCGCCGACGGGTGGTGCGCCCCCGGAGCGCAGCAGGGTCGCTGATGTCACCTGCTGGCGTCAAGGCCTGGCGCCAAGGCCGGGCGGTGATCGTCGTACCATCCCTGACC
>JAVKSM010000143.1:0-6611 GCA_039583705.1 Pseudonocardiaceae bacterium
ACGCCACCCCACCGAGCCCCGACAGCCGCCGGAGGTCGGCCAGCGCCCGGCCCGACACCACCGCCGCCGTGACGCCCGGCAGCCCGGCCAGCGCCCGCAACGCTGCCACCGACTCCGGGCGCGGGAAGGCGCGGTCGGGGTCGGTGACGATCGGCGCAAGCGTGCCGTCGTAGTCGCAGGCCGCCAGCACCGCCGGCAGCCGCGCCAGCCGTGCCAGCGCGGCTTGCAGTCCGCCGGGGAGGGCGATGCCGGGCCTGATGGCGACCTCGCAAGCTCGATCACGCGCCGAGGGCGTCGAGGAACGAGCGCGCCCAGCGGTTCACGTCGTGGGTGAGGACCTGGCGGCGCATGCCCCGCATCCGCCGCCGGCCTTCCTCCGGGCTGACGGTCAGCGCCCGCACCAGCGCCTGCTTGACCCCGTCGAGATCGTGGGGGTTGACGAGGAAGGCGTCGGTGAGCTCGGCGGCCGCCCCGGCGAACTCGGAGAGCACCAGCGCCCCCCCGCCGTCGTGACGGCAGGCGACGTACTCCTTGGCGACCAGGTTCATGCCGTCGCGCAACGGGGTGACGAGCATCACGTCGGCCACGCAAAAGAAGGCGGTCAGTTCGTCCCGAGGCAGGGACTGGTGCAGGTAGTGCACCGCGGGGTGGCCGACCCGGGCGAACTCGCCATTGATCCGGCCGACGGTCTGTTCGATGCCCGCGCGCATCCGCTGGTAGTGCTCCACCCGCTCCCGGCTGGGGGTGGCGAGCTGCACCATGACGGTGTCCTCCACGTCCACCCGCCCCTCGACGAGCAGCTCGTGAAAGGCGCGCAGGCGCAGGTCGATGCCCTTGGTGTAGTCCAGCCGGTCCACGCCCAGGATCACGCGGTGCGGGCTGCCCAGCTCGTCGCGAATCTTCTTGGCCCGGCGCTGGACCTGGACGCCGCGACTCAGCTCGTCCAGCCTGGACGCGTCGATGGAGATCGGAAACGCGCCGACCTTGACCACCCGGTCGCCGTCGACGATCTCGCCCGGCCGGGACCGCACGCCGACCGAGGCCCGGCTGGTCGCCTTGCCGGCCAGCCGCCCGGCCAGCCAGCGGAAGTTCTGCGCGCCACCCGGCAGTTGGAACCCGATGAGGTCCGCCCCGAGCAGCCCGTCTATGATCTGCACCCGCCAGGGGAGCTGCATGAACAGCTCCGTCGGCGGGAACGGGATGTGGAGGAAGAACCCGACCCGCAGGTCCGGACGCAGCTCCCGCAGCCGCCGCGGGACCAGTTGCAACTGGTAGTCCTGCACCCAGACGGTCGCGCCGTCGGCTGCGACCTCGGCTGCCGCGACAGCGAACCGCTGGTTGATCCGGACATAGGTCTCCCACCACTCGCGGTGGTAGAGCGGCGGCGCGACGACGTCGTGGTAGAGCGGCCACAGGGTCGCGTTGGAGAAGCCTTCGTAGTAGCCAGCGACCTCGGCGGTCGACAGCGGGACCGGATACATGGCCAGTCCCTGCTCGGTGAGCGGGTCGACCTCGACGTCCGGCACGCCCGGCCAGCCCACCCAGGCCCCTGCCCTGGCCCTCAGCATCGGTTCCAGCGCGGTGACGAGGCCGCCAGGGCTCCGCTGCCAAATCCGCTCGCCGGCCGGCGACTCGCAAAGGTCGACAGGTAACCGGTTGGCGACGACCACGAATTCGGCCCGTTTCGTTCGCACGTCGCTCACCGTCGTCTCCCCCTCCGGCCGCTGCGGAGCCGTTGCATCTTCAGACGGTAACGGCGCGGGCCGGGTAGCGTCGGGTCAGTGTGAGCCTGCGGCCCGGCGCCACGCCGCGTCCTGCGGGCAGACGGGCCCAAACCGCACGCACCGGACAGCTATCCGCACATTGTGGCCGCCGGCCGAGGGTCGCAGCGCGCACTACGATGTGCCGCAGTCGCGACCGAGTGGTCGACGGCGGCGGCCGGCGTAGCTCAACTGGCAGAGCATCCGCCTTGTAAGCGGAAGGTTCGGGGTTCGACCCCCCGCGTCGGCTCCCCTCCCATCAGGAGTTTTACTGCCTTCGCTGCCACATTCGACGATCACTGTCAATCAATGTGGCTGCGGGTATGCTGCTCGCGTGACGAGGGACGGTGGCGGGCGGCGCTCACGCGGCTCGATCCGCCGGCGGGGTAACTCGCTGCAGGTCTTGGTCTACGCGGGGGTGGACCCGCTGACCGGGCGGCGGATGTACCTGTCGGAGTCGACCACCAACGAGGCGATGGCGCAGCGGATCCTCAACCGGCTGCTGGCCGAGGTCGACGCCCAGCGCACCGCCCGCACCCGGGCGACGCTCGGTACCGCACTCCATGCGTGGTTGCGGGTGCACGAGGTCGAGGCGAACACCCGGCAGGGCTACGAGGCCTACATCCGCAAGTACATCGACCCGGCGCTCGGTGGGGTGACGGTAGGCAAGGTCACGGCGAAGCTGTTGGAGGAGTTCTACGCCGAGCTGCGCCGCTGCCGGCACCGCTGTGATGGCCGCCCGTTCGTCGAGCACCGGGTGGAGGGGCCCCACGAGTGCCGCATGGTGCGGCACCGCAGTCGGCCGGGTCGCCCCCCGGCGGGTGGCTGGCCGGCCCATGACGCCGATGACTGCGCCGCGGCTGGGTGTCAGGTCATCGAGTGCCCGCCGCACGTGTGCCGGCCGTTGTCGGCGTCGACGGTTCGCCATATCCACTTCGCGATCAGCAGTGCGCTGGCGGCCGCGGTGCGCTGGGAGTGGATCCGGGCCAACCCGGCGGCGGTGGCGAAGAAGCCGCGCGAGGCTCCGCCGCAGCCGAACCCACCCACTGTCGAGCAGGCGGGGCGGATCGTGGCCGCCGCGTGGGAGCAGGACGTGGAGTGGGGCACGCTGGTGTGGTTGGTGATGGTGACCGGGATGCGGCGCGCCGAGCTGCTGGCGCTGCGCTGGTTGAACGTCGACCTGGCCGCTGGGGTGCTGACCATCCGCCACAACTATGTGCGGGCCGCCGGGCAGTTGGTGGTGAAGGACACCAAGACCCACCAGATGCGCCGCATCGCCCTCGACCCGGTGACCGTCGAGATCCTCGCCGAGCACCGCCGCCGCTACGAGCAGATCGCGGCGGAGCTGGGCGTCGAGCCGAGCGAGGACGCCTACCTGTTCTCCCACCAGCCGGACCGTGAAGTTCCCTACGACCCGGACGGGGTCAGCCACCGCTACTCGAAGATGTGCCACACGCTGGGCATCGCCAGCCACCTGCACGCGCTGCGGCACTACTCGGCGACCGAGCTGCTCACCGCCGGGGTCGACCTGCGCACCGTCGCCGGCCGCCTCGGCCACGGCGGCGGCGGCGCCACCACCCTGCGGGTCTACGCCGCCTGGGTGGGCGAATCCGACCGCCGCGCCGCCGAGATCCTCGGTAGTCGGGTTCAGCGGCCAGCCCGCCCGTCCTGACTGAACCACCCCGGGTAATCCACCTGGCGGAGGACCTGAGGGCGCGTCATGCGGGGGCTGCCCCTCATATGTGGTAGGAAAAGCGGACAGCGGCCGGCTCGTCAGCCGCTAGGAAGGTGAAGAGACCATGCCGCTGCACCTGGCCATGCTTCTGCGGGGATAGTCGCCTGGGGGTCCCGACCCACTCACCGGACGGCGGATGCTGGTGATGGTGACCGGGATGCGGCGCGCCGAGATAAGGTTACCGTCGAGATAACACTCGCACCCACACCTCGCCCTCTGAATAGACCGTGTTGATGCCGGCAGACGTGAGGTACGCGAGCAGGTCATCGCGCGGCCGGCCCGGCACAAGGACAGCGTGGGTCTCGGCTTCGACGAACCGTCCGTAATCGAGGAGCTGGCCGACCGCTTGTCGAAGGTGATCGCGGCTGACGCTGCCTTTGGCTTCGATGAGCTCACGGCTCGTCTCGTCCCACAGGTCGTTGTACAGCGGACAGGACTCGCCAGGCGGGATTACACGCAGGCGGCTGACCCGGTGTCCTTCACTTTGGAGGTGCAGCAGGTAGCGGCTGACGAGACTGGCCTCGCGGCGCTCGGACTCGTAGGGCGTGCGGTCTGGGGTGACGAAGGCGCGTTCGGTGTGCTGTTCCTCGACGGGAACGACCTCGACGATGGACCGTGATGGTGGGGTGATAGGCAGGCGGGGCAACTCGACGACGAGCACGTCTTGTTCTGGGCGGAGGCGGAACACGACGACCTGCCGGAGAACGTCGACGTTGCCGGTCTCGTGAGCGTCGGTGAAATAGTGGTCGACGAGTTCGAACTCGCCCAGGTAAGTCACAGTCGTGCCGGAGGCGCGGAAGCCTTCGAGGGTGCGCCCCTGTTCTCGGTGCTTAAGAATCGCACGGTTGCCTTGAGTGAGCTGCTGATCGCCGTGCTGGCCTTCCCCGACATAGTGGAACAGGCCGTCATTGCCCCAACCGTCATAATATCCGTGCCGATGCCCGGTGGCAGGATCGGTGAAAAACAGTACGATGGAGGCCCGGCGGGACGGGCCGATCCCGCCCTGCCGCCGGCCGCCGAACCGTGTGTGCACATCTCGCCGGGTCAGTTGCTCGCCAACGCTCAGTCCTTCCAGCATTGCCGCATCACCGGCCCGCTGTCCGGTATCGATCGACGCCGGACAGCAATGTGCTGCTCAGGTCAGAGTTTGAGAGCAACGATAGTCTTATCGTCGTGGCGCTTGGCGCGGGGGTGGGCGCAGGCGTCAGGGTCCGCATTAGCTTCCCATCTGTGGCATCGGCGCAGCAGGTCCATCAGAGCGTGGGCGCCGGCATGGATAAGCGCAGGCCAGTCGGCGAGGCCAAGGTACGTGAGCGGAACGCCGGCGCCGTCGGTGGCCACTACTGCCCAGTTCACTGCATTCCGGGGGAAGCAGTGGTTCACGGCATGGTAGGCGGCGGCTGGGTCGGCCTCGGCGATCCAATAGCCGCCCGGCTGGTTGCGGTACTGCGCTTGATGGCGTTGGAGCCTGGCGAGCAGTGCCCTGTGTTCGTCATCGAAGCCCGCGCTTGCAGCGAGTCGGGCGCGGTAGGCGTTCCGCTCCGGCAGGTCGAGCCTCGCCAGGCGGTTGTCGGTGACCGTGATCGGCTCCGGTGCGCCCACGATGACGGGACTGTCGCCGAGCACGAGGACGTCAACTGTGTTGCCGGTCTCGCGCAGGATGCTGACCGTGCTGGACGGCGACTCGCCGGGTCGGAGATCGAGCTTGGTGGCGACGTGCTCGATAGCCTCACTCAGAACGGCGTGCAGGTCAGCTCGAGGTCGTTCGGTCAGGAACTCGGCGAGCCTGTGGCCGAGAGTGTCTGCGTAGGTGGCCGCTGAGACAGGCACGGGCGTGAACGCCGAGGCGCCGTCGAGGACAATGACGGCGTGCGGGGTGACGAACACCCGATCGTCGCTGTCTGCGGCGGGTGGGAGCTGGGCGTAGGTCACGTGCATAGGTCACCAACGGTAGGGGCCGAGGGCGAGGTCTGCGCTCGTGATGGCCAGTCCGTCGAACGTGCAGCGCACCGCGAGGCTGAACTGTGTGTCGCCCTGCTCGGCGAACAGCTCGGGCAGGGCACGGCTGAGGTAAGTGATGGCGGCGAGCGAGCCGATTGCGTGCAGGCCGGCGATATGCACGATGACCCGCCCGGCCACCAGGTGGCGCCCGACGTAGGCGAGGTCGCCCGACTCCGGAGGTTGCTGGTCGCTGGGTGAACCGTGCCGCTCCCCCGGTGCGCGCACCTCGATCCACCACCGCCCGTCGGCTTCGACCATGCCGAGACGTGGGTCGGCGCCGAGCAGGGCCGCGCCAACTGGTGCGGACTTTGGCCCGCAGATGATCACGGTGTCACCGGCGGGCGGTTGGCTGGTGGCTGGGTCGAGCTGGCGGCGGGAGGTCGTCAGCGAGAGTGAGGCGAGCAGTGCGTCCACCTGCTCGGCCGTCTCAGCGTCCTCGACGGCGATCAATGGGCGCTCGCGGTCGGTGACGCCGAACCGCACGGGCAGCGTCACCGTCACAGGACCGACGCCGAAGAACGCCCGTTCGGGCGCTGGCGCGTTGCTCCTGATCTGCGTGATACGGCCCTTCGTGACGCCTAGGGCTGCAGCGATGTCCTTGTAGCTCATACCGCTGCGGTAGGCGTCCTCGATCGCAGCGCGCCGGAGGCGCGCCAGCTCCACCGCCCGCTGCTGGTAGACCGTCTGCAGCTCCACGGCCCGACGCGCTCGGCGCAGCGGGTCCGGGTCTCGGCGAACGGCGTCGAACGCGTCCGACTCGTGCCGGCCGGTCTCGGGCTCCTCCGGGCTCGGCATGGTCAGCAACCTATGCCCATCTTGACCACCCGCTCAGGGGCAGTGTACCTTCTGGTTTATCCCGGCCTAAACCAACTGGCCCTCATGCTGGGGAGGCGGTTTAGGGGGGATGAACAAGGCTTGAGATGCCCGGGCAGGGCGGCATCCCCGCCCGGACGCTGCATCGAGATGGGGTCCTAGATGCACGACCAGACTACGACAGAAGCTGATGATCAGCCCGTCGTCGACAAGCAGAACCCGGGTGAGTGGCGGGAGCACCTCCGGGACCAGGCGTTGCAGAACGCCATCCGGAAGCGGGCCTCCGGGGTGCCGTCGTACTC
>JAVKSM010000144.1:0-6529 GCA_039583705.1 Pseudonocardiaceae bacterium
TGACAGTGTCCTGAGGTCGGCGAGCCGCACGACCCGCCGGCCACCCGGGGGCGGGAGCCCGGCGCCAGAAGCCGGCTCCCGCCCCCGCGGTCACCGCGGGGCACATGCATCCGATCGTCACGGCGCCGGTCTTCACACCGCCGGTCGGTGGGGACTGGCAGGAAGGGACGTGGATGGGGGCGAAGAGGTGGCTGGCCGGGTTGGCCCGGCTGGTCTCGGTGCGGCTACCCCGCGAGGACGAACGTGCCGTCGGTGGGCGACTGCTCAGGGACTGCCTGGGCCGGCAGCGGGGCTGGGCCGCCCTGCTCTGCCTGGCCACCGTGTCCCGGTCGGCGGCCGCGCTCGCCCTGCCCGCCACCGTCGCCAGAGCGATCGACGCCGCCGGTACCGGTACGACCCTGAGCACCCCGCTGGTCGACGTCGGTGTGGTCCTCGCCGTGCTGGCCGCCGCGGAGGCGATCGCTGAGCTGGCAACCTCCTACTACATCGCCGGCACGTCCGCCGAGCTGCAGGACCGGCTCGTGCGCCACACGTTGCGTCTGGGACTGCCGGGGCGGCGGCGCTTCGCGGCCGGCGACGTGCTGTCCCGGCTGGCGGCGGACACCACGCGCCCGGCGTCGTTCCTGGCACTGGCCGTGGGAACGGTGGTGGCCCTGGTCACGCTCGTCGGGGCGGTGGTGGCGCTCGGGCTCATCGACTGGACCCTGGCGCTCGCCTTCGTGCTCGGGGTGCCGCTCGCCCTGCTGGCGGTGCGCTGGTTCGTCTCCCGCGCCGGGGAGCTGTTCCTGCGGTACGAGCAGGTGCAGGCCGACATCGTCACCCGGCTCGTTGACGCCCTGCAAGGGGCTCGCACCATCCGCGCCAGCGGCACCGTGCAGCGCGAGATCAGTCGGATCCTGCAGCCGTTGCCCGAGCTGAACTCGACCGGGCGCCAGGGGTGGGTCGCCCAGCGGCAGGTGAGCTGGCAGTTGCTCCTCCTCGGCCCGATGCTGCAGATCCTGGTGCTGAGCGTCGGGGGCTTCAGCGTCGCCGCCGGGCAAGTCACCCCGGGAGAGCTGGTCGCCGCCGCTGGTTACGTCCTGCTCGCCCTCGGCGGTCTTGAGGTGGTCGACGGCCTTGCCGACGCCCTGCACGCCCACGTCGGGGCGACCCGGGTGGCGACGGTGCTCAGCAGCCCACCAGAGATCGTCACCGGTTCGCCTGGCATCGCCCTGCCGCCGGGTCCGGGGCGGCTTGAGCTGCACGACGTCGTCGTGCGCAGGGGTGACCAGCTCGTCCTCGACCACCTCGACCTCGTCGTTCCGGCCGGCGCCAGCGTCGCGGTCGTCGGCCGCTCCGGCACCGGGAAGACCGTGCTCGTCTCGCTGGTCGGCCGGTTGCTCGACCCGCAACACGGCGACGTGCGTATCGACGGCACGTCTGTCGCGGCGCTGCCGCTGCCCCAGGTGAGGCGGGCCGTGACCTACGCCTTCGAGCGCCCGGCGCTGCTGGGGGGGACCATCCACGACACCATCGCCTACACCCGCCCGGACGCCTCCCGCGCTCAGGTGGTCCAGGCGGCATGCGCCGCACAAGCCGATCACTTCATCCGGCGGCTTCCCGAGGGGTACTCCACGCCCGTCGAGGCGGCCCGGCTCTCCGGGGGCGAGGTCCAGCGCCTCGGACTGGCCCGTGCCATCCTCAGCCTGGCGCGGATCGTCGTGCTCGACGACGCGACCAGCAGCCTGGACACCGCGACCGAGGTGAAGCTCACCCAGGCGCTGACCCGGAACCTCGCCGGACGCACCTCGCTGGTGGTCACCCACCGGCCCGCCACCGCCGCCCGTGCCGATCTCGTCGCGTGGTTGGACGGCGGCCGCATCAGGGCACTCGCCCCCCATGCCGAGCTGTGGACCGACCCCGACTACCGACACACCTTCGCCGCCGACCCGCAGCCCGCGGGGAGCAGCAGGTGAACCTGTCCGGTGGTGGCGCCCGGCTGCTGCGCCGCCACCTGGCCCCGCGGCGGCGAGCGCTCGGCATGCTCGCCCTGTGGTCCACCGTCGAGGCCGTCCCGGTCTTCGCGTCCGGGATGCTGGTCGCCGCCGCGCTCGACCAGGGCTTCCTCGCCTCGCGGCCGTTCGTCGGCGTCGGTTGGCTACTGTGCTTCGCCGCCACGCAGCTCCTCGCCACCATCGGCATCCGTCGGCTCTACCCGCACCTGGCCGACACCATCGAACCGCTGCGCGACGACCTGCTCACCGCCGTGACGACCGCCTGCGTTCGGCGCGCGGTGGCCCGCGCCGAACCGCCCGACGGTACCGGGGTCTCCCAGGCCACCCAGCAGGTCGAGACCGTGCGGGAACTGCTGTCGCTGCTGCTCCGCAACGGCCGCCAGTTCCTCTCCACCGTCGTCGCGGTCGGCGGACTCGCCGTGCTCGCCCCGGCGCTCGCGCTGCTCGTCGCGCCCATGCTCCTGCTCGCCCTCGCCGGGTTCGGCTGGTTCCTCCGCTCCCTCATCACCCGCCAGCGGGCCGTGGTCCTCGCCGGTGAGCAGGTCACCCGGGCGGCCCATCCGGTCATCGACGGGGTCCGCGACGTCGCCGCCTGCGGCGCCGAGGAACGCGCGGGCGACAGCGTCAGCGCCGCCATCCACGCCGAAGCCGCCGCCATCCGGGCCTTCGCCCGAGCCCGCACGACCAGGGTGCTGGTCCTCGCCCTCGGCGTGCAGGTTCCGCTACTGATCGTCCTCGGCGCATCGCCCTGGCTGGTGCGGCACGGGTACGCCACCGTAGGCGCGGTCGGCGGCGCCGTCATCTACCTTGCCCAGCAGCTCGAACCCGCCCTGCGCTACCTGGTCAACGCCGCCGGGACCTGGCTCGTCGTCCTCGGCGTCGTCCTGGGACGCCTCTCCGAGGTGACCAGCGTCCCGGCGGCGGCCCCTGGTGGGACCCGGCGCCTGCCGCCCGGGCCCCACGACCTGCGCGTCGACGGGCTCACCTTCGCGTACTCACCGCACGCCGAACCGGTGATCAGCAACCTCTGCCTGGACATCGCCGCCGGGACACACCTGGCGGTGGTGGGCCCCAGCGGCGCGGGCAAGTCGACGCTGGCCAACCTGCTCGGGGGGCTCATCGCACCGCAACACGGGCAGATCGTGCTCGACGGGCTGCCCTTGCGGCAGATCGACGAGTCCGACCTGCGACGAACGATCGCACTCATCCCGCAGGAAGCCTACGTCTTCGCCGGGACCGTCCGGGACAACCTCAGCTACCTGCAACCCGACGCACCGACCCGCGAGCTCGACCGGGTCGTCGCCCTGCTCGGCTTGGACCAGCTCGTCATGGACCTGGGCGGCTACCACGGGCAGATCGCACCCGGAGGAGCCGGCCTGTCCACCGGGCAGCGCCAGCTCCTCGCCCTTGCCCGGGTCTTCCTCTCCCCCGCCAGCCTGGTCATCCTCGACGAGGCCACCTGCCACCTGGACCCTCTTGCCGAGGCCCGGGTCGAAGCCGCCTTCGCAGCCCGGCATGGAACCCTCGTGGTCGTCGCCCACCGGATCAGCTCAGCGATGCGCGCCGACACCATCCTGCTCATGGATGGCACCGACACGACCCTAGGTACCCACCGGGACCTCATTGCCCGACACGCCCTCTACGCCGACCTCGTCGGTCACTGGAACCACGAGCTGGCGCACGACGAAGCCGTCCGGGAGCAGGCCGCGGCCGCGGTCAGGACGGGAGCCGGTCGGTGAGCAGCCTGAGCACCGCGCGCTCCACCGCGCACCGGACCTGCTCGTCGGACAGGTCGGTCGAACCCGCGCGGCGCAGCGCCGGCAGCACGGTCTGCCCGCGTTCGAACCGCTCCACGAGCAGCGGGTCGACGTAGGAGCGGCGGGCCACCGCCGCGGTGTTGCCCAGTTCCTCGGACACCTCCCGCATCACCTGCGCCACCGCACGACGCCGCTTGCGCTGCGAAGCGGGCGGCGCGCCGTCGGCCGAGCACTGCCCCGCCAGCGCCACCGCCGCGAGCACCCCGGCGTTCCAGGTGCGCAGGTCCTTGGCGCTGAACTCCTCCCCCGCCAGCTCCTTGAACGCCGCGTTGACGTCGTCGGCGCGCACGTCGTGCCAGCGGGCACCGGGGCTGCCGGTGGAGCCCGCGACGCGGTAGGCGAGCAGATCCTCGTCCGGACCGCGGCGCCGCAGCAACGCGCCGACGACCTTGTGCACGCCCGGGTCGGCGATGCGCAGCGATCGGTGCACGCCGCCCTTGGCCGGGTAGTCGAAGACGACCGTGCCGCGGCGCAGCCGGACGTGGTCGCAGCGCAGCGTCGCCAGTCCGAACGTGCCGTCGGCCGCGGCCGCGCTGCCGCCCTCGGCGTACTCCTCGCCCCCGACCCGGAACACCCCGAGGTCGAGCATCCGCAGCGCCGCGGCCAGCACCCGCTCCCGGTGCAGGCCACGGGCGTCGAGCCGACGGGCGATCTCGCGGCGGACCGCGGGCAGCCGCTCGCCCAGCCTGGCCACCCGGTCGAACTTGGCGGCGTCCCGGGCACGTCGCCACTCGTCGTGGTAGCGGTACTGTCGCCGCCCGGCGTCGTCGGTGCCCACCGCCTGGATGTGACCTTGCGGCAGTGGGCAGATCCACACCTGTCGCCAGGCGGGCGGGATCGCCAACGCCCGGATCCGGTCGAGCACCACCGGGTCGGTCAGCGGCTCACCGGACGGGTCGCGGTAGCTGAAACCGCGACCACGGCGCTGCCGCGAGATGCCCGGGCCCGACGGATCCACCCGCCTGCACCGCACCCGCTGCCTGTACCCCTCGCGATCGGACAGAAACGGGTGGGACTGCTGGGGTCCAGGGGACCTGCCGCCTGGTTCCTGCCGCCCGCCGCCCTGCCGCCCACTGCCCTGCCGCCCACTGCCCTGCCGCCCCCCGCCCGTGGTGTCAGGATGTTCGGGTGGCACGGACGGTCGGTACGGCGGAGGGGTTCGCCGCGCTCGCAGCGGCCCACGGCGTCGCGACCTCCTATTCCGACCACGCGGGACGGCGCCACGGGGTGGACCCGGACGTGGTGGTCGCCGTGCTGGCGCAGCTCGGCGTCGAGGCCGGATCGGCGGCCGCGATCCGGGCCGAGCGCTCGCGGCTCGACGGGCGCCGCCGCGCCCCGCCTCCGGTGCTCGTGCTGCGGCAGGGTCGGTCCCACCCGCTGCGCCCGCCGCTGCCGGAGCGGGGCGTGCTGGTCGCGGAGGACGGCGCGGAGCGGCCGGTAGCCGGTGAGCTGCCGGCCGACCTGCCGCTGGGCTGGTACACCCTGGCGGACACCACGGTGGTGCTGACCCCGCGGCGGCTGGCCGCGGTGCCCTCGACCTGGGGGTGGATGGTGCAGCTCTACGCGCTGCACTCGCGGGATTCCCGGGGGATCGGCGACTTCGCCGACCTGCGCGCGCTGCTGCGGTGGAGCACCGGGCTGGGCGCCGGCGCGGTGCTGCTCAACCCGTTGGGCGCTCCCGGGTTGACGCCGACGGTGCAGCCCTCGCCGTACTCCCCGTCGAGCCGCCGCTTCGTCAACCCGCTCTACCTGCGGGTGGAGGACACCGCGGAGTTCGCCCGTGCCGACCCCGAGGTCCGGGCCCGGGTGGCGGCGTTGCGCGTCGAGCGGACCGAACCGCTCGATTACGACGCGGTGTGGGCGGCGAAACGGCAGGCGCTGGAGCTGCTCTGGCCCTACGCCGAACGCCGGCCGGTGGACGGTGACCTGGCCGACTTCGCGACCTACTGCGCGTTGGCCGAGCGTCACGGGCCGGCCTGGCGACGCTGGCCCGCCGGGCTGCGTCGCCCGGACGGTCCGGACGTGGCGGCGGCGCGGGCGGAGCGCGCCGAGGCGGTGGCGTTCCACGCCTGGCTGCAACGCTGCTGCGCCGCCCAGCTCGCCCGGGCGCGGGCCGCTGGCCGGGACATGGCCGTCGGCGTGATCCACGACCTGGCGGTCGGCGGCGCCCTGGACGGCGCGGACACCTGGGCGCTGCAGGACGTCCTGGCGACCGAGGTGACGGTCGGGGCGCCGCCGGACGACTTCAACCAGCGCGGCCAGGACTGGCAGCTACCCCCGTGGCGGCCGGACGCGCTGGCCGCGACCGGGTACCTGCCCTACCGGAACCTGCTGCGGTCGGTGCTCGCGCACGCCGACGGCGTCCGGGTCGACCACGTCGCCGGGCTGTGGCGGCTGTGGTGGATCCCCCCGGGCAACGAACCGGACCGCGGCACCTATGTCCACTATGACGCCGACGCGCTGCTGGGCATCCTCGCGCTGGAGGCGGCCCGGGCCGGCGCGATGGTCGTCGGGGAGGATCTGGGCACGGTCGAGCCGGTGGTGGGCGAGGAGCTGGCCGACCGGGGTGCGCTGGGCGCCGCCGTGCTGTGGTTCCAGCGCGACGAGCGGTCCGGCAGCCTCCTTGCGCCCCGGCAGTGGCTACCCGGCACGCTGGCCAGCATCTCCACCCACGACCTGCCCACGGCGGCGGGGTTCCTGCGCGGCGAGCACGTGCGA
>JAVKSM010000145.1:0-6514 GCA_039583705.1 Pseudonocardiaceae bacterium
GTACGGGCCGGGGCCGGGCGGTGGGTACTGGCCGTACCCTGGCCCGGGGTCCGGTGGGTACGGGCCGGGGCCTGCCGGCGGGTAGCCACCGGGGCCGGGCGGCGGATCCTCGGGAGTGCTCATACCGCTCACCTCATCTCGTCACCGGCTCGCCCCCAGCTCCGCCAGCAGGGCGCGGGTCCGGGCGGGGTGGTTGGTCGCCACGTATGCCACGCCCAGCCTGGCACACAACTCCACGTCCGCCGGCTCGTCCACCGTCCAGCAATAGCTCGGGTGGCCGCACTCGGCGGTCCGCGACACGTAGCCGGGGTCGGCCCGCAGGACGTGGACACCCGGGCCGGCGACGTCCGCCGCGGGTGGCAGGTTCCCGGCGCGCAACGCCAACGGCAGCTTCCTGAGCAGCAGCACCGTCGGCACCGCCGGCGCCTGCCCCCGCACCCGGTGCAATGCCCGGGACGAGAAGGACATCACCGTCACCGTCGCCTCCTCGGCGCTGGCCGGCTTCGCGAGCCCGAACCGAGCCAGCGACGCGACGAGCTTGGCCTCGACCAGCGCTCCGTACCGGGTGGGGTGCTTGGTCTCGACGAACAGCCGCACCCGCCGCCGCGCGTCGCTGATGAGGCCGAGCAGCTCGTCGAGGGTGAGCAGCCCGTGGGCGGCCACGGAAGCCGAAGGGGTGGCGACGCGGCGCTGGATGAGCTCGTCGGCCGACTCCCACTCGTCGTGCCAGGAGCCGAAGTCCAACTCCGCCAACTCGGCCAGGGACAGCTCGCTGACGATCCCGCGGCCGGTGGAGGTGCGGTCCACGCGACGGTCGTGCACGCAGATCAGGTAGCCGTCGCGGGACAACCGCACGTCGCACTCCAAGCCGTCGGCACCCTCCTCAAGGGCCTGCGCGTAGGCAGCCAGAGTGTGCTCGGCCCGGGATCCCGAGGCGCCGCGGTGGGCCACCACCGCCGGCGTGGCGCTCACCTATCCAGTGTGTCGGCCGCGGGCCCGACCCGCAGCACCGCCATCCGCGCCAGCCGCCGCGGATCCACCGGCTGCAGCAGGGCGGTGAGACGGCGCACCACGACGAGCGTGATCACAGCCGTCACCGCGGCCACGACGTCGGTCACCGCGTGCAGCACCACCCCGTCGGCCCGGGCCTGCACGCCGGCGGAGAACCCGTGCAGCACCGCCACCACACCCAGCACGACGTTGAGTGCCCAGGCCACCCACCAGGTCCGCACCAGCCGGGACGGCGCCGGCCGCTGCGCGGGCGGGCGGCCCAGTGCGGCGTGCTCCACCTCGGCGAGCACCGCGCCGGGCACCGCGAGGTTCAGCCCGGGGACCATCGCGCCGACGACCACCTGCCAGGGTCGGCGGGACGGCTCGACCCCGGCCTGCGCGCCCGCCACGGCGGAGGCGCGCAGCAACCAGCGCAGCACCACCGCGCCAGCGGCCAGCGCCACCAGCGGCGCGAGCACACCGGCGGTGAGGACCAGCGCGTCGGAGGCGAGCAGTTGGCCCAACGGCAGCGCTTCGTTTCGGCTGCGCAGCAGCAGCTCGTAGCGCCACGCCTCGGCGCCGGCGGCCACCAGTGCGACGAGCGCGGTGGCCGACAACAGCGGCAGGAGGGTGGCGGCGAGCACCCGCACCGCGTGCGCCGGTGCCGGCGCGGTGCCGGTGCCGGTGCCGGTGCCGGTCGGGGTCGGCCGTCGGGCGGCCAGCACCGGGAAGCCCCAGCGCGGGGGCGTCGGGTAGGACGGCGGGCCGGTGTAGCGGGGCCGGGGCACCGGGGGACGCGGCGGTCCGGGGAGGTAGGCCACCTGGACCCTCCTTGGCGGTGCTCAGACGACGGCGGGGTCGGCACCGGTCTCGGCCGTCATCGGGCGGCCGGCCGCGGCCCAGGCGAGCATCCCGCCGTCGACATTGACCGCGTCCCAGCCGTTGCCGTTGAGGTAGGCCGCGACCCGGGCCGAGCGGGCACCGGAGCGGCAGATGACGTAGAGCCGCGCGGCGGCGGCCGGGACGTCGGCAAGCCGCCCGGTCAGCTCTGACATCGGGACGTGCACGGCCTCCGGGACGTGGCCGGCGACCCACTCGTCGTCCTCTCGGACGTCGAGCAGCACCGCGTCGGCCGGTATCTCAGACGGCGGGACGGTCGGTACCTGAGGCGGCATCACGTCGGCATGATGGCACGCCGTCCGGTAGGAGGCTGGTCAAACTCACTTGGCGACCGGCCGGGCTACCCGGTCCGGACCGAGGCCCAGCCGCTCGGGGGCGTGCAGCCGCAGCAGGATCTGTGAGACGTTGCCGGGCACCCGACGTCGGGTCAGCCAGCTCACCACGATCATGGTGACGAACGTGAGCGGGACGGTCACCACAGCGGGCTGGTCGAGCAGCACGCCGAAGGCGCCGCCGGCGGTGACCCCGCTGAGCGTGGTGAGCACCGCCAGCACCGCCAGCCCCCCGCCGACCAGCAGGCCGACGACGGCGCCGATGTCGGTCAGCCGGCGCCACCAGATACCCAACACGAGCAGCGGGCTGAACGACGAAGCCGCCACGGCGAAGGCCAGCGACACGGTCTGGGCGAAATCCAGTTGGGCGGCGGCGAGCGCGAGGCCCATCGGCACGAGCCCCGCGACCAGGCCGGCCATGCGGAGGTCCCGCGCTCGCCCAGGCAGCACGTCGGTGGACAGCACACCCGCGACGCTGGCCACCAGCCCGCAGGAGGTGGACAGGAAGGCGGCGAACGCGCCGGCCGCGACCAGCGAGCCGAGCGTGGTTCCCAGCCAACCGCGGACGACGGCCGAGGGCAGCAGCAGCACGGCCGCGTCGGTTCTCCCGGTGACCAGCAGTTGGGGCACGAAGCACCGCGACATCGCGCCGAGCATGGCAGGGAACACGTAGAAAGCACCGATGAGGCCCACCACCACGGTCGCGGTCCGCCGCGCCGCCCGGCCGTCCGGGTTGGTGTAGAAACGCACGAGCACGTGGGGCAACCCCATCGTGCCGAGGAAGGTGGCCACGATCAGCGAGTAGATCGCGAGCAGCGGGTGCGAGGAATGGCCGTGCAGCGGCGCGACCCAGGAATCGTTGGAGATCGGGGCGCCGGCCGCCACCGGCACCGGCTCGCCCCCGGTGAAGCGCAGCCGCGACCCGGCGGCCACCGTGTGCCGTCCCGGCGCCCAGCGCAGCGGCCCGTCGACGGGCACGCCGTCGACCCGGCCGTGGGCACCGAGGTCGACGGGCACGGCGACCTGCAACGTGACGGCCGTCCGCACGTTCACCGTGGTGGCGGTGGGAAAGCTCGGCGGCGCCGGTCGCACCGGCGGCGAGAACGAACCGGCGAGGTAGGTCACCAGCACGAAGGTGGGGACGGCCACCGCCGTCAGCTTGACCCAGTAGTGGAAGGCCTGGACGAACGTGATCGAGCGCATGCCGCCGAACACGACGCTCGCCGTCATGATGGCCCCGACGCCGAGCACGCCGGCCCACGACGGCAGCCTCGTGACGGTGGTGAGGGTGAGGCCCGCGGCCTGCAGTTGCGGCAGCACGTAGAGCCACCCGATGACGACGACGAAGCCGGTGGCGATCTGCCGCAGCTGCGCCGAGCCCAGCCGGGCCTCGGCGAAGTCCGGGATCGTGTAGGCACCCGATCGACGCAACGGCGCGGCGACGAACAATAGCAGCGCCAGGTAGCCGGCCGCGAACCCGACCGGGTACCACAGCGCGTCCGGCCCGTCCTTGAGCACCAGTCCGGCGATCCCGAGGAACGCGGCCGCCGACAGGTACTCACCGGAGATCGCCGTGGCGTTCGCGCCCGTCCCCACCGTCCGCGAGGCCGCGAGGAAGTCGGAGGTCGTGCGGGCGAAGCGCACCCCGAGCGAGCCGATGACCACCGTCACCACGACCAGGAGCCCGATGGCGAGCAGGGCGGCGAGGCCACCCGCGTGGGGGTTCACGGCCGGGCTTCCCGGGGCCTAGGCCAGGTCCGGTAGATCTTGCGACAGCCACGATCTACGGGACACCGCCTAGTCCTCGACGACCTCGGCGAAGTCGCGCTCGTTCCGCTCGGCCGCGCGAGTGTGCAACCACCCCAGCAGCAGCAGGAACGGATAGGCCAACACCCCGAGGAGCAGCCACGGCAGCCGGATGCCGACCACGTTCAGCTCGGTGAGCTGGGGCAGCGTCGCGAACAGCAGCGGCAGGGAGCAGAGCGTTATCACCGCAACCGCCCCGAGCCGCGCCGCGAGCCCGAGCTGCGCCTTCATCAACCCGTCGACGAGGTACTTCCCGACCGAGGTCTGCTCCTCGACCTCGGCCAGGGTGCGCACCGTGCGGGGGTGCGCCCGTCGCTCGGCAAGGACCACTCGGACCCGGCTGCCGGCGAGGGAAGCCGCTTCCGCGGGGTCGACCTTCGCATGCCGCGGCACGTAGTTTTCCTGGGAAAGGCGCGGATCCGGTGCGCCGGGGCTCGGGATGCCAGTGCCCGGGGCGTCGGGATCCGCCCTGGCGTGTCGCCCCTCGTCGGTCGGCTCGGCGACGCCGAACCCTGCGCCCGCTGCGGGCGCGGAGCCCCCGACGACCTGCCGAGGGCGGCCGTCGGTGGTCGTCACCGCTGGCTCCACGCCTGCTTCGTCGCACGGACCAGCCGGTCCTTGAGCTCACGGGTGTGGCGCCGGCTCACCGGCAGCTCCGCGATGTCCCCACCGGGGCCCAGCCGCACCACGTAACCGGACCCGGCCAGTCGCAGCTCGGTGACCAGCGGCAGCGCGACCAGGTAGGAGCGGTGGATGCGCACGAAGCCGACCTCGGCCCACCGCTCCTCGAGCACCGAGAGCGGGATCCGCACCAGGTGGCTGCCGTCGCTGGTGTACAGCCGTGCGTAGTCGCCCTGCGCCTCGACCCAGCGCACCGCCGAGCGTTGCACGAGCTTGGTGGTGCCGGCCAGCTCGACCGGGATGACCTCGTCCTCGGCGTTCTCCTCGCGGGTCTGCTCGGCAGCGCCAGCGGCGGCCCGCTGGGCCTGGATCCTGGCCAGTGAGGCGGCCAGCCGCTCCTGGCGCAGCGGTTTGAGCAGGTAGTCCACCGCCCCCACCGCGAACGCCTCGACCGCCCGGTCGTCGTGGGCGGTGACGAACACGACCGCCGGGGGGATGACGTGGTGGGAGAGCACGCCGGCGAGTTCGAGGCCGTCCAGACCGGGCATCCGGATGTCGAGGAAGAGGACGTCGACCTCCGACCGCCGGGTGGGGACCGGGGGGCTGCCCGGCGCAGCGGCCGGCGCGGCATAGCCGCAGGGCGTCGCCGGCTCACCGCCGGAGAGGATGCGCAACGCGCCTGTCGAGTCCGAGGCGGTGTGCACCTTTCGCACCCTGGGGTCGCGCTCGAGCAAGAACTTCAACTCGTTGAGCGCCGGCTCCTCGTCGTCCACGGCAAGGACGACGAGCCCGTTGCTGGTCTCGTTCGTGTTCACCAGTTGGCCATCCTGCCTTCTCATCCATCCCCCGGGCAACACACCGAGCTGCCCGCCGGGGTCAGGGCACCGCTGTGGGCCAGGTCGGCGTGGCCGCCGGGTCAGCCTTGGAATGCCGCACGGTTCGCGAACTCCTGGTTCTCCCACTCGTCGGCGGTGGCGTGCGCCGTGTCGCGGATCTGCTCCAGCGTGGCGGCGAGCCGCCTCGCCGCCGGGGCCGCCTCGCCGCCGATGAGGTCGCGGTAGTACTGGACGATCTCCGCGTTGTCGGGACCGGATCCGGTGGCCATGCGCGCGCCCGCCAAGCCGTCCAACGCCTGCTGCACCTCGGTGATCGCGGTGCTGACGTTGTGCACCCGGCTGCCGAAATCCCGTAACTCGTCGGGACTGACCCGCGCCCCTTCACTCATCGCCTGCTCTCCTGCTGCGCCGCCGCCGGCCGGATCCCGGCCAGCAGGTGGTCAAGGTCGGCCGCCAGCTCCCCGGCGGTCGCCGGGATGAGCACGGCCGAGCGTTGCCCGTGGTAGTCCTCGTGCCGCACGGCAAAGCGACCCCGTGGGCCGTCCGCCCACACCACCAGACGCGCGGCCCGCACCGGTCGTTGTCCCGGGCGCGTGACGGCGCCTGCCATGCCGTGCCCGGAGGCGGTGTCGATGATCGTAGAGACTGCCTGCAGGTCGGCGGCGGTGCGGCGGGTGAAGGTCTGCCCCTCGCCGCGACGGGCCGCCAGCTCGGGCCGGGCCGGCACCCGGCGCGGACCGCCGGCACCGGGTAGACCCGCCGGTACCGCCGACAGCAGCGCGGCCGCCAGCCGAGCCGGGTCGGCCGGGCGGATCCGCAGCGGTGTCCGGCTCACGTCCGGACTGGTGACGAGCACGGCATCGGTTCCGTCGGAGCAGGCGCAGGCGGCGAAGCCGGCCGAGCCGGCCCGGTAGACGAGGTCCACCGACTCGGTCCACCCGGCGACCAGCCGCCCGACGAGGTCGAGCAGGCCGGCCGGGGCGGATCCCGCGAGCAGGTGCCGCTGCGCCAGACCGTGTTCGGTGGCGC
>JAVKSM010000146.1:0-6390 GCA_039583705.1 Pseudonocardiaceae bacterium
CGTGCCGGAGGGCTGCGTGCCGGAGGGCTGCGTGCCGGAGGGCTGCGTGCCGGAGGGCTGCGTGCCGGAGGGCTGCGTGCCGGAGGGCTGCGGGAAGGCCACGGGATGAGCATCGGGAGCTTGGGAACACACTGCACACTGCTGTCCACAGGCGAGACCTGGCTGTGGACAGCTTCTCGGGACAGGTCCACCGCTGGCGATGACGCCAGCGGGCGGTCACAGATCCGGGCCGGGCTGCGGCCGGCTCGGAAGGCTCAAGCCTTCCCCAGGATCCGATTCATCTTCGTGCCGCACACGGGGCAGGTGCCCTTGGCCATGCGGCGGCCGTTGCTCTCGTGCACGGTGCCGGAGAACTCCCGCTTCTCCCTGCACTTGACGCAGTAACCGGTATATGTATCGGGCACGGGACTCCTCCTCGCCGAGGGCCAGGCAGCACACGCTACCGCCCGTGGCCAGCTACCGCCCGTGTTCGTGACTCCCCGTCGCCGTCCTGACCTCGCGTGGCCACTGTTGGTCGGCGCGCAGCTACTCTCCGTCCTGGTCCGTTGCCTCGTCCCGCGCGGGCGCCCCGTCCTCGCGGGCGGACCCGCCCTCGGTGCGCTCCAACTCAGCGAACGGGTCCCCGCCGAGGTCACGCCGGTCGAGGAACGCCTCCGGGTCATCGAGGTCGTCAGCCGTCGGCACCAGGTCGGGGTGCTCCCACACCGCGTCGCGGCCCTCGATCCCGCGCTGCTCGCCCAGCCGGCGCCACAGGTCGGCGGCCGCCCGCAGCTTGCGGGGCCGCAGCTCCAGCCCGACCAGCTTGGCGAAAGTCTGCTCGGCGGGACCACCGGAGGCCCGGCGACGGCGCAGCGTCTCCCGCAGCGCCCCGGCGCCCGGCAACCGGTCGCCGACCGCGTCCGCGACCACGACGTCCACCCAGCCCTCGACGAGCGCCAGCAGCGCCTCCAGCCGACGCAGCGCCGCCTGCTGAGCTGGCGTGGTCTGCGGCGCGAACAGGCCTGTGCGCATCGCCTCCTCGAGCGCGCTGGGGTCGGCCGGGTTGAGGTCCCGCGCCAGCTCCTCGATGCGTGTGGTGTCCACCCGGATGCCCTGCGCGAACTCTTCGACGGTTGCCAGCAGTCGCTGCCGCAACCACGGCACGTGCGCGAACAGCCGGTGGTGGGCGGCCTCCCTGGCGGCGAGGAAGACGAGCACCTCCCTGGCCGGACGGTCCACGCCGGCGGTGAAGCGCTGCACGGCGGCCGGCAGCAGGGCAGCCGTCCCCTCGGGGCCCAGCGGCAGCCCGACCTCGGTGGACGTCAGCACTTCCGCGCCGAGCTGGCCGAGCCCGGTGCCCAACTGGGAGCCGAACGCCAGCCCGCCGACCTGCCCGACCATGGCGAGCATGGGCCCGGCCATCTGCCTGGCCTCCTCGGGAAGGCCCTCGACCCACGCCCCGGAAACCCGCTTCGCCACCGGGTCACACAACCGCCGCCAGGCCGGCAGGGTGGCCTCCACCCAGTCCTGCGGGGACCAGGCTTCCACCTTCCTCACCCCGGCGGGCAGCGTCGTCGCGGTCTCCAGCCACAACTCCGCCAGCCGAACCGCGTCGGTGACGGCCCGCTGCTGGGCCTCGGTGGTGGAGGAGGCGCCGGTAGCGGTCAGCCGTTGGGTGGCCATCTGTTTGGCCAGGTCGTAGTTGACCGGACCCGCTGAGGGGGAGGACTGGCTGAGCATCTGCCCGAGCTGGCTGAGCATCTGCCCGAGCTGCTTGATGTCGAACCCACCTGGGCCGCCGGCACCGCCGGGCAGCCCGGGGATCGCCCCGAACCCGAACGCGCCGCTGGGCGCGTCGTCGCCGGGATCGTCGGGATCGGACCTTCCGAATCCGAACGGCACGTCACTCATGCCTCAACGGTACGCCGGGACGCCGTACGAGGAGATCACCTGCGGCAGCCGTACGCTTTCGCTCCGTGAGCCGTCTCAGCGTGACACTGCTGGTCGGTCTCGTGCTGGCGGCGGCGTTGGCGCTGGCCGGTGCCACAGTCCCGGTGCCGTACGTGGCCGAGGGGCCGGGCCCCACGTTCAACACGCTGGGTCAGGTGGACGGCCGGACGGTCGTCGACGTGGCCGGGCGGCAGACGTTCCCCACCTCGGGACACCTCAACATGACGACGGTCTCGATCGCCGACCGGCTGACCATGTTCGCCGCCCTCGCCGCCTGGTTCTCCGGCAACGACGGGATCGTACCCCGCGAGGAGATCTTCCTGCCCGGGCTGAGCGAGCAGCAGGTGGAACAAGAGAACACCGAACAGTTCAGGCAGTCTGAGGCCGATGCCGAGGTGGCCGCGCTGTCCTACCTGCACCTGCCGACGAAGGTGGTCGTCGAAGCGGTGGTGCCCGGGTCCCCGGCGGTGGGGTTGCTGGCGGCGGGGGACCGGCTGCTCGTCGTGAACGGGGTGCCGGTGTCCACGCCGGCGCAGGTCTCCGACGCCCTGCGCGACACCCGGCCGGGCAGCCGTGTCGTGATCCGTTACCAGCGTGGTGGGGTGGTGCAGGACGTCAGCGTCGGGTTGGGCACCCGCCCGGACCCGGTGCCGCAGGGCTTCCTCGGCGTCACGCCGGAGGGTCTGCCCGACGTGCCGTTCTCGATCACGATCAGCCTGGGGGACATCGGCGGGCCCTCCGCTGGCTTGATGTTCGCCTTGGCGCTGGTCGACAAGCTGACCCCGGGCGACCTCGCCGGGCACCGGTTCGTCGCGGGAACCGGCACGATCAACGACGCCGGCGTGGTCGGGGAGATCGGCGGCATCGCGTTCAAGATGGCGGCCGCGCGCAGCGCCGGGGCCACCGTGTTCCTCGTGCCGACCGGGAACTGCCCCGAGGCCGTCAGCCGCGCCCCGGCCGGGTTGCGGTTGGTCCGGGTCTCCTCGCTGTCCGACGCCGTGGCCGCGCTGCGGGCCCTGCACGCCGGAGCGGCCACCCCGCACTGCTGACCGGGCCTGCCGGACGGCCGGCGACCAGCGAAGGCTGCGGGTGGTGCGCAGCGCCGGGCGCAGTCGGGAACCTCGGGCACCCTCCGTAGAGTTGGACCTCTCGGACTGTCACAACGTGCTCGCACGGCACCTGCTCGCACGACGGCTTCTCGGACGGCGGGACATCACCAGGACCTGCACGACCTCGACGGGAGCGTGAGACCCTGTGGCCACACGGCCCTTGAGGGGCAGTCCGGTGCTGTCCCGCCGGACGAAGATCCTGCTGGTCGCTGCGGTCGCGGTGATCGTCGTCCTGCTCCTGGGCGTGCGACTGGTCGGCACCTACGTCGACTGGCTGTGGTTCGGTGAGGTCGGCTTCCGCGGTGTGTTCGACACGGTGCTGCTCACCCGCTTCGTCCAGTTCATCATCGGCGGCCTGCTCATCGGCGGCGTGCTCGCGCTCAACCTGGTGGTCGCCTACCGCACCCGGCCGGTCTTCCTGCCAGCCTCGCGCACGGAAGACCCGGTCGGCCGCTACCGGGCGATCGTCTCGGCCCGGTTGCGGCTCTTCGGCATCGGGTTGCCGCTGGTCGTCGCGCTGATCGCCGGGCTGGCGGCGCAGGGCGACTGGCAGACCACGCAGCTTTTCCTGCACGCAACGCCGTTCGGGATCGCCGACCCCGAGTTCGGCAAGGACGTGAGCTTCTACGCCTTCCAGCTCCCGTTCTACCGCGAAATCCTCGACTGGCTGTTCGTCACGGTCACGATCAGCTTCTTCGGCGCGCTGATCAGCCAGTACGTCTTCGGCGGCATCCGGCTCGCCGGGCGCAGCGGCCAGCTCTCCGGCCCGGCGCGGGCCCAGCTCGCCGTGCTGGCCGGCACCTTCGTGTTGCTCAAGGCGTTCGCCTACTTCCTGGACCGCTACGAGCTGATGTTCAGCGGCCGCAAGGCGGGAATGTCCGGGGCGGACTTCTACGGCGCGAGCTACACCGACCTCAACGCGGTGCTGCCGGCCAAGCTCATCCTGCTGGCCATCTCGGTGATCTGCGCCGCCGCGTTCTTCGCGGCGGTGTTCCTGCGCAACCTGCAGGTGCCGGCGATCGCCACGGCGCTGCTCGTGCTGTCCTCGATCCTCGTGGGCGCGGCGTGGCCGGCGGTCCTCGAGCAGTTCTCCGTCAAGCCGAACGCCAACAACCGCGAAGCGATACCCATCCAGCGCAACATCGCGGCCACCCGGCAGGCGTTCGGGCTGACCAACGTCGACTACATCCCCTATGCGGGGCGCACCGACCTGTCACCGGCCGAGGTGCAGACCGAGGTCCAGCAGGACCAGGCGACGATCCCCAATATCCGGCTGCTCGACCCGAGCAAGCTGTCCAAGACGTTCACCCAGCTCGAGCAGTTGAAGAATTTCTACGGCTTCCCCGACCAGCTCGACATCGACCGCTACACGATCGGCGGAGTGACCCGCGACTACGTGGTGGCTGCCCGGGAGATCGATCCGAAGAACCTCACCGGCAACCAGACGGACTGGATTAACCAGCACCTCGTCTACACCCACGGCAACGGTTTCGTCGCGGCTCCCGCGAACACGGTGAACTCCTCGCTGGACGCCTCGGGTGGGCTGGGGGGCTACCCGGTCTTCCAGGTCAGCGACGTGAGCACGCAGGGCGCGATCAAGGTGACCCAGCCGCGGATCTACTATGGTCCGCTCATCTCCGACACCCCGGACGACTACGCGATCGTCAGGACCAACCAGGGCGAGTACGACACCGACCGCACCCGGTTCACCTACAACGGGTCAGGCGGGGTACCGCTGGGCGGCTGGTTCAACCGGCTCGCCTTCGCCGTCGCGTACGGGGAACGCAACATCCTGTTCAACGGCCAGATCGGGCCGAACTCGAAAATCCTCTACAACCGGAATCCACGGGAGCGGGTGCAGAAGGTGGCGCCCTGGCTCACGCTGGACAGCGACCCGTACCCGGCCGTGGTCGACGGGCGGATCGTGTGGATCATCGACGGCTACACGACGCTGGACAACTACCCCTACGCGCAGCAGGAGCCGCTCGGGGACGTCACCCGCGACACCCTCGGAAGCTCCCGCCAGCCGAACAAGACGATCAGCTACATCCGCAACTCCGTCAAGGCGACCGTGGACGCCTACGACGGCACGGTGACGCTCTACGCGGTGGACGAGAACGACCCGGTGCTCAAGACCTGGATGAAGGCCTTCCCCGGCGTGGTCAAGCCGGCCAGCGCCATCAGCCCTGACCTGCGGGCGCACTTCCGCTATCCCGAGGATCTGTTCAAGGTCCAGCGCGAGTTGCTGACGCGATACCACGTGTCGAACCCGCAGGAGTTCTTCTCGACGGTGTCGTTCTGGGACGTGCCCAGCGACCCGACGGTGGACAGCGGGCCGGACGGCCAGTCGTCGGCACCGCAGCCGCCGTACTACGTGCTGGCCGGGGACCCGAGGGACCTTTCGGACCCGACCGCGGAGTTCCAGTTGACCAGCGCCGTGGTCAGCCTGCGACGGGAGTTCCTTTCGGCCTACATCAGCGTCTCCTCGGACCCGAGGACGTACGGCAGGATCACCGTCCTGAAGCTTCCAGGTGACACCCAGACCAGGGGTCCACAGCAGGTCCAGACACAGTTCCTGTCCTCCTCCCAGGTGAGCACGGAGCTCAACCTGCTGCGCCAGCAGTCGACCCAGGTGTTCTACGGCAACCTGCTGACGCTGCCGGTGGCCGGCGGGCTGCTCTACGTCGAGCCGGTCTACATCGAACGGTCCAACCAGGACTCGTCGTTCCCCCAACTGCTCAAGGTGCTGGTCAGCTTCGGCGGGCGCGTCGGGTACGCCTCGACGTTGAACGACGCGCTGGACCAGGTGTTCGGTTCCGGTGCCGGGCAGTCGACGACGCAGCCGGGTGAGCAACCACCAGCCCCGGCGCCGCCGCCCCCACCCTCGCCGTCCCCGGCCGGCACCCAGGTCAGCGCGCAGTTGGCCCAGGCCGTCCAGGACATCTCCACCGCGCTGCAGGAGATCCGGGCTGCCCAGCAGTCCGGCAACTTCCAAGCGCTCGGCAAGGCCTACCAGGACCTCGATGACGCCACCAAGCGTTTCGAGGCCGCCAAGAACGCATCTGGTGCCGCCAGCTCGACGCCTACGCCCGCTCCGTCCACCGCGACGCCCACGCCCGCTCCGTCCACCGCGACGCCCACGCCCGCTCCGTCCACCGCGACGCCGCCACCGGCGGCGAGCCCGGGCTCAGCCGGAGGCGGGTGAGGAGGGGGCGGGTACGTGGCGTCCGGACCGCGACGTACACTGGTGTCGCGACGCGGGGTGGAGCAGCTCGGTAGCTCGCTGGGCTCATAACCCAGAGGTCGGAGGTTCAAATCCTCCCCCCGCTACCAGTCCAGAGGGCCGCTGACC
>JAVKSM010000147.1:0-6355 GCA_039583705.1 Pseudonocardiaceae bacterium
GGCCAAGGCGCTGGGCGCGCCGGCTTCCTGACCCTCACCGCCGCCGCGAGGTGGCCCGGCGTCGCCGGGCCACCTCGGCCAGGACCACGCCCGTGGCGACCGAGGCGTTGAGCGACTCGACAGGGCCGGCCATGGGGATCGAGACGGTCACGTCGCAGCTCTGCCGCACCAGCCGGGACAACCCCCGGCCCTCCGAGCCGACGACGAGCACCAGCGGCCCGCCGGCCAGGTCGAGGTCGTCGAGCTCCACGGCTCCGTGGGGGTCCAGTCCGACGAGCATGAGGCCCTCGGCCGCCCAGGCCCGCAGCGTGCGGGTGAGGTTGGTGGCCCGCCCGACAGGCAGCCGGGCCGCGGTGCCGGCTGACGTGCGCCACGCCACGGCCGTAACCCCCGCCGAGCGGCGCTGCGGCAGCAGCACGCCGTGCCCGCCGAACGCCGCCGTGGAGCGCACCACCGCCCCGAGGTTGCGCGGGTCGGTCATGCCGTCCAGCGCGACCAGCAGCGGTGGCGAGCCGGAGCCGCGGGCCGCCTCGAGCAGCTCGTCCGGGTAGGCGTAGGAGAACGGCGGCACCTGCAACGCGACGCCCTGGTGCAGGTTGCCACCCGCGATGCGGTCCAACTCGCCGCGGGACATCTCGAGGATGGGGATGCCGGCGTCAGCGGCCAACCGCACTGCCTCGGTGACCCGGTCGTCGGCCTCGACGCCGAGCGCGACGTGCAGCGCGGTCGCCGGCACCCCGGCGCGTAGGCATTCCACCACGGCGTTGCGGCCCAGCACGGTCTCCGGGCCGTCACCGGCATCCGGCCGGCCCCGGGTACGCCGGGCGGCCCGGGCGGCCGCGGCGGCCTGGTGCTCCGCCTTGCGCTGCGCTGGGTGACCCGGGCGCAGCTCGGCGGGCGGCGTCGGCCCCTTGCCCTGCAGCGCCTTGCGCCGCTGGCCCCCGGAACCGACGACCGCGCCCTTCTTGGTGCCCGGCTTGCGCATGGCGCCCCGCCGCTGGGAGTTTCCCGGCATCAGGTCTTGACCGTCCACATCGGACCGTCCGGGGTGTCTTCGACGGCGATGCCCACAGCCAGCAGGCGGGCCCGGATCGCGTCGGCGGTGACGAAGTCCCGGTTGGTGCGGGCCGCGGCCCGCTCGGCCAGCAGCGCTTCCACGAGGCCGTGCAGCGCCCGGCTCGCCGCGTCGGCCCCGGAGGTGCCGGCCGCGGTGAGCGGGTCGATCCCGAGCACGTCGGCCATTGCGCGTACCGACTCGGCGGCGTGCCGGGCGACGTCGCGCTCGCCCGCGTCCAGCGCCGCGTTGCCTTCCCGGACGGTCTCGTGCAGGGCGGCGAGCGCCGCCGGGGTGCCGAGGTCGTCGTCCATCGCAGCCACGAAGTCCGCGCACAGCACCCGGCCGAGCTCCGGCGTCCCGCAGCGCTCGCCCACCCGGTGCACGAAGGACTCGACCCGGCGGAACGCGGCGGCCGCCTCGGTGAGGGCGCCCTCGGAGTACTCGATCGCCGAGCGGTAGTGGGGGCCGACGAGGTAGTAGCGCAGCTCCACCGGTCGCACCCGGGTGAGCACCGCCGGAACCGACAGCGTGTTTCCCAGCGATTTGGACATCTTCTCGCCGCCCGTCGTCACCCAGCCGTTGTGCAGCCAGTAGCGGGCGAACCGGTCGCCGACGGCCGCCGACTGCGCCCGCTCGTTCTCGTGGTGCGGGAACACCAGGTCCAGGCCACCGCCGTGGATGTCGAACTCGGGGCCGAGGTAGCGGGTGGCCATCGCCGAGCACTCCAGGTGCCAGCCGGGGCGGCCGCGGCCCCACGGTGTGGGCCAGGACGGTTCGCCCGGCTTGGCCGCCTTCCACATCGTGAAGTCGCGGGGGTCACGCTTGCCGGTGGCCGTGGTCTCGCCCTGTTCGACCTCGTCGGGCCGTTGGCCGGACAGCGCGCCGTAGTCCGGATAGCCCGCCACCGCGAAGTACACGTTGCCGTCGGAGGCGTAGGCGTGCCCGGAGTCGACGAGCCGGGCCATGAGCTCGACCATCTCGGTGATGTGCCCGGTGGCGCGCGGCTCGACGGACGGCGGCAGGCAGCCCAGCACGTCGTAGGCGTGTCGGAAAGCCCGCTCGTGGGTGGCCGCCCATTCCCACCACGGCCGGCCCGCGGCGGCGGCCTTGGCGAGGATCTTGTCGTCAATGTCGGTGACGTTGCGGACCAGCGTGACCTGGTGGCCGGTGCGCGTCAGCCACCGGCGCAGCACGTCGAAGTTGAGGCCGCTGCGGACGTGGCCGACGTGCGGGACGCCCTGCACCGTCGCGCCACAGACGTAGATCGACACCGTCCCGCTGCGCAACGGGACGAACTCCCGCTGCGTCCGGGTCGCGGTGTCGTAGAGGCGCAGGCTGCCGTGCCCGACGCTCCGCTCGCTCACGTGTCCCAATGCTACGGCCGGCACCGATCGGGACGTGCCGCGCCCTCCGGTCGGGCCCGGCCTCACCGGATCCTCCGGTCGGCGGCAGGATGTCCCCAGCGAGGCTGCGATGGAGGTCATCGATGAAGACGCGCGGTGCCGTTGTCCGCCAGGCGCCCGGTAAGTACGAAGTGGTCGACCTGGAGGTCGACGACCCGCGCCCGGGCGAGATCCGGATCAGGATGGTCGCCACCGGGCTGTGCCACTCCGACGACCACGTCGCCACCGGCGACCTCCCGGTCGGGGTCTACCCGTTCGCCGGCGGCCACGAGGGTGCCGGGATCGTCGAGTCGATCGGCCCGAACACCCCGGGATTCACCGAGGGCGACCACGTGGTGCTCTCGTTCCTGCCGTCCTGCGGGCGCTGCCGCTGGTGCGCGTCGGGCATGCAGAACCTCTGCGACCTGGGCGCCCGGATCCTGGCCGGTCCCCGGCTCGACGACCCGACCAGCTACCGGCTGACCCTGGACGGGGCGCCGGTCGGCCAGATGTGTGCGGTCTCGACGTTCTGCGAGTTCACCACGGTGTCCGTCGGCTCCGCGGTGAAGATCCCCGACGACGTCCCGCTGGACCGGGCCTGCCTGCTCGGCTGCGGCGTGGGCACCGGGTGGGGTTCGGCGGTCAACTCCGCGGCGGTCCAGCCCGGCCACACCGTGATCGTCATGGGCATCGGGGGCATCGGCGCCAACGCCGTGCAGGGCGCGGCACACGCCGGCGCGTCCCACGTCGTCGCCGTGGACCCGGTGGCGTTCAAGCGGCAGCAGGCCCAGCGGCTCGGCGCCACCCACGCGGTGGCGTCCATGGACGAGGCCACCGAGATCGCCAGGAGCCTCACCAACGGCCAGGGAGCCGACTCGGCGATCGTCACGGTCGGTGTCCTGCGGCCCGAGCACGTCGCGCAGGCCTTCTCCTCGGTCCGGAAGGCCGGCACCGTCGTCGTCACCGCCATCGGAGCCATGGCCGACCCGTCGCCGCTGCCGATCTCGCTCAGCGAGCTGACGTTGTTCCAGAAGCGGCTGCAGGGCGCGCTCTTCGGCGCCTCGAACCCCAACTGGGACATCCTGCGCCAACTCCAGTTCTACACCGAAGGCAGGCTCAACCTCGACGAGCTGGTGACCAGGACATACACCCTCGACGAGCTGCCGCAGGGCTTCGAGGACCTGCACGCCGGCCGGAACATCCGCGGCGTCGTGCGGTACTCGTGAGTGTCGGTCGCCCGGTCCTCGAACCCGTGGCGCAGCCCCCACCGACCTGTTGTCTCTTCTCGGCGGTGGCCGGTACGAAAGAGCTAGGCCGACAGGCGGGCTTCTCCCCTCAGGAGCACCGCTGTGGCGATCGCCGCGACGCCCTCACCGCGGCCGGTGAGCCCCAGCCCGTCGGTGGTCGTGCCCGACACCGACACCGGGCCGCCGAGGGCCTCCGACAGCACCCGCTGCGCCTCCTCCCGCCGGCTGCCCACCCGCGGCGCGTTGCCGATCACCTGGACGGCGGCGTTGCCCAGCCGCCAGCCGGCGCCCACCAACCGGCAGCGCACCTCGGCGAGCAGGTCGACGCCGTGCGCCCCGGCCCACCGCGCCTCGGCGGTGCCGAACACCGCCCCGAGGTCGCCCATCCCGGCGGCGGAGAGCACCGCGTCGCACAGCGCGTGTGCCGCCACGTCTCCGTCGGAGTGCCCCGCGCACCCGTCGACGCCGTCCCAGCGCAGCCCCGCCAGCCAGCACTCCCGGCCGGGCACCACCGGGTGCACGTCGGTGCCGACCCCGACCCTCATCGGCGCTCCAGGAGCAGCTCGGCGGCTGCCAGGTCGGCCGCCGTCGTGATCTTGAAAGCATCTGGGTGCCCCGGAACGGTCAGCACCTTGACGCCGAGCCGCTCGACCAGGCCGGCGTCGTCGGTGGCCGGGCCGGACCCGAGGGCGTAACCCTGACGCAGCACGTCGAACGCGAAGCCCTGCGGCGTCTGCACCGCACGCAGCTCGCTGCGGTCCAGGGTGCGCACCACCACCCCGTTGGCGTCCACCCGCTTGACGGTGTCGGCCACCGGGAGCACAGGGATCACGGCGGGCGCGCCTGCCCGGACCGCCGCCACCACCGCGCGGACCACCGCCGGTGGAGTGAGGCAACGGGCGGCGTCGTGCACCAGCACGATGTCGACGCCGACCGGCGCGAGGGCCAGCGCGGCCCGGACCGAGGCGGTGCGGTCGACACCGCCCGTGACGACGGACAGCGGGCCGCCGACCCCGGCCAGGAGGTTGCGCACCGCGTCGGCATAGCTGGCGGGCGCGGCGACGACGACCGAATCCACGCAGCGGCTGCCCAGCAGCCCGGACACCGCGTGCCACAGCAGCGGCCGGCCGGCCAGCGCGACGAGCGCCTTGGGAAGCACGGCGCCCAGCCGCTCGCCGCGACCCGCGGCCGGCACCAGGGCCAGGACGCTCAGGGAGCCCCCCTCACCTGGCAGTCAGGAGGCCCGGTCCGCGCGGGAGGCGCAGTCAGCCCGGCAGGCTCGGCGCTCTCGGCAGACACAGCCCGCTCAGGACGCGAGAACCTCGTCGAGCAGGGTCTCGGCGCCGTCCTCGTCGGTACCCTCGGCCAGCGCGAGCTCGCTCACCAGGATCTGGCGCGCCTTGGCGAGCATCCGCTTCTCGCCGGCGGACAGGCCACGGTCCTTCTCGCGGCGCCACAGATCGCGGACCACCTCGGCGACCTTGTTGACGTCACCCGAGGCCAGCTTCTCAAGATTCGCCTTGTACCGCCGCGACCAGTTGGTCGGCTCCTCCGTGTGCGGTGCGCGCAGCACCTCGAAGACACGGTTGAGACCATCCTGCCCGACGACGTCGCGAACTCCGACGACCTCGGCGTTGTCGGCCGGGACCCGGACGGTCAGGTCGCCCTGCGCAACCTTGAGGACGAGGTACTTCTTCTCCTCGCCCTTGATGGTCCTGGTCTCGATGGCCTCGATGAGAGCGGCACCGTGGTGCGGGTAGACGACGGTCTCTCCGACCTTGAAAACCATGTGTCCTCTGCCCCTTTCGCTGTTCTTAGGTTAGCACGGTTGCGGAGAGCAGTCACCCCGGCCTCACAGCGTTACTGCAGGTCAGCGTGTTGACGCGGAGCCCGCAGCACGCCCCTCCCCTGGTAGCGGCGATCGCCGCAGCATCCCGCACGTCTACAGTGGACTCTCAGCTCGCCGGTCGAGGCGGGGCGGTCGCGGGCCGCGTCCGGCCACCGGGACCGGGCGTCGATAGGCTTTCGCCGGTCGACCGGCGCCGGTGCGCCGGCCCAGCAGGAAGGACCGCAGTGAGCGAGCCGTGCGAGCGAACCATGAGACACAGCAGCGCGGCTCACGGGCGGGCCGAGCGGAGCGGGGCGCGCCCGTGAGCCGCGCCCCGCGTCCGGGCTCCCGGAGCCTGCGCCGCAGCAGCCCGGCGCGGCTGGCCGCGACCGTGCTGGCCGCAGTGCTCACCATCGCCCCGGCGGTCGTCGCCTGCAGCGCGGGCCAGATCACCCAGACCGACACCCAGGTCGCGGAGGTGGACGGCGCCTACGGTCACGCCGGCTCCGTCCTGGCCCGGAACGCGGTCATCGTCCCCTCGTCAGACCCGACAGCGACCTATCCGGTCGGCGCCCAGGCACCGCTGGAGCTGACCCTGGTCAACCAGTCCGCCATCGCCGACCGGCTGTTGTCGGCGTCCAGCCCGGTCGCCGACTCCGTCGCGATCCTGGGCAACCCGACCATCCCGGGCGGGTACTCGGTGCTGGTCGTCACGCCCGCGGACCTCGGGAGCCCCCGCAGCGTCCTCCCGACGAGCGCGACGGCGCCACCCACCACCAGTGCCCCGGCGGCGAGCGGGTCCCCGAGCTCACCTTCGGCGGTGATGCCGGGGCCACCGACC
>JAVKSM010000148.1:0-6239 GCA_039583705.1 Pseudonocardiaceae bacterium
GCCGGCGCGCGCTGGACTCGCCGTCGAGCAGCCCGAGCCCCCGCGCCGCGAGGTCGCGCATCCTGGCTGCGATCCGCGTCTGTTGTTCGAACACGGACGTCCACGCTCCCGGGCGGATCCGGTAGTAGGTCCGGCGGTCCCCAGGCAGGGCCTGCCGCTCCACCATGCCCAGCCGCACCAGCGCCTTCGTGGTCATGCTGATGCTGCCCCGGCTCGCCTGCAGGACCGTAGCGAGATCCTCCGCGGACTGCAGGTCCGGGTCGCAGACCAGCAGCCACCCCAGGACCCGGCCCCAACTGCGGGTGAAGCCGAGATCCTCGTAGAACATCCCAATCTCGTCGGCGAAGCTCGCCAGCTCCTCACGGTGGCCCTCGGCGTCCATACGCTCCTGCCCGTGGTCACTGATCGTCTTGTGCAAGTCCCCGTCGTTCAAGGACTTCTGAAACTTCTATGGAACATAGTAGCGACCGACCTCGCTGGGACGTAAAGTGGCGGTGTCCGCAGGTTTCGTGCCCGGACCGCGCCCCGCTCGTGTGGTCACCCTAGCCAGGCTCCACGTGCCTTCCGCGGCGGGTTTCGTCACGCAGAGTGAGCAACCTCAGGCCCGGACGAACCTCATGGAAGTTCAATGATTATTGAAACCTCGGCCCCGCTGGACTAGGCTGGTCTTCCTGACCGGGGTGGAGGCGACATGGACGTTCAGCCAGTCTACCGAGAGCAGCCGGGCTGGGATGAGCTGGCTCAGGTTCTCGTGGGTGATCCCGACCCGACGCCGGACGTCCGCAGCGAAAGCGGCGTGCGGGCCTGCGGGTTCGAGTGGGCTTCACGCACCTCGGCGTCGCTGGTGCTCCCCTGGTACTGCACTCGGACGCCGGGTCACCCCGGGCAACACATCGCCGGCACCGGCGATTCGGTGGTCGCGGTACACCCAGAACGACCAAGACGTGCGACCGCCGCCCTTCCGGCAGCGAGATCTGTGGCGACACTGACGGCGACACTGACCCGGACGTAGTCGGGCCCTTCACCTCGCCGCCGGTCCTGCACCGCGCGAGGTCCCGATCGGCCGCGAAGCTAAGCAGCCCTGAAGGACACGTGAAGCCCTGCGACAGGGCACATTCCTAGCCTTGCGGTTATGGGGCAGACGCCGGGAGCGCAGACGGCTGGGGCAGCGCCACAGCCGGCGCGCACCAGGGACAGCCTGCTTGAGCTGTTGGAGAGCGCGCTGCGGGCGCGCGGCGGAGCCGGCGCCTACCTCGTCACCAGCGCCAAGCCGTGGTGCCATGTCCGGCCCCGTGGGCACCAGTTCCGGACCCAGGGATGGAAGCTGCACGTCGCGACCACACTGCCGCTGGCAGAGACGGTGCTCACGGCTGTCCTGCCGGTGCTGCTCGATGCCGGATGCGCCTTCAAGTTCGCGGCGACCTGGGAGGACGTGGCCGAGATCAACTCCGCGCACACCCCCCGCGGTGGAGCTGGCAAGTTCCTCACCGTCTACCCCGACGCCGACGCCGACGCCCCCGCCCTGGCTGCGGCGCTGCACCAGGCCACCCGCGGCCTGGCCGGTCCCCTGATCTTGTCCGACCGGCCGTTCGCGCCCGGCAGCCTGGTGCACTACCGCTACGGCTCGTTCACAGACCAGCGGGTACTGGGCAATGACGGGCTGTACCGCAACGTCGTCTACAGCCCCGCCGGGGAACCGACGGAAGATCGACGGGAAGCCCGGTTCGCGCCGCCGCCGTGGGCCGCACCGGTCTTCCCCCCCCCGACGGCTCTCGCGAGAGATCGGACACCCCGCACATCCGTCCCGATCCTGTTGGACGGCCGCTTCGTGGTGCGGGAAGCCATCCGGCACGCCAATAAGGGCGGGGTCTACCGCGCCCAGGAGGTTCATCACGGCACCCAGGTCGTGGTCAAGGAAGCTCGGCCGCACGTGGCGGTGACCCCGGCCGGCACCGACGCCAGGGATGCGCTGCGTGCCGAAGCTCGGATGCTGGACGTGCTGGCTCCGCTGGGGATCAGCCCCTGTGTGGTCGCCGTGTTCGAGCAGGGCGGGCACCTGTTCCTCGCGGAGGAGCTGGTCGAGGGCAGCCCGCTGCGACGCTGGGTCACTGACCGGATCCACCGAGCCGGGACCAGGTCACACCTGCCCGGAGCCGTCGCGTTGGCGGAGCGGTTGGTGGCACTGCTGCAGGCCGCGCACGACGCCGGCGTGGTGGTGCGCGACTTCAATCCCAACAACCTCATCGTGCGCGAAGACAGGCAACTGCGGCTGCTCGACCTGGAGCTCGCCGTCCCCGCGGCCGATGCGGATGACTTCATCGTCGGCGGGACCCCGGGCTACGCCGCGCCCGAGCAGCTCGTCGGCGCCGTTCCCGCGGTGACGGCGGACCTGTTCAGCCTCGGCGCCACTCTCTGTTTCGTTCTGACCGGCGCGGATCCACTGCTACCGGACGACGAGCCCGCGGGACGGCCGATGCGGGAGCGGTTGTCCTGCTGGCTGCCGGCTGTGCTTCCCGGTGGTTGGGTGCCAGACGCGGCCCGCGAGCTGGTCGTCGACCTGATGGACCATCGACCGGACCGGCGCCCGGGTCTGCACCAGGCAGGCCGGCTGCTGGGCGCCATCAGCCAGCGGCAGCGCCCCGGCGGCGGTGGGAGCAGCCCGGCCGCGCCTGCCACCGCCCTGCCCACCCTGGGCGGCGGTGAGGTGGACTCTGGGCAGCGGGAGGTGGCGGTCGAGGGTGTCGTCGCCCACCTGCTGGCCAGGATGGACCCGGACGACCCGGAGGCGCTGTGGCCGATGGCGGCCGGGCCGCGCAACGACCCCTGCAACGTCCAGCACGGCGCGGCCGGCGTGCTCGGCGTGCTGACCAGGTACTACGAGGTCACCGGCGACGAGCGGATGCCCGGCGCGCTGGCCACGGCCTGCCGATGGCTCGAACGGCGCCGGTGCGCCGACGCCTTCCGGCCACCCGGGCTGTACTTCGGCTCCGCCGGGATCGCGTGGGTGCTGCACGACGCCGGGCGGGCGCTGGGCGACGCGGCCCTCACCGAGCGGGCTGCCCAGTTGGCGACCTCCCTGCCGGTCGACTGGCCCAACCCCGACCTGACCCATGGCACCGCCGGGCTCGGCCTGACCGCGCTGCACCTGTGGCAGGTCACCGGGCAGCACCAGTTCGCCGAGCGGGCCGCCCGGTCCGCCGAGGCGCTGCTGGGCTCGGCCGTGCGATCCCCGCTCGGCCTGGCCTGGCAGACCCCGACGTCGTTCGACTCGCTTTTCGCCGGCGAGCGCTACCACGGCTTCGCCCACGGCACCGCCGGCATCGGCTACTTCCTGCTGGCCGCGGCGGACACGCCCGCGCTGCCCGCGACGCTGCGACAGGACTGCCGGGTGAGCGCCGAGCAGGCCGCCGAGACGTTGCTGGCCGCCGTGCTCGACGACGACGGCGGCGCCCGGTGGTGCGACGGACCGGGCCGGGAGGACAGCCCGCTGCCCTACTGGTGCGCTGGCTCCGCCGGAGTCGGAACCTTCCTGCTCCGGGCGAGCGTGGCCACTGGCAGCGACCGGGCCCGCAAGCTCGCCGACCTCGCCGCCACCTCGGCCATGGAGCACTCCTGGGCCGGCCCGCTGGGGCAGTGCCACGGCGTCGCCGGCACCGCCGAGCTCACCCTCGACCTAGCCCAGGCACTCGCCGAGCCCCGCTACCTCGGCTGGGCCAACGACCTCGCCGCCGCCATCTGGGGCCGCCGCGTCTACCGCCAGGGTCGAGTCGTCTTCCCAGACGACCAGAACCGGGTGTCGGCCGAGTGGGCCGGCGGACTGAGCGGCGTGCTGGCGTTCCTGCTGCGGCTGGCCCACGGCGGTCCCCGCCGGTGGATGGCCGACCCCGCGACGTGGGGGCTCTCGGCATGAGCGCCCCGACCCTCACCCCGTCCGTGACCCGCTCGGTCTCCCGGACGAACTTCAGCTTCGCTCCCGACGGGCGGCAGGCCACCTGCCTGCGCTCCGGTGACAGGGAGCGGGCACTGGAGCTGTGGTCGTTCCGCTCCCTGCAGGCCGACCGCCGCGTGCTGTGCGGCGTCCCCGCGGTCGACCCGGCCACCCAGGCACTGCCGCTGTGCGACGGACGGGTGCTGCTGCACCCTCACCCGGTGGGCAGGCCAGGTGGGGAACACCCGGTCTACCTGCTGGACCCGAAGGGCGGCCACGTCGAGGTCCGGGAGCTGGGGGGGATCCCGGCACTGGGCGGCTACCTGCTGCCCGGCCCGTCGACGCGACAACTCGGGGTCGTCGTGTCCCGTGACGACCCTGACAACTGCACGATCTGGCGCGTCACCGCCGACCCGGCGGACGTCACGCCGGTGCTCCGCCTCCCAGGAGTCGCCTCGGGCGGGGTGTGGCTGGACGCCGAGGCGGGTCTGCTCGGGCTGAACCTCACCGAACCCGGCCGCGGCACCGCCGCCGTCCTCACCGACCTCACCCACGGCACCTGGAGCCCGTTCTTCTCGGTGTACGAGGCCAGCGACGACCGCATCGCCGGCTACAGCCCGGCCTCCCGGCTGCTCGTCGTGTCCACCACCGCCCGCGGCGAGAGCCGGCTCGGGCTGGTCCGCCTCGGCACCCGCGACGCCCTGCAGTTCCCCGTCGCCCTGCACGGCGACGGCTCGCCCCGCCACTTCCTGACCTTCGACGAGACCGGCGAACGGCTCCTGCTGCACGAGCAGGCCGGCGCGACCTCCCGCCTGCTCAGCTACACCGTCGCCGAGGACCGTCTCACCACGCTGGCCACCCCCCCTGGCATGATCCAGCCGCAGGCGAGCTGGTCGAACGGCGTGATCCGGGCGCCCTTTTCCACCCCGACGACCCCCCTCACCGTGCTCAGCGTGGCCGCGGACGGTGAGCGCCGCTGCGCGGTGGCCACCCCCGACACCCCCGCCAGCAGTGTGGCCGATGCCGACCTCGTCAAGCTCGAAGGACCCGCGGGACCGGTCGAGGCTATCGCCTACGGCGGGCCCCAGTGGCAATCCAGCCAACACCTGGTGCTCGCCCTGCACGGCGGTCCCCTGGCGAGCTGGCGCCTCGAGTTCACCCCGCTGTTCCAGGATCTCGCCGCCGCGGGCATCGCGGTCCTCGCCCCCAACTACCGCGGTAGCTGCGGATACGGTAGCCAGCACATGCGCGCCGTGCTCGGGGCGTGGGGTGGGCCCGACCTGTGGGATGTGACGCACATCGCGCGCCGCCTGGCCCGGGAACGAGCTGAGCGGGGGCTTGCAGCGCCGGTGGTCTACGGCGTGAGCTACGGGGCCTTCCTCACACTGCTCGCCGCGGCGGTCGCCCCGCGGCTGTGGTCGGCAGCGGTGGCCGTGGCACCGTTCCTGTCCGGGCGCCGGCTCCACGACACCAGCCCGCCCTGGGTGGCCCAGCGCCTGGAACGCCTCGGCGCGCTAGAGACGGTCACCGACGCGCTGGGTCCGCGTGACGCCCTGCTGCGCTGCGCCGAGATCACCGCTCCGCTGCTGGTGGTGCACGGCACCGATGACGAGACCATCCCCGTCAGCCAGTCCCGGGCGCTGCGCCGTCGCCTGCGCCAGCTCGGGCGGGACGAGGCCACCGACTTCTGCTACCACGAACTCCCCGGCGACCACAACGACCTGACACAGAACCAACCCGCGGCACTGCGCGAGCTGATCGTGCGCTTCTGCCGCACCGGAGCTCCCGGTGACCCCCGGCGACCGCTGGCGGACAGCGGCCGGCGACTCGCGGGTCACCCGGGGACGGGGGTGGACAGCGGTAGCCCAAGGTCCACTGTCCGCCCCACGGCACAACGACACAACAGAGGAGGAATCAGATGAAGTTCGACGAGTTCGAGCTGGACGTGACCGCCCTGCAACAGCTCCCCGAGACCGACCCGGTCGAGCTGGACGGCATCCAGCTCGGCGGCTGCGTCGTCACCAGCTGCGACGTCGTAGCGACCCACTGCAACGTCATCTCCACCAAGATCGGCTGACGCCGCCTGGAGGACGCCGGGGGGAACTCCCCGGAGGCCGCCACGGGAGAGCCGCTGGTGGCTTCCGGGCCACCCGGGAGACGGGGGTGGACAGCGGTAGCCCAAGAACCGCTGTCCACGCCCAGCACCACCACACCACATCGTCAGGAGGATGAACCAGATGAAGTTCGACGAGTTCGAGCTGGACGTGACCGCCCTGCAACAGCTCCCCGAGACCGACCCGGTCGAGCTGGA
>JAVKSM010000149.1:0-6062 GCA_039583705.1 Pseudonocardiaceae bacterium
CCGCCGGGGCGCGGCCCGGGGGCGCCTCCGGCATCCAGGGCCGCAGCCCGTGGCGGCTGGCCTGGGAACGGCTGCGCCGCGACCGGGTGGCCATGGTCTCCCTCGGCGTGATCGTGGTCGTCGCGCTGGTGGCGGTGTGCGCGCCGCTGATCGCGCTGGCCGTCGGGCACGGGGTGTACACCCAGTACCGCGACGTCGGGCTGTCTCCAGCCGGGCTGCCGGAGCCGCCGACCAGCCAGTTCTGGTTCGGCACCGACGATTTCGGCCGCGACGTCCTGGTCCGGGTGGCCTACGGAGCCCGGATCTCGCTGCTGGTCGGCGTCCTGTCCACGCTCATCGCGGTGGCCCTCGGGGTGGTCGTCGGGATGGCAGCCGGCTTCTTCCGCGGAGTGGTCGACACCCTGCTCGCCCGGCTGGTCGACGTCGTGCTCTCGCTGCCGTTCCTGCTGGCGGCGATCGCCCTGGTGTCGCTCACCGGGCCCAGCCTCGTGGTCGAGGTGCTGGTCATCGCGTTCTTCAGTTGGGCGGCAGTGGCCCGCATCGTACGGGGCCAGGTGCTGTCGATCCGGGAACGGGAGTACGTCGAGGCGGCCCGCTCGCTCGGCGCGGGCGACCTGCGGATCATGTTCGTCGACGTGCTGCCGAACGTGCTCGCGCCTGTGATCGTCTACACCACGCTGCTCATCCCGACGGCGATCGTGGCGGAGGCGACACTGTCCTTCCTCGGCCTCGGCATGCCACCACCGACGGCGACCTGGGGCGGCATGCTTGACGAGGCGACCGGCTACTACCGGGTCGCCTGGTGGTTCCTGGTGTTCCCCGGCCTGGCGCTGTTGATCACCACGCTCGCGTTCAACCTGTTCGGCGACGGGGTGCGCGACGCGTTCGACCCGCGCACCGACCGGCTGTTCGCGACCGGCAACGGGAACGGGTGAGCCCGGATGGCGCGTTTCCTGGTCCGCCGGATCCTGCTCGGCCTGCTGGTCGTGTGGCTGATCACGGTCCTGCTGTTCGTGATGTTCTACGTGGCGCCCAACGACGTCGCCCGCACCCTCGGCGGGCGCCAGGCCACCCCGGAGACGATCGCGCTCATCCAGCAGCGGCTCGGGCTGGACCGGCCGTTGTGGCAGCAGTACCTGAGTTTCGTGGGCAACGCGCTGCACGGCGACCTCGGCTACGACTACTACCACCAGGTGCCGGTCACCACGGTCATCGCCGAAGCCGCGCCCAAGACGTTCTCGCTGGCCCTCGGGGCCGCGGTGATCTGGTTGTTGCTGGGCGTGGGAAACGGCATAGTCTCCGCGGTCAGGCCGCGCTCGCTCGCCGACCGCGGCCTGACCGCTTTCGCGCTGTTCTTCTACTCGATGCCGACGTTCCTGCTCGGGCTGCTGCTGCTGTTCTTCCTGTACTTCCGGCTCACCCTGGCCGGGGCTGCGGTGTTCCCGGCGGGCGGGTACGTCCCGCTCACCGAAGACCCCGGTGAGTGGTTCCGGCACCTGGTCCTGCCGTGGTTCACCCTCGCGCTGGTGCTCGCGGCCACTTACACCCGGCTCACCCGGGCGTCGATGCTCGACGTGCTCAGCGAGGACTACATCCGCACCGCGCGCTCCAAAGGTCTCCGGGAGCGCCGGGTGGTGCTGCGTCACGGGCTGCGCAGCGCGCTCACGCCGGTGCTCACCCAGTTCGGCATCGACCTCGGCCAACTGGTGGGCGGCGTGATCGTCACCGAGACCGTGTTCTCCCTCGACGGGCTGGGTCGCACCGCGGTCACCGCGATCACCTCACAGGACCAGCCAGTGATCATCGGCATCGTGCTCGTCGCGTCGACCGCGGTCGTCGTCGCCAACATCCTGGTCGACGTCGGCTACGCCGTGCTCGACCCACGGGTCCGGCTGGGATAGCCGTCGCGCGCCTACCATAAGGTGCCGAGGTGGTCGTGACCGCGCCCCGGCGGCTGGTGCTGGTGCACGCCCACCCCGACGACGAGACGCTGAGCACCGGCGGCACGATGGCGCGCTACGCCGCCGCCGGTGTGCACGTCACCCTGGTCACCTGCACGCTGGGGGAGCAGGGCGAGGTGATCCCGCCGGAGCTGGCCGGGCTGGCCGCCGAGCACGCCGACCAGCTCGGCGGTTACCGGATTTCCGAGCTGGCCGCCGCCTGCGCCGCGCTCGGCGTCGCCGACCACCGCCTCCTCGGCGGCGTCGGCCGCTGGCGGGACTCTGGCATGGTGGCCACCGGCGACGACGGCGGTGGCGGTGGCGGTGGCGTCGGGGCCCGGGCGCCGGACCCGCTGCACCCCCGGGCGTTCGCGACGCCCGGGGCGTTCGGCGAGCAGGCCGACGCGCTGGCCGGCGTGCTCGCCGAGTTGGCCCCGCAGGTCGTCGTCACCTACGACGCGAACGGCGGCTACGGCCACCCCGACCACGTCCGGGCGCACCAGGTCACCGTGACCGCCGCGGCCCGGGTTGGGACGGTGCGGCGGGTGTACGCGGCGGTCACCCCACGGGCCGGTGTGGCGGCGGGCCTGGCGCGGCTGCGGGCCGCCGACGGGCTGCCCTGGCCGGTCCCGCCCGTTGCGGACCTGCCGACCGTGCCGGACGACGCCGTCGACGTCCGCCTCGACGTGTCCGCGGTGCTGGGGGCCAAGCTCGCCGCGCTGCGGGCGCACGCCACGCAGGTCAGCGTGTGGGACGGGCCGCCGGCGGCGTTCGCGCTGTCCAACGGGTTGGCGCAGCCGGTCGCGGCCACCGAGTGCTTCCGGCTGCTCGCCGGGCCGCCGGGCCGGGACGACGACCTGTTCGCCGGGATCGGGGACTGATGCGGACCGCGCTGCGGGCTGGAGTGCTCGTCGTGCTCGTGCTCGACTCGGCGTTGCTCGCGCTCGGTGAACTGCTGTTCCTGCCGCAGTACGTCGGCAGCGTGCGGTTCCCGGTGACCGTGCTGGTGGCCGCGGTGGCCACACCCGTCCTGGTGCGCCGCGCGGCGGACGTCTCGCCGCGCCCGCTGGTCGCGGCCGCGCCGCTGCTCACCTGGTTCGTCGTCGTGCTCGGGGTCGGGCTCGCCGGCCCCGGCGGTGACGTCGTGCTGCCTCCGGATCTGCGGTCGTTTCTGCTGCTCGCCGCCGGCATCCTGCCCGCCGCCGTCGTCCTCGGCCGGGTGCGCCTCGCCGGCCGCCGCCACGACCCCGTCAAGCCACCGGGATCCGGTAGTGGTACCGGTGGTGGGGGGTGAGCCCCAGCCGGTCGGAGAACGCCATGCCGGCGGCATTGCCCACGGCCACCTGCAGCACGCAGTAGCGGGCACCCCGCGCGGCGGCCCAGTCCCCGGCCGCGGTCAGCAGCGCGCGCCCCAACCCGCGCCGCCGATGGTCCTGCCTGACGACGAGGCCAGCCACGTGCAGGTGGTCCTCGACCACACAGGCATGCACGGCGCCGACCGCCTCCCCGTCCACGGTGCAGCGCCCGAACCCGACCGCGGGCGCCGCAGTGAGCACGTGCCGCTGGGCGGGCGTCGGGTCGGCGCCACCGACGACGAGGTCCCACCACCCGGGTGTCGGCTCGGCGCCCACCACGGCGCGGTCACCGTCGCCACCCGCGAGCGCGGCGAGGCCGCCGACGAGCACCGCGACCTGCGCGCCCTCCGGGTGGTCGGTCCGCACCCGCCAGCCGGCCGCCGCCACCGCCGTCTCCCACGGCGAGCCGGTGGGCACCATCACCTGCGGCGGGATGGCGTGCCGGGTGGCGAAGGCCCGCACGGCCGCCAGCGCCTCGGGCACCGGACGGTCCGGCCGGCCGGTGACCAGAGCAGTGTTCGCCCGCAGGGCGAAGCCACCGGCCGCCCGCAGCCGCCACGCTCCCAGCCGCGCCTCGACGACGGCGGGCCAGGCGTCGGCGCACAGGTTCTCCAAGCGCGCCACAGCCGCCCATGACGGCCGTTTCGCCGGAGCCGGGGGGATCTCCCTGGCCGCGACCACGGCCGCGGGATCCACCCGGACCGGGCCCCGCCGGGTCAGGACGAACAGCGAGCCGTCGATGGCGGCGGAGAGCTCCCCGACCGTGTCGGTGAGCTGGGCGCGTCCGTCGCGCACCCCGGTCCGGTAGCGCACCACGACCCGCCGTCCGACCAGCCCGGTCAGCTCCGGCCGGCGCTGGGGGTGCTGTGGGGGCGACGGCCGCGGCGGAAGCGCCATGACGCCATCCTGCCGCAACCGGCATCCGGCGGTGCCGGCCCGACCTGCCTGCCCGTATCGTCGCCGTTGACGGCATACTGTCTTGTTGCAGCGCACCGCGAGGAGCAGGAGCCAGAAGTGACCTATGTGATCGCCGAACCATGCGTCGACGTCAAGGACAAGGGCTGCATCGAAGAGTGCCCCGTCGACTGCATCTACGAGGGCGGTCGGATGCTCTACATCCACCCCGACGAGTGCGTCGACTGCGGTGCCTGCGAGCCGGTGTGCCCGGTGGAGGCTATCTACTACGAGGACGACGTCCCGGACCAGTGGAAGGACTACGTCAAGGCCAACGTCGACTTCTTCGACGAGCTCGGCTCGCCGGGCGGGGCGGCCAAGGTCGGGCTGGTCGACCGAGACGTCCCACCGGTCACGAACCTGCCTCCGCAAGGGGAGTGACCCCAGGAGGAGACCGCACCGGCCTGCCCGACTTCCCGTGGGACAGCCTGGCTGACGCCGCCGCGTCGGCGCGGACACACCCCGACGGGTGGGTGGATCTCTCGGTCGGCACCCCCGTCGACCCGGTGCCCGAGGTGATCCGCTCGGCGCTGGCCGCGGCGTCCGGGATGCCGGGCTACCCGATGACGGCGGGAACCGTGGAGCTGCGCCGCTCGGTGGTCGGCGCGCTGGCCCGCCGGCACGGCGTCCGCGGCCTGGACCTCGACGGCGTGCTGCCGACGATCGGCTCCAAGGAGCTCGTCGCGTGGCTGCCCACGCTGCTCGGGCTCGGCGTGGGCGATCTCGTGGTGGTACCGGAGCTGGCCTATCCCACCTACGAGGTGGGTGCCCGGTTGGCCGGCGCCCGGGTGGTCCACACCGACGGGCTGACGGTGCTCGGTCCCGCCAGGGTCGGCCTGGTGTGGCTGAACTCGCCGTCCAACCCGACCGGCCGGGTGCTGCCCGCCGAGCACCTGCGCAAGGTCGTGGACTGGGCGCGGGAGCACGGCGCCGTCGTCGCCTCGGACGAGTGCTACCTCGGGCTCGGCCCGGACAAGGGCGCCGAGTGCCCGGCACCGGTGTCGGTGCTGGACCCCGCCGTCCACCAGGGCGACCTGGACGGGTTGCTGGCGGTGCACTCGCTGTCGAAGACCTCCAACCTGGCCGGCTACCGTGCCGGGTTCGTGGCCGGTGACGCGGCGCTGGTGCGGCGGCTGCTCGAGGTCCGCCGCCACGCCGGGATGATGGTGCCGCGGCCGGTGCAGCAGGCGATGGTCGCGGCGCTGACCGACGACGCCCACGTGGCCGAGCAGCGCGCCCGGTACGCCGGGCGGCGGCGGGTGCTGGCCGCGGCGGTGACCGCCGCGGGGTTGCGGATCGAGCACTCGCGGGCCGGGCTGTACCTGTGGGCCACCCGGGACGAGCCGGGGCGCGACACCGTGGCGTGGTTCGCGCGGCGCGGCGTGCTCGTCGCGCCGGGGGAGTTCTACGGGCGAGCCGGCTCCCGGCACGTCCGCATCGCCCTCACCGCCACCGACGAGCGGATCGCCGCCGCCGCGCGGCGGCTCACGACCTAGGCCGTGTCCCGCAGATCTTGGCCATCGCGAGCGGCGATCCAGATGGATGGATCGCATGGGCCCGCAGGTAGACATGGGCCTGGTCGTCTCGGCAGCGCGGGCCAGCCTCGGTGTCGGGCGGTGTAGACGACGTGCCCGGCCATCGCATCGGACACCCCGGCCTCGGTGAGCAGCGCGTCGACGTGGGTGGCTGCCGTGGCGTCGAGCTCGCCGAGCACAACTGCGGGGTGAGCGAGGACTTCGGCGAGCAGTGGCCCGGCATCCGGACGCACCGCGCGCACTTCGGCGAGGGCGAGCGTCGGCAGGTACAGGGCCAG
>JAVKSM010000150.1:0-5711 GCA_039583705.1 Pseudonocardiaceae bacterium
CGCCCGCGCCGGGCCGCCGGCGCGGGCGCGGGCCAGCCGCTGCCGCAGGTCGGCGACCAGGGCGCGGTGCGCCCTGACGTTGCGCTCGAACTCCTCGGAACCGGGGACGGCGGAGCTGCGCAGCACCGGCGCGTCCATCGCGGGTCACCTCCCGGGACGTCAACGACGACTGGCTCGTCCCGGCAGGTCACGGGGACGGCGGAGCCACCGAACGGGGGAGCAGCGCTTCGTGCCCGTGACCCGACCACTCGACGAGCAGCAGCGTCGCGTCGTCCTGGAGCCGGCCCTGCTGGTGGGAGAGCACGGCCTGGGTCAGCCGACGCAGGGTCTCGGGGGTGGACAACCCAGTCGACAAGGCCCGCTCGGCGAGGTCGACGAGGCGGTCCAGGCCGAAGAACCCGCCCGTGAGGTCGCGAGCCTCGGTGATCCCGTCGGTGTAGAGCAGCAGCCGGTCGCCAGGCTCCAGGTTCTCCTCACCGCCCCCGACGCCCACCGGCGCTCTGACCGGGCGGAGACCGAGGGGCAGCCGACGGGGCGCCGCCAGCTCCTTGACCGCCTTGCCGTCGCGCAGCAGCAGGGGTGGCGGATGACCGGCGAGCAGGTACGCGAGGTGTCCGGTCGCTGTGTCCAGGCGGGCGAGGACGGCGGTGACGAAACGGCCGTCGGTGGCGTGCTGGCCGATCAGGCTGTCGGCGTTGGCCGCCGCGGCCGCCAGGCTGGCCTCACCCCTGCGACGGGTGTTGCGCACGGCAGCGAGCGCCAGCGCGGTGGTCAACCCGGCCATCACGTCGTGGCCCACCCCGTCGAAGACCGCGAAGCTCGCCATGTGGTCGTCGACGGCGTAGTCGTACCCGTCGCCGCCGATCTGGTCGTAGGGCTCCAGGGTCGCCGTCACGACCAGGTTGGTGCAGGCATAGGTACGCGGCGGCATGAGCTGCCAGAGCAGCTCCGACGCGACCGACAGTGGGCTGGTGCGGCGCACGTGGTGGAGGGTGTCGCTGTAGGGGAGCTTCGTGACGATGACGTGTCCGAACAGGCCCGACAACGACCAGCAACGCTGCCGCAGCACGAGATCGTCGGGGTCCGCGCCGGCGGGGAGCTCGATGCGCAGCGCCCCGATGCGCTCGGTGCCGTCCAGCACCGGGACCCACAGCACGGGACACCGCTCGTCGGACCCCGCCAGGATCTCGCTCAACTGGAACGCGCGGCCAGCCAGCGTGGCGTCGACGGAGAGCTGCGGCGCGGATCCCGGGCGCAGCGGGGTCAAGACGACCTGGGCCAGGTCGGCGACGAACAGCTCGCCGGTCATGCCCAGCCCGTCCAGCGCCTCGTCGAGCAGCATCGGGAGCTGGTCGCCCCGCACCAGGTGCGCATCGTCGATCACCTTGGCCAGCGCGTCCCACCAGTCACCCCTGCTGTCGACCACCTCGCCAACCTACTGGGTGCAGCACCCTCCGCATGATCACACACGGTGAGCAGTCCGGTCGACCGGATCCCGCGGAGACGCCGCGGTCAGCGGGTGTGGGCGGGCGGGTCGACGGCCAGCGCGGCCGCGAGCCCCGGCGCGAGCGGCAGCCGGGGAAGCAGGCAGGCCTGCACCGCGTGGTAGACATCCGGTTTGCCCTGCCACACGGTGGCGGCGGGCCGGTTGTCCGGCCCCAGCTCGTGATGCCAGGAGCCGCGGTCGGTGTCGACGAAGCAGCGCCGGGCGTGGTCCCACCAGCGCTCGTAGCAGCCGCCATAGGACGGATCCCCGGTGCGGCGGTGCAGCGCGTCCGCGGCGGCGATGGCCTCGCACACGACCCAGTGCATGCGGGAGCGGACGACGGGCCGGTCCCGCCAGTCCAGGGTGTAGACGAAGCCTGCCGCGCCGTCGACGGCCCAGCCGGTACGTACTGCCCGGTCGAACAGGGTGCGCGCCGTGGCCGCGAGCCACGGCGGTGGCTCGGCGGTCGCCGCCTCCAGCGCCAGCAACAGTCGCGACCACTCCAGTGCGTGCCCGACCGTCGTGCCGTAGGGCCGGAACGGGTCGTCCGGGTGCTCGGCGTGGTAGGTCGGGCGCGGCCGCCAGCGCTCGTCGAAATGCTCGACCACCCGGGTACGGCCGGAGACCACCCGCCGCGCGATGCGCAGCGCCCTGCGGCGCCAGGCCGGGTCACCGGTGGCGTCGGATGCGGCGAGGAACGCTTCGACGAGGTGCATGTTGGCGTTCGCCCCGCGGTATGCCTCCGCGTCGGTCCAGTCCGCGGCGAAGGACTCGGCACAGGCCCCCTCGTCCGCCCGCCAGAACCGGCGCTCGACGACGTCGCACGCCTCGGCGAGCAGCTCATGGGCGCCGGGACGGCCGGCGACGGCGGCGCTGGCCGCGGCGAGGACGACGAAGGCGTGCGGGTAGGCCTGCTTGCGGTCGCTGCCGCCGCTGGCGGCGTACCACCCGCCGTGGCGGTCGTCATGCAGCGGCGCCGCGGCCAGCGCGGCGATCCCGTGGTCGACCAGAGCCGCCGCACCCGCTCGTCCGCGCAGGTGCGCGAGGGCGAAGACGTGCGTCATGCGCGCGTTGACCCACGTGTGGAGCGGCTCACCGGGACGCGGCCGGCCGCCGTCGTCGAGCCAGCCGAAGCCGCCCCCGGGCAGGGTGGCCCGCTCGGCGAAGTCGAGCAGCCGCTCGACTTCGCCGTCCAGCCACGTGGCCTCGACCACCGGCCCACCGTCCCACGCGAAGCGGCCGCGCCGCGCCGCGGGCCGCTGGTGGAGCTGGCCGGGAGAGGAAATCGAGGCACCCACGCGTCCGGTAGAATCGGTGTCCAAGCGCCTGGCGTGGTGACCGGCGCGCTACCCCCGTACCCGCTGGCGAAGGCAGAGCTCGTGGCAACGACGAACGACTTGAAGAACGGTATGGTGCTGAACCTGGACGGGGGACTGTGGACTGTCGTCCAGTTCCAGCACATCAAGCCGGGCAAGGGTGGGGCGTTCGTGCGCACCAAGCTGAAGAACGTGCTCTCCGGCAAGGTGGTGGACAAGACATTCAACGCCGGTGTGAGGGTTGACACGGCCACGGTCGACCGGCGTGAGATGCAGTTCCTCTACAAGGACGGCGCGGATTTCGTGTTCATGGATTCGGAGACCTACGATCAACTGCAGCTTCCGGCCGAGACGGTGGGCGAGGCGCGAAACTACCTGGTCGAGAACAATGCGGTGACGGTCGCCATGCACGACGGCGACCCGCTGTACGTGGAGCTACCGGCATCGGTCGTCCTGGAGATCGTCTACACCGAGCCCGGGCTGCAGGGTGACCGTTCGACCAGCGGCACCAAGCCCGCCAGGGTCGAGACCGGCTACGAGCTCGCCGTTCCGCTGTTCCTGGACGTCGGCGCCAAGGTGAAGGTCGACACCCGCAGCGGCCAGTACCTCGGTCGGGTCAACGAGTAGTGACCGGGCGGCCTCAGGGCTTCTTGGCCACTCCACCGACGATCCATCCGGTGTCGATGGGAATCGTGGGGCCTGGCTCCCAGCGAGCGGCTGGCACCAGACCAGGCCACAGCCCAGCCCTGGATCAGCGACTCCGCTTCTTGGTGGGTGCGGAGTGTGAAGGGGGCACTGGCGTTGCGGAATCCTTCCCGCCATCCTCTGACCTCGTCTCGCGGTTTGCCGTCGCTGACCAGGTGGGGGTAGGCGAGGCAACTACCGGACGGCACGGCGTCCCGGAAGGCAGCGAGGATTTCGACCGGCCCACGCTGTCCAGCATGAAATGAGCCAGCGCGACGAAAAGGATGCCCACCGGCCGCCGGAAATCTATCAGCGCGCGAACCTCCGGATGATCCAGGACGGTGCACGGCCGGCAGGCGTCGGCCGTGATGACGGTCGTGGTTTCGCAAGCCAGCATGGCGCGGCCGTGAGTCAGCACGTGCGCATCCCGGTCGGCGTAGACGACTGGGTGGATTGCAAAGCGATGCCATCGACCAGGGGCCGGGTCTGGCGAGCCACGGCGCTGGTCACGGGCGAAGCATTGATCAAGTCCACGCTCCTGGCCCTGGAAGGCCCGGGTTTCAGAGGGCTGTGCTAGTGGGCCTAACGTGGCACAACCCGAACTCTTTGGTCCTCGTCGACGGACCAGAAATCACCATCCAACCACCCCACCGTCGCTACGTCGGGACAGCTGACAGTGACCGTCAACCTGGCCACGATCAGGCCAAGCAGGTGGTCGCTGGCTACCAGGCCGGCGCCACCGTCTACGAACTCGGCGACCAGTTCGGGATCGACCGCAAAACCGTCAGCCGGATACTCCAACGACACAACATCCCGATGCGCCGAACCGGACTGCTCCCTAAGCAAGTCGATGAGGCCACGTGGCTTTACCAGGGCGGCTGGTCTACCGCCTAGATCGCCGAACACCTCGACTCCACCCAGCGGACCGTCCAGCGCCGGCTCGCCGAGCGCGGCATCACCACACGGGCCAGGCAGACCGGGGACGACGTCTGATGACCACTCCTACCCCGATCACACCGACTCGATCAAGTTCGGATCAGGCACCAGCCGTGCAGGCCGTCACCATCATCATGGGCGTCGTCGTCGGCCTCACCTTCCTCTTCGGCTTCGGCAACGTCCTCAACCTCGCGCTTCGATTGGGGGTACCGGTCTGGGTGGCGCCGCTCGTCGCGCCCGCGGTCGACCTGTCCATCCTCGGTCTACTGCTGGGAACCCGACACCTCGCCCTCCATGGCGCGGCCCCAGAACAACTCCGACCAGCCCGCCGACTGCTCATCTTCGCCAGCATCGCCACCCTCGCCCTCAACATTGCCGACCCACTCGTTACTGGCGCGTACGGCAAAGCCGCGTTCGATGCCGTCGGCCCACTCCTGCTTATCGGATGGGCCGAAGTGGGACCGGGACTGCTGCAGGCCATCAGCACCATCAGCCACCCCCCGAAGGAGACAATCCACGCAAACCCCAGCGGTACCGGCGCCGACACGGACGTCACCACCACGAACACCGTCGCGACCGGGCGGAGCGAAGGACCGGCCAGCGATACCACCAGTGGACCGGTGGCCATCGCGTCCGACGGCGATCTGATTGACCGCGCCCGGCGCGAAGACGCCCGCCACTGGGCCGAGCACCAGCGACCGATTTCCGCGGATACGCTCCATAAGCAGTTGCGTATCTGTGCGGCCCGATCCCGGATGCTCGTGTCGATCACCAGAGCAGACCACAAGGGTGGCGGCGGCCGCATTGGTGAGCGGGGCTGCGGCGGTCAGGGTGAGCCCGGCAGGTCAGCAGTGGTGTAGGCCGGGGCGGGGTAGCTGCCCGGGGCGCGGTTGGGCACGGCCCGGATCGCGGACGGGGCGCGGAGGTCGACGGCGATCACGGCGTAGTTGGCGCCGTCGTGCAGCAGTCGCAGGATGTCGCCGACGACTAGGGTGCTGGCGACGGTGCCCACGAAGGCCGCACCGACTGTGACACCAGCGATATCGAGCAGGCCGCACCGCGCAGCTGTCTCGTCGCTGTCGGCTTGGGTACGTCGAGCAATTTCGGCTTCATACGGTGCGGGCAGGGCCCGGTGTCGCGTTGGCGGTTCGACGAACGCCACCGCGGGGGCTTCGGGGCTGGGGAAGGTGTGGATGGCCATGTCGAGGTACTCGATGGGGCCCGCGCCGAGGCCGGCGTCCACGATGCGGCCAAACTCGGCATGGCCGAGTTGGCGGCGGGGCGTGTCG
>JAVKSM010000151.1:0-5569 GCA_039583705.1 Pseudonocardiaceae bacterium
GGGCGGGTCGGGGCGGACACCTCACAGACCGCGGCCCTCGTGCCCGGGCCGCCGGTTCCGCGTCCACCCGCGCCGACGAGCCGACCCGCCGCCGAGCAGCCCGCGCAGCCTGTTGCGGCCAGTGGTGAGCCAGCCGCCCGTTCCACCGACGCCGCCGGGGTGGGGGGTTGGGGCGGGTGTGGTTGGACGTGCCCTACTCGGACAAGGAGCAGGCGAAGATGGCCGGTGCCCGCTGGGACCCGTCGGCGCGGCGCTGGTATGCCCCCACCCCCGCGGCCGCGGTTGCTGGTGGCCGGTTAGCGCGGTGGGCGGCCCTACCGGACCTGCCCGTCGTGTTGGCGGGTGAGGACCGCGGCTTCGGGGCGGGGTTGTTCGTGGACCTGGTGCCCTCGAGTTGTTGGTTCACCAACGTGCGCTCCTGCGTCAGCCAGCGGGACTGGGAACGCATCCGCCGCATGGTCACCACCCGAGCCCACCGGCGCTGCGAGGCGTGTCACAGCCCGGAGGACCGGGCGCTGGGGCGGTGGTTGGACGTGCACGAACGCTGGTCTTACGACGAGGTGGCGGGGGTGCAGACGCTGCGGCGGCTGATCTGCCTATGCAGCCACTGCCACACCGTGACCCACTTCGGCCTGGCCGAGGTGAAAGGCCTCGCCGCCGAAGCTCTCGAGCGTCTGGTCATGGTCACCGGCATGAGCGAGCACGACGCCGCGCAGCACGGTGGACGCCGCGTTTCGGCTGTGGCGCTCCCGATCGCGGCGCACCTGGACCCTTGACCTGAGCGTGCCGCTGATGGGTCAGGTGCTCAGCACGTGGGTTCCGACGGCTGACGAGCTGGATGAGCAGACCCACTACGTCGTGGACGGGCACCCTGCTGCCGTGCTGGTCCTGGGCCTCGCATCCGGAGTTGTACTCCGGGAAGCACACGACCACCGGCATGAACGTGCAGCTCGCCTGCACCCTCACGGGGCGTCTGGCGTGGATCTCCGATCCGATCGAGGGTAGCCGACATGACACCTACTGTGTGGGTGAGTCCGGGGTGCTGGTGACGCTCGGTCCGGGTGGCTGGGTGGGCGACAAGGGATACATCGGCAACGACATGATCACCCTTATCAAGAAACCCGCCCACCGCGGTCTGCTGGACTGAGAGAAAGAGCTCAATAGGCAGATCAACAAGATTCGTTACGTCATCGAGCAGGCCATCGCCAATTTCAAGACCTGGCGGATCATGCACACCGATTATCGCCGACCACTCGCAACCTTCGTGACGACCATTGCAACCGTGGTTGCCCTGCACTTCTACGTGACCGCCTGAATAACCCTCTGGGTACCGCGGTCGGAGTGGAATATCACCCCCTCGACCAAGGCGTGGTTCGCCGTGGCCATGGCCCGGACGTCGATGACCAACTCAGCGCGCATGTGCTCGGCCATCGCATAACCGATGCACGCCTTGGTGTGACAGTCGATGACCGTGGCCAGGTACAGCCAGCCCGCCAGCGTGGGGATAGGTGATGTCACCGACCAGCTTGACCCTCGGGGCGGCGGCGCTGAAGTCCCGCCGCACTAGATCCGGGATCGCACCCGGGCCGCCCGGGTGAGTGGTGACCGGCCGCCACGGCCGGGGTTGGCAGGCCACGAGGTCACGCTCGCGCATCAACGCCCGCACCAGCTCCGGGCTGACCCGCTCGCCCTGACGGAGGAGCGCGGCGTGCACCCGGCGGTAGCCGTAGGTGCCGTCGGAGCTAGCGAAGATCGCTTCGATGAGGCGGGACAGGTGGATGCGCCGCTGGGCGGTGGCCGAGGCCGGCCGGCCGCGCCACTCGTAATAGCCGGAGGCCGAAACGCCGACTCAGCCGCACATCTTCCTCAGCGGGTAATGCGCCTTCTGTGCGTCGATGAGCTCGAACTTCGGTGTTCGCCGTCGCCACCATCGAGCGCTGGTGGCAGCAGAAGGAAGCGATACCTCTGACGCGACACGAGTTCCATGGAAATTGGAACTACACCATCGGAGCCCAGAACGGATAGGTTAATTAATTTCGGCTGCTAAGGGCATGTCCCCGGGCTGCATGGAGGACGCCGCCGAGTGCGGATGGGTACCACCAGGCGGTGTTGTAGCGGTCCGTAGTGGGAGGCCGCACTTCGTGCATGAGCATGCCCGGTCTGACGGCACCGATAGTCTACCGAGGCTGGCAGCAGACACCATGCAGGAGCTGGGCGTGACACTCACACGCGAATAGTAGGATCAGACTCACCGGACTTTCGTAGCTCCGCGAGAGTGTCTACATGGCCCTTGCCTGAGTGCTCCAAGCCACGACCAGCGTAGAGCTGGGATTTGTCCAGTCGTCCATGGCGCCAATGAGTATCTGCTTGATGTGCTCTTTTGTTTCGACCAGTGCCAGGTCAATAAAGCTCTGGCATCGGTTCAGCGGAATGCTTTGGCCGAGGCAAAACACGATGCCGACCACCTGCAGACCCCGAGCTACGGCAGTGGCTTTTTGATCGACGCCAGGTATCGGTATCCGCTTCGCCAGTTCTTTTGCTACTGCGCGCTCAACCTGGCCTCCCCCGAACCAGCCGGTGATCCAACTGGCAACAAATCCGATGAACTCGTGTAGTGCCTTCTTTCCGTCTAGAAGTGCCTTGGCCATATCAGCGAGTACTCTGCAGTCGCTCTGCCGCCGTCCGTGAAATAAGCTATTCCAGACCTCGGGTGTGATGCAGTCAACAGCTTGGGTGGTCACAGCATCTCGCCATCCTGTGGTTACAACATCGCCACAGAAGGCCACGACTTGTTCGACATGGGTTCGTTCCCACGTTGTCAAGTTCTCCGGTCTGACTCGCCGAGGTGCTTCCGAGTGAGGCCGCCTTGGTCCTGGCTGCGTCGGGATCGACACCTGCGGTGTGCTACGGACCCGTGTCGACTGACGAGCTGGTCGCGGTGCTGACCGCCGTGGTGGTTGCCGGGCTGGTTGAGGCGACCGCCTCGTCTGCGCCTTCCGCGGCTTCGGCCCGCCGTGCGGCTTGCCCTGGTGGAAGTGACAGCGCATCCCCGCTTCGGGAACTGGTTGTCTACAGAGGCGGTACGGAGGGGAGTCCTTGCGCGCTCCACATTTGGCCACACATGGAGTATCCGAACGCCTGCGACCGGTCAGCAACCGCTTCCGGAGAGTTACAGGCTGGTAGTTCTCGGAGCGGCCCGGTTTTCGAGCCAGCGAAGCTGTCTACGTCGGTCACCTGCTGCTCGGTTTGGCTGACCGACAATGCTTGGTGGCGCAGGCTGTAGCGCAGTATATCCGAGCAGGCCCCGGCTCCGAGACCACCGCGTCGAACAGGTCCGTTTTTGGTCTGGTGTGTGGTGGTGCGCAACGTCGTGGCTGCCGGAGCGAGGACAAGGACGGGCGTGTCGTTGGCGTGCCGGTCGGTGCCATGTGCAACCATCACGCTCCATATCACAGACTAGGCGGTAGAAGCTAGGATGTCACTCGCTGGCATGGGGACGGTTGGAGCGTCACCAGAGAAAGCGCCGCTTGGTCGGTATCGTCGTGATCGAGGTGGGGGGTTGGGGATGGACCAACGGCTGCGGCTGCGTCGGGCGGTGCATGGCGGGGCCACCGACGATGGTGGTTGTCTCGGCGTGGCCGCGGCGGCGGTGGCTCACCGCCGCCGCGGCTGCCGGCCCGAGCGTTGGGAACACCATGGTGATGTGCGGCTGCAGGCTGTCCTGCTCACGTAGGCGCGTGAGATGCGGATCTCGCCCGGACGCCTGGTGCGGGGCTCGGTGAGGTTGCGGTGAGCGAGCCCGTGACCGCACGGGGGCTGATCGCGGCCCTGCGGCCGCTGCAGGGCATGAGCACGGCGCTGTTCGTGCACACCGTGCACATGCCCAACCGGGGACAGCCGTGGGCGGGGGTCGAGGCGATCCGCGGGTTGTTGGACCGCGACGGCCTGGGAGTGGTCTATATGATCCCCCGCGGCAAGGATCGGCTGGGGATCGCCTCCTGCTGCGTTGATCAGACCTGGCTGCGCTCTCCCGCCGCGGACATTCTGCTCGACGCGGGCCGCTACACCGGATCCAAGCACCGCAAACTCGCAGCGGAGGGCATCGACCAGGCCTGGGTGAACCATCAGCACCGCGACGGGCTGGCATGGGCGCTGACCGACTCCGGCTACGTCGGCCGCGCCGACCTGCACGGCCTGCAGACGATCCTCACCCAGGCCGGCCAAGCTCACGAGGGCGCGGCGGCGCGCGGTCGTGGTGTGCTCGCTGCGCTGCCGCTGGCCACCTCCTGGCTGACCGAGCAGGCTGACGTGCTGGCCCACGAAGTGGGCAAAGCCGCCACGCCGGTGGCGTTGATGCTCGAGGACGAGATGGACCCGTTGGCCCGTAAGAACGCCGTCACAGGTCTGGTGACGGTGCTGGCGGCCGATGTCCCAGTCGCGGTGCTGCGTTGCGACACCTCGGTGCTGGGTGCCCTGGCCTACGGCGCGGCCGCGGTGTCGGTGGGGGATTCCTCGGCGCTGCGCCACTTCTACCCCGCCACCACCGAGGGTGGCCCTCGCCTGCCAGCGCCGTTGGCGACGTTGGTGCCAGAACTGCTCGGCTACTACCACCTCACCAAGATTGATGCTGCGATCAGCCTGATCCCGACGCTGTCGGTGTGGCGCTGCCCCTGCCGAGTCTGCGGCGGCCGGCGCCTGGACTGGATCGCGAACTCCACCCACCCGCACGTCAGCGCCTTCGAGCACGCCGTGGCCGCCCTGGCCCAGACCGCCCGAGGGCTCTTCGCAGGCTCCACGACCCCAGCGGGTCGCCAACACCGCTGGTGGCACGCCGTCAGGTGCGCGCAGGCCACCCACCGCCAGATCCGCACCGGCACCGGGCAACGCTGGGAGCCCAAGCCTGCCCTGGGCCGCTGGGTCAGCCACTACGCGGGCGCCACCTCGCCACACAGGCCTTGACACAGCGCGCGGGCGAACAAGTGCTCCTCGTGGGCGCGCAGCGCCACCGTGCGTTGCGCTCCCGGGGCCGGCCCTTCCCGGCCACGTACCACAACCCGGGCCGAGCACCGCTTATCGACGACGACCACGGTGATCCCCCGGTAGTCCGCCTCACACAGCCGCACCGTCGTCGGCGTCGAGCGGCGCACCACCAGACTCGCCCCATAACCGGCCAGGCACGCCGAGGTGTTCATCGCCTGCCCCCACCGCCCCGGGGGCACGAACCCGATGATCCGCACCGGCCGCCCCGGCGGCGCCGCGCCCATATCCGCCGGCCAGGACTCCCACAACGCCAGCGTGAAGCGGTCGCGCTCCGGCCAGTCGGGGCGGGCGGGGTCGACGCGCAGGGCGTGAAAGTAGAGCGCCACGAACAAATCGGTGGCCGACAGCGGCCCGCCCTGGTGCCCGACGCCCGCGTTCGCGGTCATCTCGACGATGTGCCGGCGCACGGCGCGGGCGCGCTCCCGCAGTTGCTCCAAGTCTGCCGCTTGCACGATGCCCCCTAACCTCTCCTTAGTCGCGCTGCCGGCGCCCCGCCCGTCGCTAAAGCAGCGGGCTCACAGGACAAAGC
>JAVKSM010000152.1:0-5491 GCA_039583705.1 Pseudonocardiaceae bacterium
CGGGTTCGTGGTGTCGGTCGGCCTCGCCGCGACCATCCTGGCTCTCGCCGGCTGCGGCGGCCCGGCCCCGGGCCCAGCCCCCGCCCCGGCCCCGGCCCCGGCCCCGCTGTCCGGCCCGCGCTCCCGCGTGCCGTCCACCCCGGTCCCCGACCCGGCGGTGGGCTGGACCGACGTGATGTGCGGGTCGCTCACCCAGTTCGTCTCCAGTGTGAACAACGCGCCCAGGTCGAATCCGGCTGACCCGGTGGCGACCAAACAGGCATACAGCGGCTACCTCGGTTCCGTGCTGGTCGGCATCGACGGCGTCCTGGCCCGGTTGGACGCGGTCGGTCCGGCGCCGGTCGTCGACGGCGCCACGATCGCCGCCGACGTCCGGTCGGTGTTCACCGGACTGCGCACGAGCTTCGCCACCGCCAAGACCCAGCTCGACGCCGTCGACCCCGCCGACCCGGCGGCCTTCGCCCAGGCGCTGCAACCGCTGTCCTCGGTGCGGCTGACCGCCGCTCCGCTGAGCGTCCTCACCGCCGACCCGCGGCTGCAGCGGGCCGCGATGCAGGCACCCCGGTGTCGGACGCTGCGAGCGGTGGCGCCCTCGCCCTCGCCGGCGCCCTCGCCCTCGCCGGCGCCCGTCACCTCGCCCGTGCCAGGATCCGTGCCGCCAGCCGTGCCAGGATCCGTGCCGCCAGCCGTGCCCGGGCCCGCGGCGGCCCCCTCACCCACGGGCTGACGGACCATGGTGTGGGAGATCACGCTCGACCTCGTGGGCGGAGCTTGGCGTCTGCGTTCGGCCGGGCACGCGCGCACCGTGGGTACAGGCTGCCCGGGGGTGGGCGAGACGATCAGGCAGACTGGCTTGCGGCGACCCGGGCAGATGCGGGTGGCGACCTCTTCGGCGAGTGAGGCGAGCTGACACGGTGGCAGGGGCGACGGAGGCGGCGGCCAGTGGGGCGACGACGCCGGGCAGCAGACGTGGCGCGGACGGCGGCCGGGCTCGCGGCGGTCGCCGGCTGGTGATCGTCGAGTCACCGGCGAAGGCGCGCACGATCGCGGGTTACCTCGGCGGGGACTACTTCGTCGAGTCCTCCCGCGGCCACATCCGCGACCTGCCGCGTGGTGCGGGTGACGTGCCGGCCCGTTACAAGGGTCAGGCGTGGGCCCGGCTCGGGGTGGACGTCGACCACGACTTCGAGCCGCTCTACATCGTCACGCCCGACAAGAAGGGCACGGTGTCCGAGCTCAGGGACGCGCTGCGCGGTGCCGACGAGCTCTACCTGGCCACGGACGGTGACCGGGAGGGTGAGGCGATCGCCTGGCACCTGCTGCAGACCCTCAAGCCGAAGGTCCCGGTGCGGCGGATGGTCTTCCACGAGATCACCGGGCCGGCGATCCGGGCCGCCGCCGAGAACCCGCGCGACCTCGACCTCGACCTCGTCGACGCCCAGGAGACCCGCCGCATCCTGGACCGGCTCTACGGCTACGAGGTCAGCCCCGTGCTGTGGAAGAAGGTCATGCCGAAGCTGTCGGCGGGCCGGGTGCAGTCGGTGGCCACCCGGATCACCGTGGAGCGGGAGCGCGAGCGGATGGCCTTCCGCCCGGCCTCGTACTGGGACATCGTCACCACCCTCGATGCGGGTCCGGACGCGGCGCCGCGTCGCTTCGAGGCCACGTTGTCCACCGTGGACGGCATCAGGGTGGCAAGTGGACGGGACTTCGGTCCGGACGGTCAACTGCGCACCGACGCCCGCCCGCTGGACGAGGCCGAGGCCCGTCGGCTGACCGAGGCGCTGCAGGGCGCGGAGCTGGCTGTCACCAGCGTCGAGGAGAAGCCCTACACCCGTCGGCCCTACCCTCCGTTCATGACCTCCACCCTGCAACAGGAGGCCGGCCGCAAGTTGCGCTTCTCGGCCGAGCGCACGATGCGCACCGCGCAGCGGCTGTACGAGAACGGCTACATCACCTACATGCGCACCGACTCCACGACGCTGTCGGAGACGGCGCTCGCGGCGGCCAGGGCGCAGGCCGTCGAGCTCTACGGTGCGCGGTACGTCGCCGACGCGCCGCGGCAGTACACCCGCAAGGTGCGCAACGCCCAGGAGGCGCACGAGGCGATCCGGCCGGCGGGGGAGAGCTTCCGCACCCCGGGCGAGCTCGCCGGTGAGCTCGAGGGTGACGACTTCCGGCTCTACGAACTGGTGTGGCAGCGCACCATCGCGTCCCAGATGGCCGACGCCAGGGGCACCACCCTCTCGGTGCGGGTCACCGGGACCGCCGGCACCGGCGAGGAGGTCACCTTCGCGGCTTCCGGACGCACGATCACCTTCGCCGGATTCCTCAAGGCCTACGTCGAGACCGTTGACGACCAGGTCGGCGGCGAGGCCGACGACGCCGAGCGTCGGCTACCGGTCCTGGTACGCGGCCAGCGCGTCACGGCCGTCGAGCTGCGTCCCGACCGGCACGCCACGACCCCGCCGCCGCGCTATACCGAGGCGAGCCTGGTCAAGGCGCTGGAGGAGCGCGGGATCGGTCGGCCGTCGACCTACGCGTCGATCATCAACACGATCCAGGAGCGCGGCTATGTCTGGAAGCGCGGCAGTGCGCTGGTGCCGTCCTGGGTGGCTTTCGCGGTCGTGGGCCTGCTGGAGCAGCACTTCGGCCGGCTGGTGGACTACGACTTCACCGCCGCGATGGAGGACGAACTGGACTCCATCGCCTCCGGGGAGCAGCAGCGCACGGCGTGGCTGGCTCGGTTCTATTTCGGCGGGGAAGGCGACAACGGCGGGGACGGCGGCAGCGAGCGTTCGGTGTCGCGTTCGGGGGGGTTGAAGAAGCTGGTCGGGGACAACCTCGAGGGCATAGACGCACGGGAGGTCAACTCGATCCGGCTCTTCGTCGACACCGCCGGCCACGACATCGTGGTCCGGGTGGGGCGCTACGGACCGTACCTGGAGCGGAACGTCGACGGTGAGTCCCAACGGGCCAACCTGCCCGACGACCTGCCGCCCGACGAGCTGACACCCGTGGTCGCCGGGCAGCTCTTCGCGACCCCGCAGGAAGGCCGCTCGCTGGGCGCCGATCCGGCGACCGGGCACGAGATCGTCGCCAGGGAGGGCCGGTTCGGCCCCTACGTCACCGAGGTGCTCCCAGCGGGCGCCAAGGGCAAGCCGCGCACCGCCTCGTTGTTCTCGTCCATGTCGTTGTCCACGGTGGACCTGGACGCGGCGCTGCGGCTGATGTCGCTGCCCCGGGTCGTCGGCACCGACCCGGAGACCGGCGAGGAGATCACCGCGCAGAACGGGCGCTACGGTCCGTACCTGCGGCGGGGCCGGGACTCCCGGTCGTTGCAGACCGAGGAGCAGATCTTCACGATCACTCTCGAGGAGGCCCGCGCGATCTATGCCGAGCCGAAGCGGCACGGCCGGCAGGCCCCTCGGGCGCCGCTGCGTGAACTGGGCCTCGACCCGGGCAGTGGCAAGTCCATGGTGGTGCGCGACGGGCGGTTCGGGCCCTACGTCACCGACGGGGAGGTCAACGCCTCGCTGCGCAAGGGCGACAGCGTCGAGACGCTGTCCGACGAACGCGCCGCCGAACTGCTCGCCGAGAAACGCGCCAAGCGCCCGGCCCCCAGGAAGACCGCCGGCAGGCGCGCTCCGGCAAAGGCCCGCAGTAGTTCCTGACGAACCGACCGGTCGACGAAGCGTGAATCAGACGACTCGGAATCGGGTTGAAAGCTGGAACGCTGCAACGGGGCCGACACCTCGTGTCGGCCCCGTTGCATTCACCTCTCACCGGGGCCGACGCCGAACGCTGCCGGCCCCGGCGAGAGGGTCGTGATCGGATGGTGACTAGCTGCAGACGGAGGCGATGCAGACGTTGATGTCCTGCACCGTGATGTTGATCGGGGGGTTGAAGGACTTGTAGGCGTTGATGACCGTGACGTCGATGTCCTGGACGTCCAGCTGGGTGTTGTTGAGGTCGCCGGACAGGATGTTCAGCTCGTTGTTGGTGAGGACGCGGTTACCGTTGATCGTCACCTTGACGTTGTCCAGGACGTCGCTGCACTGGACCACGGTGACGCCGGCCACGTTGTTGCAGGTGAAGCTGCCGTGGCCACTATCGGGGGTCGCTGCCAGGGCGCTGGCGGTACCACCGAGCAGCAACGCGGTGAGCAGCCCGAACAGCACTGCGAGAGGAGCGAACTTCTTCATGTGTTGCCCTTTCGTTGGCGGTTACCTGGAGTGGGTGGTGGTGCGCCGGCTGCGCTGGAGTCCCCACTCCGCTGGCCGGTGTCGGCACAGACCGCAGCCTTCACGAAGACGGGTTCTGTGGAAAACCGACCGGCGGGGTGTGAGTGGTCGTCCTTCTCCCCCTCCGGGAAAGGCGAGCGGGAGCGCTCGTCCCTTCGTCACGAAAAGATACGGGCGGCCCGCTCCCCGGGATTCAGGTTTCCTTCGGGTTGCCTTCAGGCGCGCGCCAGCCTGGCGCGGCGGCGTGCTATACCTCCCGTGGGCAGGGTGAGGAATGGGCTGGTAACCGCCCCCCGCCGGTCTCCCCGGTCCCATGTCCGTCACTGTCGCCAGCCACGATCAGGACATCTTGTGATCCACGGCACATGCGGCCGGGGCAGTCCCCGGCCATCCCCCGTCATCCCCCGCCAGCGCTCCCCGGCGCGTCGCCGACGTGGGGTCGGTGTCCGGCCCTAACATGCGGGCGGTGACTCGTGGCACCGCCCGCGCTCGGTCGCGTCAGGAGCGGGCGGCTGAGGAGGTTGTCAGCTGCGGTGGCTGTGATGTGACCTGGACGGGGGTGCACCACGCGCACTGCGCGGCCTGCCATCGCACCTTCGGCGGCGTCGGTGCGTTCGACGCGCACCGGGGCGCCGTGGGTGCGCGCGGCGTGTGCCTCGACCCGGCAGCCGTCGGCCTCCAGTTGCGTGACGGGCTCTGGTGCTCCCGTGAGGGCGACCCTGACGACGAGCCGGTGCCGACCGGCTCGTCGTCAGGTATGGGCACGTGCCCGACACACTGGACCTCGCCGCCAGCGTCGCTGGATGACCAGTGTGTGCTCTGGTGAGCACCGGCACCCGTTCGGCCTCAGTGGGACTGGACCGGGCCGGGGGTACGTGCCACCGTCTGAGGTGTGGACGCGCTTGACGGCCCGGACGGCACGCAGCCGCCGGTCTTCACCTCCGGGTTGTCGGAGGCTGCCGGGCTGCTGGCTGACGCCGGGTTGTACGGCCAGGCGCTGCTGGACGCGCTGCGCGGGCTGCCGCCCGCGCGGCTTGCGGACACCCCGGCCGACACGTCGCCGGTGGCTCAGCCGGTGGCGCCACCCCCGGTGGACCAGCGCATGCTCACCGCGCTGGGGGAAGAGTCGCCGCGCGGAGCGGCCGAACCGTCAGCAGCGCTGCCGGCGCCGCAGGCCCCGCTTGCGCCCCCGCGTGCGGCTCCGGCCCCGCTTGCGGGCCCCGTCCCCCCGCGTGCGGCCCCGGCCC
>JAVKSM010000153.1:0-5269 GCA_039583705.1 Pseudonocardiaceae bacterium
GCCCGGCGTAGTGGCGCAACGGCCCGCGGGCGCCGGGCAGCGGCAGCTCCCGCGTCGGCTGCTCGATCCGGATCACCAGTGCGTCAACGCCCGCTGCGGTCGCGTCGCGCAACGCGGTGCGGGTCTCGCCATCCAGCGCGCCCTGCCGGCGGGGCGACGGCTAGGCCGGCGTTGCGGCGCAAGCCGGCCGTGATCATGGTGACACACGTTCCAGGCTAGCCGCGCTCGATGCGCAGCCCGCCGTCTCCGGCGCTGCCGCCTTCGGCTATGTGATCACCGCTCGACGGCCCTACCGTCATGGTTGGCGGGTGTTACGTCGCCGTCTCCACCTGTCCGTCGCCGTCGGGTTCGATTTCACGTCGGCCAGGATCGCGACCATTTCCGCGGGGATCCGGTAGGCCACGGCGACTCCGCCGACGGAGATGGGCGCGAGAGCCGCCCCGACGTCCGGTGCGACCAGGCCGGCATCCTGCAGATCCCGGGTGATCCGAGCAGTCGGCTTGGCGAACCCGCGAAGCATGCGGTCACCGCCGTAGCCGCAGATGTCGTAGATTTCCTCGCGACCAATCCGGCCGCCGCGCGCCGCCGCTACACGGATTACCAGCGCTTGCTCCCAGCCCTCCTCCTCCAATCTCTCCAAGAGGGCGACGACACCCGCCAAGGACCACGTTGACCGCGCGGCCTCCCGGCCGACGCGTTCCGCCTCATCCACGGACTCCGCGCGCACCGCCACCTTCAGCGTGCCGGCACGACGAAGCAGGTCGGTCGGACGCATCATGAACAGCTGAGCACCACCGCAAGCGGCTGCTAACTCGGCAACGAGTTCCTGGCGAGGCCAATGAACTCGGAGCGGTAACGCCACCACCAGTCCTCCTTCTCCTCCCCAGTGACCATGAGCAGGTCACCGCTGCGGCGCTCAACCTCGTCAATGGCCTTCGGCTGACAAGAGCCAGGCGCGGGTCGGCTGGTCTGGTTACGCCTGCTCGGGCTGCCCACGTCACCTGGGCGGTCATAGCCACCGTGCGGCTGGGCTGCTCGCCGCAGACCACTTCGACGACGCCCGCAACCTGGCAGCACAGGTCACCGGCCACTCCAGCCCGGTCCAGCGTCGAGCACACGCCATCCGCCTCACCGCGCTCCGGACCCACCACCCGAACCTTGCCGGACTCGACGAGATCATCGACATCATTCGCCCGGAGAACGCCACCGCGACGCCGGGGCCGCCCCGCGGGGGTAGCATAGCCACTGCCTGGTTCATCGGGTTCGTGCCTGGATCACCCGCCTGATGATCTCGGCGTCGAGTGGGCTCATGTCGCCGCTGATCGACGAGCATGGGTCCCACCAGCGAAAGGCCACCGCTTCCTCGTTCACGGTCAACTGCGGCGCACTCCGCAGGTCGGTTCGATAGACCGCCGCGAACTCCCGGCGGCCCGGGAGCCGCAGGTCGAACTCAACGACCGCGACGAAGGCCAGGTTCGTGGTCCGGATGCCGGTTTCCTCAGCCAACTCCCGCACCGCGGCCTGTCGAGGGGTCTCACCGACCTCGCGCAGTCCGCCGGGCACCTCCCACTGCCCACGCCAGGCGTTGAGCATCATCAACACAGTGTCCGCGAGCAAGACCACGACCAGCGACAGCGGCATGGGCACCCGGTCGGCCAAGTCCGCCAACTCGGCCTCGGTGGCGAAAACGAAAGTCCATCAGGCCGTTGCCGGCATTATCACGTAGCGGGAGTGCGACCATAGGTTCCCATCCAACCGCACCGGGCGCTGGCCCGGCGTCCGCCCGACCGTCCTGCCAAACTGTTGCGACAATCCCCGCGAAGACCCTGACCGGAAGCCCCGGCCGCTCATCTCTGGAGGTCGCCGTGCCCCCCGTGCCCCCTGCCGCCGACGCCGAGGACGCCGTCTCCCGGCGCTACAGCGCCGCCGCCCTGGACGTCGAGCCGGCGCTGTGCTGCCCGGTCGACTACGACCCCCGGTTCCTCGCGGTGATTCCGGAGGAGGTGCTGGAGCGCGACTACGGTTGCGGTGACCCCAGCCGTTTCCTCACCGAGGGCGACACGGTGCTGGACCTGGGCTCGGGCGGCGGCAAGATCTGCTTCATCGCCTCCCAGATCGTCGGCGCGGCGGGGCGGATCATCGGCGTCGACCTCAACGACGACATGCTCGCGCTGGCCCGCAAAGCGGCTCCGGTGGTCGCCGCGCGCATCGGTCACGGCAACGTCGAGTTCCGCAAGGGCCGCATCCAGGACCTCGCGTTGGACCTCGACGCCCTCGGCGCTTGGATCGCCGAGCATCCGGTCATCGACCTGGCTTCGCTCGCCGCGCTGGAGGCCGAGCGGCAGCGGCTTCGCGCCGAGGCGCCGCTGGTCGCCGACGGCTCGGTCGACGCGGTCGTGAGCAACTGTGTGCTCAACCTGGTAGCCACGGACCACAAGACCGCGCTGTTCGACGAGATCTTCCGGGTGCTGCGCAGGGGTGGCCGGGCGGTGATCTCCGACATCGTCAGCTCGGTGTCGGTTCCCGACCAGCTGCGCGCGGATCCCGAGCTGTGGGGTGGGTGCGTCTCCGGGGCATTGCAGGAGGAGGAGTTCCTGGCGGCCTTCGAGCGGGCCGGTTTCCACGGCATCCACCTCGTCAAACGCGATGCCGCGCCCTGGCAGGTCGTCGAGGGCATCGAGTTCCGCTCGGTGACGGTCATCGCCTACAAGGGCAAACAGGGGCAGTGCCGCGACCACGGGCAGGCGGTCATCTACTCCGGACCGTTCAAGGCCGTGCTCGACGACGACGAGCACGTGTTCGCGCGCGGGATGCCGACCGCGGTGTGCGCCAAGAGCTTCGAGATCTACGCGCGAGAGCCCTACGCGGGCGCGTTCCATCTGCTCGAGCCGGCCGCGCCGGTCGACCCGGCCAGCGCGCCGCTGTTCGACTGCGCCCCGGCGACGACCCTGACCGTCGCCGGTCCGGCCGTGCTGCACCGGCGGGAGGTCTCCGGCATGACCGGCTTCGGGTGCGACCCGACCGGCTGCTGCTGAGGAGCCGGCGATGACCGTCGCGGTCATCGTGCTGCTCGCCGTCCCGGCCGCCGCCGGGCTGCGCGGGTAGACCGCCGGCTCGGCGAGGGCGTGGTGCGGATGTCGCACGTGAAAGGCTTCAACGTCTCCAGCGGCGCCATCGCCGGGTCGGCCGGTCCCGGCTGGCCCGACTCACCCCTCGCACGCTGCGCGACTTCGTGGTCGCCTGGACCGTGACGGCAGGGCGAACGGGCGCTGGTTGGGGCGCAGCGACATTGCCGACGCGGCGCGGGACCGCTTTGGCCGAGCCGCTGGTCGTGCTGGCCCGCGCCGAGTTGGCCGGCCTGCTGGTGCAGCGCCTGCCGCCGGGCGCGCTGCGGACCGGCACCGTGGTTCGCAGCGTCGTCACCGGGAACCCTGCCCCCCGATGACGGCATAGACGTGCCGGCCTGCAGCGGAGCCGCGCGCCCGCTTCGGGAACTGGCACCAGGCGATCCCAGACATCCTCGCCGGCCTGGCGCCGGGATAGGTGCTGCACCACGACGTCATGGAGCTCGTCGAGCCGCTGCCCGCCTTCCACTCCGGCCGGGTTGCCCTGATCGGAGACGCCGCCCACGCGATGACCCCCGAACTCGGCCAGGGTGGCTGCCTGGCCCTCGAAGACGCCGTCACCCTCGCCGCGCTGGTCAGCACGGCCCCCGGCACCGCTGACGGCCTCGCCACGCGCTCCCCCGCTACACCGCAGTGCGGTTGCCGCGGACCACACGGCCGGCCCGTCGATCCCGCTGCCGGAGGTGTGCGCGCCAGCTTCGGCACGTGGGCCTCGGACCTACTCCGCGACCGGCTCGGCCTCGTCCCGACGCCACAGCTCGTCCCAGGCGATGCGCTGGCTCTCGTCGGCTCGGGGCCCCGACCTCGCTGTCGTGCCAGTTGGGGTTGGTCCCCACCCTCCATGAGGATCTTCTCGGCGTGCGGGAAGTCCTTGAGCCTGGCCGCTGCCCGCCCGACGGGGGGTGAAGTGCAGGTGAAACCACGGGTGCTTGGCCAGCCACGCCTTGACGTTGGCATGCTTGTGGGCGCCGTAGTTGTCGCAGATCATGTGGATCTGCAGTCCCTGGGGCACCTCGCGGTCGATGATACGCAGGAACTTCAAGAACTCGGTGTTGCGGTGCTGCGGTAGACAGCGGCCGATCACCGTTCCGGTGAGCACGTCCAACGCAGCGAACAGGGTGGTAGTACCGTGGCGCTTGTCATCATGGGTCATCGTGCCGGCCCGGCCTCGACCCTTGGCCACCTCACCGAATCCGATCAGCCCGTCTCTCTCGAACTGGCCACGCCAGGCCAGCACGGTCGGACAAGATATCCCGACCACCTCGCTGATCTCGGAGCTCGACACCCCGGTCCGCGGCCAATAACAATGTCCGGGCCCGTTGCACCACACGATGCGCCGCATTCTGTGACCTGGCCAGGGTTTTCAAGACTTCTCGTTGCCCATCGGATATCGCCAACGGCGCCGCTGCTCGGCTCATGCCCTACAGCCTAACGTACCGTAAAGCCAATTGCAAGACGCTACACTAGCCGAGCTGAAGGACATGTGGACCCACCGCGAAACCGTCCACCCGCGAGTACCGGCAGATGCGCAAGACCGTGGAACAGCGCATCACCGCCCTGCAACGCAAAACGATCGTGCGGCCCGACCACCGAGGTGCTGGCCGGCCTGGTCGGCCCCGACGCCCGGGCATCCTGGCAGCGACTGGCCACCACCGGAGAGGTCGAGCGGCTGAACGCGGTGCTGCGGTTCCTGTTCGCCGCCGTCATCATCGACGCCCACCACGGCAGCGCGCCAGCTTCGACTACAGCCGCATCGACATCGAACCCAACCCCCTCTAACCCCCCCTCCCACAAGGTGAGCGGCCCCGGGCACAATCGGGTGCGCTCACCTTGTCACCTACCCGGATCAGCTATCCGGGGCGCAGCAGCCGCGCCAACCGCTCGGCGCTCTGCGAGCTGATCGTGCGGGGGAAGCGGGCGCACACCCGCGCCAGGTCAGGAAGCCATGCCGGGGCGGTGGGTGCTTGCCGTCCCGTCCCGGTTCGTCCGAGGGGGTCAGGGCGCGCCAGCGGCCGCGTCGGGTCCGCCCGGCGCGTCCGGCCCTGGCGGAGGCGCGTAGGTGGTGGCGGTAGAGGGTGGGGCGCGTCATGCCGGTGAGCGCCAGCAGATCGCCTATCGACACCCCCTCAGCTCCGGCGCGTCGC